>NZ_LJGW01000278.1 GCF_001751255.1 Streptomyces nanshensis | reverse complement strand
CCGCCACGGTGGTTCCGTGGCGGGGCGCCGACTGCTGTGGTGCGTGTGTGCGCGAGACCGGCCCGGCTCGGGGACCGCTCCGGTCGCGGCCGCTAATCCCTGTACAGGGTGTCCGTCGAACCGTCGTCGTCCGCTTGGCCGTCCGAACCCTCCTGCGACGAGGAGCCGTTGGTCGGGCCGATGAGGATCTCGTACTCGCCGCCGTACTGCCGGTGACCGGCGAGCACCGCGGTCTCGATGGCCTCGTCGCCGCGTTCGCCCACGACGATGAGCCGGTCGCGGCGCAGATCCCGCGTCATGGCCACACACATGCCGACCATCACCAGCGTGAACGGCACCGCCACGAGAATCGTGAGGTTCTGCAAGCCCTCCAACGCGGTGTCCCCGCCGCCGCCGATCAGCAGCATGACCGCCGCCACGGCACCGGTGAGCACACCCCAGACGATGACGACGTTGCGTCCGGGCTCCAGCGTCCCCTTCTGCGAGAGCGTGCCCATCACGATGGACGCCGCGTCCGCGCCGGAGACGAAGAAGATGCCCACGAGGATCATCACGATGAGGCTCGTGATGCTCGCGATCGGGTAGTCGCGCAGCACCGAGAACAACTGGCCCTCGGCGGTGGACTCGCCGGTCAGCTTCGCGCCGTTGCGCTCCAGGCTGATGGCGGTGCCGCCGAAGATCGCGAACCAGACGAGGCTTACGACGCTGGGTACGAGGATCACGCCGCCGACGAACTGCCGGATCGTACGGCCCCGGCTGATGCGCGCGATGAACATGCCGACGAACGGCGTCCAGGAGATCCACCAGGCCCAGTAGAAGACCGTCCACGCGGAGAGCCAGTCGGCGACGCCCTTGCCCGCGGTGGAGTCGGTGCGGGCGGCCATCTGCGGCAGGTCACCGATGAACGAACCCACCGATGTGGGCAGCAGGTTGAGCATCAGGATCGTCGGGCCGACGATGAACAGGAACAGCGCCAGCATGCCGGCCAGCACCATGTTGATGTTGGACAGCCACTGGATGCCCTTCTCGACGCCCGAGATGGCGGACGCCACGAACGCGGCCGTGAGCACGGCGATGATGATCACGAGGATCGGAGTGCCCACGTTGTCGGCCCAGTTGACCTCCTTGACACCGCTGCCGATCTGCAGGGCGCCCAGCCCCAGCGAGGCGGCGGAGCCGAAGAGCGTCGCGAAGATCGCCAGGATGTCGATGACGCGCCCGAAGGCGCCGTTGGCGTTCTTCTCGCCGATGAGCGGGGTGAAGACCGCGCTGATCGTCTGCCGGCGCCCCCGCCGGAAGCAGCTATAGGCGATGGCGAGTCCGACGACCGCGTAGATCGCCCACGGGTAGAGCGTCCAGTGGAAGAGCGTCGTGGCCATCGCCGTCTGCATCCGCTCCGGCGCGGAACCGCCCGTACCGGGCGGCGGGTCGGCGAAGTGCGTCAGCGGCTCGTTGACGCCGTAGAACATCAAGCCGATGCCCATGCCCGCGCTGAACATCATCGCGACCCATGAGACGGTCCTGAACTCGGGCTCCTCGCCCTCCTTGCCGAGGGTGATCTTGCCGTAGCGGCTGAAGGCCAGCCACAGTGCGAAGATCACGAAGCCCGAGGCGGCGAGCACGAAGGCCCAACCGCCGTTGTGCATGGTGCTGTTGAGCATCGCGGTGGAGACGCTTCCCAGCGAGTCCGTCGCGACGGCGCCCCACAGCACGAAACCGAGGGTCAGCGCGGCGGTGACACCGAACACCACCTTGTCGGTCTGTGGTTTGAGCGCGGCCTTCAGACCGCCGGGCTCGCCGCCCGGCGGATCGCCTGTCGCGTCCTCTTCCACCCGTTTATCCGGCACGCTTGGACCTTTCACTCTGGATCAGATCGGGGAGCAGCTACCCGACTTCCTGATCAGCATGCCGTCCGAGTATCTGTTTGTCGTCAGCTCCGGACGACCAGTGAGGAAAGCAGGTCACCGGTCGCCGCTGCTACTCGTTCGACGGCCTTGTCGAAGGCTTCGGCGTTGTGTGCCGCCGGGTGCCGGAAGCCCGAGACCTTGCGTACGTACTGGAGGGCGGCGGCCCGTACGTCGTCCTCGGTGACGGCCTCGGCGTAGGGCGGCCGGAGTGTCCTGATGTTTCTGCACATAC
This sequence comes from Streptomyces nanshensis, assembly GCF_001751255.1. Lineage (GTDB taxonomy): Bacteria > Actinomycetota > Actinomycetes > Streptomycetales > Streptomycetaceae > Streptomyces > Streptomyces nanshensis_A. Next base: position 8,163 of record NZ_LJGW01000278.1, on the reverse strand, counting down.
CTCGACGCTACGTCCCCGCGCCCCCGTGCGGCACCGCCGGGGACGGGGGAGCGGGTCAGTGGACATCGACTTCGAGCGGCACGGCGTGCCCCTCGACCATGGCCGCGAGGCCGTTGATCGCGCTCAGGGACGGGTGGTCCGCGATGTGCACCGGCATGCCCGTGCCCGTACGTAGCCGCTCGTCGAGTCCGGGCAGCAGCGCGCTGCCGCCCGCCAGCACCATGCCGCGGTCCGCGAGGTCGGCGACCAGGTCGGGCGGGCAGTTGTGCAGGACGCTGCGGATCGCGTCGGACAGCCCGGTCAACGGGGCCTGTATGGCCGCCCGTACGTCGTCGGGGTTGACGATCACGGTGCGCGCCATGCCGGTGGCCACGTCCCGGCCGAAGACCTCCGTGGCGCCGGAGGTGTCGCCGCCGCCCGTGAGCGCCAGGTGCAGCGGGCGTACGGCCTGGCTCGGGAGGATCAACTCGTGGTGGTTGCGCAGATGCTGGACGACCGCGTGGTGAATCGTGTCGCCGCCCATCGGCACGGTGGTGGCCGAGACGATCGCCCCCAGCGAGAGCACCGCGATCTGGGTCGTCGTCGCCCCGCAGACCAGGATCATGTTCGCCTCGGGCTGCTCGACGGGGAGGCCGCAGCCGACCCCGGCCGCGGTGGGGGTGTCGACCAGCTCCACCTGTTTCGCGCCCACGCCCGTGAGCGTCTCGACGGCGGCGCTGCGCGCGAGCGGATCGGCGTTGTGCGGGATGGTCACGGCCGCGCGCTGCATGGCGCCCCGCCGCCGCCATGCCCGCCGTACCGAGGAGCCGACCATCGAGCGGAGCATGCGCTGTGCCATCTCGATGTCGACGACGGTGCCGTTGCTGACCGGACGTACGACCCGGATGTGCGCCGGCGTCCTGCCGTCCATGCGCTCGGCGGCGGTGCCGACGGCCATCAGCGCTCCGGAGAAGGTGTTCACGGCGACGACGGACGGCTCGTCCACGAGGAGGCCGGCGTCCTTGATGTGGACGCGGGTGCGGGCGGAGCCGACGTCGACGGCGACCGAGCAACGGCGAAGCTGGTCTAGCGGCTTGGTCACGGTGATCCCCATCCTTGCCGGTGCCTGGGAGGGGTCCGCCCGCGCGTGGCGGCCCTGTGCTCAGGGTGCACTCGGCTCGTCGGCACCGCCTGCCGGGCTGATCTGCCCGAGTGAGCCGCCGGGCACCGGGGCGGGGGCGGTCCCGGACGGCCGCGAAGGCGACGGCGCGGACGGCTCCGGTACGGCGTCCGCCAGCGGCAGCGGCTGCGCGTCCGCGTCCGCCCCGTGCGGCGCCCCGCCCTCGCTGAACTGCGTGCGGTGGAGCTGCGCGTAACGTCCGCCCAGCGCCAGCAACTCCTCGTGCCTGCCGCGCTCCACGATGCGTCCGGACTCCACGACGAGGATGAGATCCGCGGCCCGTACGGTCGACAGCCGGTGCGCGATCACGACCGACGTGCGTCCCGCGAGGGCCTCCGCCAGCGCCTCCTGCACGGCGGCCTCCGAGGTGGAGTCGAGGTGGGCCGTCGCCTCGTCCAGGATCACCACGCGGGGCCGGGCGAGCAGCAGCCGCGCGATGGTCAGCCGCTGGCGCTCGCCGCCGGAGAGGCGGTAGCCGCGTTCGCCGACGACGGTGTCGAGGCCCTCGGGCAGCGAGGCGACCAGACCGTCGAGCCGTGCGCGGCGCAGGGCGTCCCACAGTTCGCCGTCGGTGACGCCGGGGCGCGGCAGCGACAGGTTGGCGCGGATGGTGTCGTGGAAGAGGTGGCCGTCCTGGGTGACCATGCCGAGCGTGTGCCGCAGCGAGGCCGCCGTCAGATCCCGTACGTCGGTGCCGCCGAGGCGGACCGTGCCGCCGTCGGCGTCGTACAGCCGCGGTGCGAGGGACGCGATCGTCGACTTGCCCGCGCCCGAGGAGCCGACCAGCGCCACCATCGCGCCGGGCTCCGCGCGGAAGGAGACGCCGTGCAGCACCTCCTCGCCGCCGCGGGTGTCGAGCGCGGCGACGTCCTCCAGCGACGCCAGCGAGACCTTCTCGGCGGACGGGTAGGCGAAGCGCACGTCGTCGAACTCGACGGAGACCGGCCCCTCCGGCACCGCCACCGCGTCCGGCTTCTCGACGATCAGCGGCTTCAAGTCGAGGATCTCGAAGACCCGTTGGAAGCTGACGAGCGCGCTCATCACCTCGATACGGGCCCCGGCGAGCACGGTGAGCGGCGCGTACAGCCTGGTGAGCAGCAGAGCGAGGGAGACCACCGTGCCGGCGTCGAGCGAGCCGCGCAGCGCGTAGTAGCCGCCGAGCCCGTAGACGAGGGCGAGGGCGAGGGCGGAGACGAGCGTGAGCGAGGTGATGAAGAAGTGCTGGACCATCGCGCTGCGTACGCCGATGTCCCGCACCCGGTCCGCCCGCCGGGTGAACTCGGCCGACTCCTCCTCGGGACGTCCGAAGAGCTTCACGAGCGTGGCGCCGGGCGCCGAGAAACGCTCGGTCATCTGGCTGCCCATCGCGGCGTTGTGGTCGGCCCGTTCGCGCTCCAGACGTGCGAAGCGCGCGCCCATCCTGCGGGCCGGCAGCACGAAGAGCGGCAGCAGTACGAGCGTGAGGAGCGTGATCTGCCAGGACAGCCGGAGCATCACCGCGAGCGTCGCGAGCAGCGTGACGAGGTTGCTGACGACCTGGGAGAGGGTGTTGCTGAAGGCGCGCTGCGCGCCGATCACGTCGTTGTTGAGCCTGCTGACGAGCGCGCCGGTGCGGGTGCGCGTGAAGAAGGCGACGGGCAGGCGCTGCACATGGTCGTAGACCGCCCGCCGCAGATCGAGGATGAGGCCCTCGCCGATACGGGCCGACAGCCACCGCGTCAGCAGCCCGGCGGCGGCCTCGGCCACGGCGATGACGGCGATCACCGACGAGAGCACGACGACCGTGCGCACGGAGGCGCCGCCCGTGATGGCGTTGACGACTCGCCCCGCCAGCAGGGGAGTTGCGACGGTGAGCAGGGCCAGGGCGCTGCTGAAGACGAGGAACGCGACGAGGGCCCGGCGGTGGCCGCGGGCGAAGCGGAGGATGCGGCTGAGGGCGGCACGCGAGAAGGGGCGCTTGTCCTCTTGGGCGAAACGGGCGGCGTAGAGGGCGTGCCACGCTGTCGTCTCCATGCTCATGGTCTCTCCTGCGGGCCGGTTCCGGGACGTGCTGCTGACATACCGCAGGACCGTAGAAGTTGAAGTTCCGTTGAAGTCAAGGAAGGGCAGTCGATGCCGGGCGGGGACGGGCGGAGCACCGCGATGCCGGACGGGGAACCCGACTGCCGTGCGCACGGGGCGAGTTGGGACCGTGTACGGCGCGGTGCGGACTGCGGGTGATGGGCGATCAGCGGTCCGCAAGGGGCTTTGACCGGCTGTGATGGTGCGGCGACAGGGCGTCGTGCACGTGCATCGGCACATGCATAGGCACATGAACGAGGTTATGATCCAAGGCAGTTGACCGGACGACGGTGTCCGTACCGCGCACTGTGCGACACCCCCCACCGCACCAGCCCGGGAGATCCAAGTGCCTCACCCGTACAACGGCATGGCCGCAAGGGACCTGCACGGGGCCGAGTGGCAGAAGAGCCGGCACAGCAACTCGCAGGGCACCTGCGTGGAGTTCGCACGGCTCCCCGGCGGCGACATCGCCGTACGGAACTCACGCTTCCCGGACGGTCCGGCGCTGGTCTACACACCCGCCGAGATGGAAGCCATGATCCTCGGCGTCAAGGACGGCGAGTTCGACCACCTCGTGCAGGACTGACCCTCCGGCCCCCTCGTACCGGAACGACCCCGGCGCGGTGGCGCGGGCCGCCCGTGAAGAGGGCCGCTCGTGAAGACGCCTGACGCGCGGCGGAGGTTGAGCGGTACGCGCCGCGGGTTCCCCCTCCGCAGTGCGTACCGCCCCGGGCCCTCGGCCCGCACCGTGCGGCGTACCGCACGAGCCCAACTCCTCGGCCCGCGGCGCCTGTCGGCGCCGCCTCGGTCCCGCCGCAGGGCGGCCGGACCGCTACAGCGCCCGCTACAGGGGCCGTACGGGCGTGAGCCGGAAGAGCGCCCAGACCACCTTGCCGCGCATCATGCCCGTCAGCGGATGCCAGCCCCAGCCGTCGCTGAAGGACTCCACCAGGCACAGCCCGCGGCCCGACTCGGCGGTGAAGTCCACGAACTCGGCGCAGCCGTCGGCGGCTTCGGGCGCGGGCGGCGCACCGCTCGGGTCGCGTACGGCGCACACCAGCCGCGCCGCCCACCGCATCAGGTCGAGCCGTACCGGCGAGGACGCCGGTTCCGCGCCCGCGGCGGGCGAGGCCGGCAGGCCGTGCCGCAGCGCATTGGTCACCAGCTCCGAGACGACGAGCGCGACGGTGTCGAACTCGCCCTCCAGGCGCCACCGCCCGAGGGTCTCGCGGGTGAAGTCCCGTGCGCTTCTCACCGCGTCGAAGCGCGGCGGAAGCGCGCAGGTGGCGGAGCCGGAGACGGTCGAATGGTCAAGGTGAGGGACATCACGCCCCAAGGGCTCCAGCACGGTCGATGCTTCGGTCCCCATGACGAGCCACTCCTGGCGTTCGCGGCAGTGATGATCCTGTGTGGATCCGGTCGGCTTGCTGTCTCGATGGGTCTCGCTGTTCCTCGTTCGCCGTTCCCCGTGTGTCACAACTGGACTGGCACGCAGCGCACTTGTGCGACCCCCATGGTTCCCAATGCCCACAGCAGATGCAAGGGCAGATGCACGTGCACGAGAGACTTTCGATCGTGTGTAATCACCCGGGCACGCAACGGAGCGCATTGATGGCACACTTCCCTGAGAGCAGGGTGAAGGGTTCCTCGAAATGGAGACACAACCGGCAATGGGTGTGAGCGGCGGCGCAATCGGGGCGAGTGGCTCAAGCGGGTCGATGGTGCGGCGCATTCTGCTCGGGTCTCAGCTCCGCCGGCTCCGTGAGGCCTGCGGGGTCACGCGTGAGGCCGCCGGTTATTCGATCCGCGCGTCCGAATCCAAGATCAGCAGAATGGAGTTGGGCCGTGTGAGCTTCAAGGCCCGTGACGTGGCCGATCTGCTGACGCTCTACGGAGTGGTCGACGAATCCGAGCGCGAGCCGCTGCTGGGCCTCGCCAGAGAGTCGAGCATAGCCGGGTGGTGGCACAGCTACAGCGACGTGCTGCCGGGCTGGTTCCAGACCTACGTCGGCCTGGAGGGCTCCGCCTCCCACATCAACACCTACGAAGTGCAGTTCGTGCACGGCCTGTTGCAGACGGAGGACTACGCGCACGCGGTGGTCACCGCCGGGCACCAGAGCCACATCCCGGAGGAGGAGGTCGAGCGCCGCGTCGCCCTCCGCGTCGAGCGGCAGAAGCTGCTCCTCGGTGAGAACGCCCCGAACTTCCTCTGCATACTCGACGAGGCCGCGCTGCGCCGCCCGTTCGGATCCCACGCGATCATGGACGGTCAGCTCCGCCATCTCGCCGAGGTGTCGGAATCCCCCAACGTCACGGTCCAGGTCGTTCCGTTCGAACTCGGCGGACATCCCGCGGAGAGCGGTGCGTTCACGCTGCTGCGCTTCCCCGAGTCCGACCTCAACGACGTGGTGTATCTGGAGCAGTTGACCAGTGCTCTTTACCTGGACAAGAAAGATGAAGTGGCCCACTATGACCAAGTGTTGAGCCGATTGGTCAAGGACAGCCTCTCACCGTCGCGTACGCGCGATCATCTGCAGGCAATCCGCCAACGCGGCTGAATTGCAAGTACGATGACCAGTCATCAGTACGGAGTTGTGCTGTGTGCTGCGGCCCCAGGCGGCACTCGCTCAGCTTGTTCCTGCCCCACGAAGGAATGACATGTCCTATTTCACGGACCTGGCGCTTCAGTACATAGACGGCCAGTGGTGCCAGGGCAGCGGTTCCTGGGACGTCATCGACTTCGACCCGTACAACGACGCGAAGCTCGCCGCCATCACGGTCGCCACCGCCGAAGAGGTCGACCGGGCCTACCGTGCCGCCGAACGGCATCAGCGGGACTGGGCGAAGACGAATCCGTACACCCGCCGTCAGGTCTTCGAGCGCGCCATCCGCATCATCGAGGACAACGAGCAGGAGATCGGCGAGGCGCTCGTCGCCGAGACCGGGGGCACTCGGCTGAAGGCCGAGATCGAAATCCACCAGACCAAGGAATTCCTGCGGGAGACCGTGCACTTGGCGCTGCGCGCCGAGGGACGGATCGTGCCGTCGCCGGTCGACGGCAAGGAGAACCGGGTGCTCCGGGTCCCCGTGGGCGTCGTCGGCGTCGTCACGCCGTACCACTTCCCCTTCCTGCTGTCGCTGAAGACGATCGCCCCGGCGCTCGCCCTGGGCAACGCCGTCGTCCTCAAGCCGCACCAGAACTCCCCGGTGTGCGGCGGCTCGCTCGTCGCGAAGGTGCTGGAGGACGCCGGGCTGCCGCCCGGCCTGCTGAACGTCGTGATCAGCGACACCGCCGAGATCGGCGACACCTTCATCTCCCACCCGGTGCCGAAGGTCATCGCGTTCACCGGTTCCGAGCCGGTCGGCCGCCAGGTCGCGACCGTCGCCGCCTCGCACTTCAAGCGCGCGGTGCTGGAGATGGGCGGCAACAGCGCCTTCATCGTCCTCGACGACGCCGACCTCGACTACGCGGTCGACGCCGCCGTCTTCAGCCGTTTCGTGCACCAGGGCCAGGTGTGCATGTCGGCGAACCGCATCATCGTCGACCGGGAGATCTGCAAGGCGTTCAACGACAAGTTCGTCGCCAAGGTCGAGACGCTGAAGGTCGGCGACCCCAGGGACCCGGACACCCAGATCGGCCCGCTCATCAACGCCGTACAGGCCGAGAAGGTCAACTCCCTTGTGGAGCGCACCGTCGCCGAGGGCGCCACCGCGCTCGTACGCGGCACCAAGCAGGGCAATCTGATCTCGCCCAGCATCCTCACCGACCTGCCGGACGGCTCGGCCGCGTTGCGCGAGGAGATCCTGGGTCCCGTCGCCCTGGTCATCCCGGTGGACGGCGAGGACGAGGCGGTACGGGTGGCCAACGACACCCCGTACGGGCTCGGCGGCGCCGTGCACACCGGCAACATCGACCGCGGTCTGCGCGTGGCCCACCTCATCGAGACGGGCATGGTGCACATCAACGACACGACGGTGGCGGACGAGCCGATCGTCCCGTTCGGCGGCGAGAAGAACTCCGGCCTGGGACGCCTCAACGGCGAGCAGACCGTGGACGCCTTCACCACCACCAAGTGGATCTCCATCCAGCACGACCGCAGCGGTTTCCCCTTCTGACGTCTTCTGACGTCGGGGAAGCCGGTCTTCCGGCCGGTCCTCGCGTGCCGAATCCACCGGCGCCGCGCGCCCGTTGCGGACGCTGCCTGACCGCAAGGGCTCCTAGCGTCGGCCTCATCGAGAGGCGCCGGACAGAGCGCGTCTCCTGGCGGAAGGTGACGGTCATGCCCGTAGTGGTGAAGCCGGAGGCACCCGGCGACGAGCGCGGCGCGCTCCTTGCGTATCTGGACGCCCAGCGCGGCGGCATCCGGCGTGCGCTGCACGGGCTCACCGAGGAACAGGCCCGCAGCACCCCCTCGGCCAGCGCCCTCTCCCTCGCCGGGGTGCTCAAGCACGTGGCGTACGGGGAACGGGGCTGGCTGCGGCGCCTGAAGGCCGACGACGGCGCGCAGCCGGACATCGCGGCGCAGGCGGCCGAGTGGCAGCAGAGCTTCACCCCGCGCGAGGACGAGAGCGTCGAGTCGCTGCTCGCCTTCTACGAGCAGGCCGCGCGGGAGATCGACGACGCCGTGCGCGCGCTGGATTCGGTGGACGAGACGTTCGACTCCCCGAAGGTCCCGTGGGACGAGGGCGGCACCCGCTCCTGGCGCTGGGCGCTGCTGCACCTGATCGAGGAGACGGCACGGCACGCGGGCCACGCCGATGTGATCCGGGAGTCGATCGACGGCAAGGGCGCCTTCGACCTCGTCTTCGAGACGGGCACGATGCCCGAGCCGGACTGGGCGGCCTTCGGCGCCGATCCGCTCAAGTAGCCGCGCCCGCCCGCCGGTTGGCCGTCCCGTACGCCGCCTGCGCCCGGGCCCGGCCGCCGCCCGTCTAGGCTGGCG
>NZ_LJGW01000285.1 GCF_001751255.1 Streptomyces nanshensis | reverse complement strand
CGTCGCCGATGGCGGCGGCCGGGCCCGGTCCGGCTCCGCCCGGGCACCAGGGCCCCGGCTACCCGCAGGCGCCGCAGCCGCCCCAGCAACCGCCGCCCACACAGCCGGCGTACGGCTATCCGCAGCCCGCCTACGGCTACCCGCAGCCGGATCCGGAGTTCACACTGCCGCCCCAGGGGCCGCAGTTCGTGCACGGCTGAAGAAGCGGGCGCACAGGGCGCACGGGCACACCTCTGCGCCGTCCGGCCGGTTCGACGGACGGCAGGACGGCGCAGACGGGACGGACGCGAGGGATGCGGACGACTCGACGGCCGAGAGACCGAGCGCGGGCAACGGGGCCGCGAGAAACGGAAACAGGGGGCAAGCCAGGGCCCGGGGTGCCGGGACGGCTCAGACCTTCCCCTCCTTGTAACCGCGTCCCCACTGCAAGCCCCAGCCGTACAGCCGGTCCAACTCCGACTGGAAGCCGTACACATAGCGCACCTGCCGCCGGACCATGAGCTGGTCCTTCTCGTGCTCTATCAGCAGCACGGCGCACGAACGCGCCTGCGGCGCCCGCTGGTCGAGGTTGACCTCGACGCGGGGGCCGTTGCTCGGGAAGAGCGTGAGGATCGCGTGCGTACGGTCGAAGGCGGGGGTGCCGTCGTAGATGTAGACGAAGAACAGCAGCCGCTTGATCTCGTCCTTGTGGTCGAGGTTCACATAGATCGTCTCGCCGGACGGTGAGCCGAAGCGGTCGTCGCCGGTGAGCTTCACGTACGGCGGGGAGTTCCAGTCGCCGAGGAAGTTGCCCAGCGGCTGTACGACTCCCCTGCTCCCGTCGACCAGTTCGTACATGCAGGCCAGGTCCAGGTCGACGTCGACGACGCCCTGTGTGTGCGACTGCACGACCTGCGGCTTCAGCGCGCGGAGCGGATGCCGGAGCGAGTTGCGCCGGCCCGGCCCGTCGTCGAAGTCCGAAGAGCGCATGCGCCAGGAGAGGTTGACCCGCATGCTGCCGTTGTCGGCGCCCTGCTCGGTCAGCGACAGCGTTGCGTGACGCTTCGTCAACTCGACCGCGTACGTCGACGGGCCGCCCACCGTGTCGAACCTCGGGCCCCGCCGCATCCCGGCGCTGCTGCGCCAGTTCTCCCACAGGGAGACCATCCCGCACCCCCACTAGAACCTCAACTGCCGAGGGACGGCGCCGAGTCGGGGACCCGGAACCGCCCCTCAAAGCGTTCCGCAAACCGGCCGCCGTGACACCCGGAAGACACGGGACGAGCGCGCCTTCCGGGTCACACGGGTCTCATGCCGCGCAGCCGGCTACTCCACGGCGGACTTTTCGTCCGCGCCGTCGCCTGCGCTGCTCTCGGACGCCTCGATGCGCTGGTTGCGCCGTACCGAGGACCAGAAGGACGCGGCGATCAGCGCGACGCCGATGAGGCCGGTGACGACCTCGTTGATCTCGTACTTGATGGTGATGAGCAGGATGGCCGCCAGAGCGCCGATCGCGTAGTGCGCGCCGTGCTCCAGGTAGACGTAGTCGTCGAGGGTGCCCTGCCGGACCAGATAGACCGTGAGGGACCGGACGTACATCGCGCCGATGCCGAGGCCGAGGGCCATCCAGAAGATGTGGTTCGTGATGGCGAACGCACCGATGACGCCGTCGAACGAGAAGGAGGCGTCGAGGACTTCGAGGTAGAGGAACATGAAGAAGGCGGCCTTGCCGGCGAGCCCCACCATCGAGGGGTCCTTGCCCTCCTTCGCGGCCTGCTCCTCGGCTTCCTGCTCGCGTTCCTCCTCCTCTTCGAGCTTGTTCTCGAAGTGGCCGGAGAGACCGCCGACTATCAGGTACGTGATGAGGCCGGCGATGCCGGACAGCAGCACCGTCGCGGACTTGTCGGCGTGGGCGCCGCCGTGCTGGTGCGCCGCGGTGGCGAACGTCATCGCCGAGACCAGCAGCACGATCAGGGCGATGCACACGGAGAGCATGTCGACCTTGCCCAGCTTGGACAGGGGCCGCTCCAGCCAGGCGAGCCACTTGTACTCGCGCTCCTCGAAGATGAAGTCGAGGAAGATCATCAGCAGGAACATCCCGCCGAACGCGGCGATCGCCGGGTGCGCGTCGGTGACGAGCTGCTGGTACTTGTCGGGATTCGCCAGTGCCAGGTTGACGGCCTCGACGGGCCCGATCTTGGCGCTGATGGCCACGATGACGACCGGGAAGACCAGCCTCATGCCGAAGACGGCGATGAGGATGCCGATGGTCAGGAAGATGCGCTGCCAGAAGGCGTTGAGCTTCTTCAGCACACCGGCGTTGACGACCGCGTTGTCGAAGGACAGCGAGATCTCGAGGACGGAGAGGATCGCCACGACGGCGAGGCCCTCCCACCCCCAGAGCAACGCGGCGAGGGCGAATCCCGCGGCCGTGACGCCGAAGGACCAGCCGAAGGTTTTCAAGAGCACTGGGCTACCCAATCCGCTTTACGAACAAATGACCTTGGCTTACGAAACATTGACCCCGAAGTCTAGAGCGATGCCTCGCAGGCCCGAGGCGTACCCCTGCCCAACGGCCCGGAACTTCCATTCGCCCTCGCGCCGGTAGAGTTCGCCGAAGATCATCGCGGTCTCGGCGGACGCGTCCTCGGTGAGGTCGTAGCGCGCCAGTTCCTGGCCGTCCTCCTGGTTGAGCACCCGGATGTAGGCGTCGGTGACCTGGCCGAAGGTCTGCCGACGGGATTCGGCGTCGTAGATGGAGACGGGGAAGACGATCTTGTCGACGTCGGCGGGGACGAGGCTCAAGTCCACCAGGACCGTCTCGTCGTCCTCCCCGTCGGCGCCGCCTCTGCCGCCGATCAGTTCGTCGCCGGTGTGCTCGACCGAGCCGTCCGGGCTCTTGAGGTTGTTGTAGAAGACGAAGTACTCGTCGCCCAGGACCCGGCCGTTCCCGCACAGCAGTGCGCTGGCGTCCAGATCGAATGCGGCTCCGGTGGTGGAACGGGCCATCCAGCCAAGTCCGATGCGGACCTGGGTCAGGTTCGGTGCGGCCTTCGAGAGGGAGACATTTCCCCCCTTGGCGAGCGTGACGCCCATGTTCTGATCCTCTCCCCGGTGTTGCGGCACCCCAGTCTCCCGACATCACCCGGCGCCGCACACCTCCAGTACCCGGAAGTCTGCGGCGCCGGTGGCTGCCGGGACCCGTCAGACGTTGACTCCGAAGTCCTGCGCGATGCCGCGCAGGCCCGACGCGTAACCCTGGCCGATGGCACGGAACTTCCACTCCGCGCCGTGGCGGTAGAGCTCACCGAAGACCATGGCCGTCTCGGTGGACGCGTCCTCGCTGAGGTCGTAGCGCGCCAACTCGGCGTTGTCTGCCTGGTTGACGACGCGGATGAAGGCGTTGCGGACCTGGCCGAAGCTCTGCTGCCGGCTCTCGGCCTCGTAGATGGAGACGGGGAAGACGATCTTCTCCACGTCGGCCGGAACCCCGGCCAGGTTGACCTTGATGACCTCGTCGTCGCCCTCGCCCTCACCGGTGAGGTTGTCACCGGTGTGCTCGACCGAGCCGTCCGGGCTCTTGAGGTTGTTGAAGAAGACGAAGTTCTGGTCCTTGCTGACCTTGCCCTCGGCGTTCGTCAGCAGTGCGCTGGCGTCGAGGTCGAAGTCGGAGCCGGTGGTCGTACGGGCGTCCCAGCCCAGACCGACGATCACAGCCGTCAGGTTCGGGGCCTCTTTGGTCAGCGAGACGTTGCCGCCCTTGTTGAGGCTGACTCCCACGAGTCCTCCAGGTGTCTGTCGAAGGAGCACCGTGCGCGTGCCCCGTGCGTATTTCCGGTCGGTGTCAGATCAACGAATCGATCCTAGTGAGCGGTTCCCCCCGCTCACAGCGCTTCATTCTGAGGGCCCGGGCCCTCAGAGGGCCTGGAGCGCCTTGACGTAGTCGTTGAGGTCGCGGGCCTCCGGGATCGCGTTGACGACGTTCCAGCGCACCACGCCCTCGGTGTCGATGACGAAGGTGCCGCGCACCGCGCAGCCCTTCTCCTCGTCGAAGACGCCGTAGGCGCGGGAGGTTTCGCCGTGCGGCCAGAAGTCCGAGAGCAGCGGGTACTCCAGCCCCTCCTGGTCGGCGAAGACGCGCAGCGCGAAGGGCGAGTCGTTGGAGACGGCGAGCAGTTGCACGTCGTCGTTGACGAACGAGGGCAGTTCGTCGCGCAGCGCGCACAGTTCGCCGGTGCAGACGCCCGTGAACGCGAACGGATAGAAGAGCAGCACGACGTTCTTCTTGCCGCGGAAGTCGGAGAGCGACACGGCTTCGCCGTGCTGGCTCTTCAGTGAGAAGTCCGGTGCCTTGGTGCCGACCTCGAGTGCCATGGGATGAAGGAGCCCCTTCTGCTTTCGTCTCGTGCTGTCGTGGTGCTGTCCCGCGGAGACGGCTCGCTGCTGGGCGACGATGCGAGGACGGACCTCGCAAGCCGTCCGCGGAACGGCGGGTGCGCCCCCGCCGCCTCCGCGCCGCCCGGATCCGGACGGGGCCGGGACGCGGCGGACGCCGTCCCCGTTATCCGGCGCAGTCTTTCACTGCCGCCCCCGAAGCGACTCCGGGCCCCCGGCAGCGTGGCTGCCGAGGGCCCGGATCGAGTCTTGATCACGGCTCTTGATCACTGCCGTCGAGGCTCCCGCCTGGGACTGCCGCCCGGGGGAGGCTTCGTTTCACCGCTTGCCCGTGCGAGCGGTCTTGGGGGTGACGAGACGGCTGCCGCTCCAGTCCTTGCCCGCGTTGACCGTGCTGGTCTGCGCAAGCCCGGCGGTCTGCGCCGCCTCACCGATCTCACTGGGTTCGACGTAGCCCTCACGGCCCGTCTTGGGTGTCAGCAGCCAGACCGGAGAACCCGCGTCGATCATCGTGGTGGCGTCCACCAGCGCGTCCGTCAGGTCGCCGTCATCCTCGCGGAACCAGAGCATCACGGCATCGGCCACGTCGTCATGATCCTCATCGACGAGTTCCGTACCCGTGATGGCCTCGACTCCCTCACGGAGTGCCTGCTCGGCGTCGTCGTCGTAACCGAGCTCCTGGACCACCTGCCCGGGCTGGAAACCCAGCCTTGCGGCGGGGTTGGTCCGCTCCTCCGCGTGGTCCGCGGTCGCGCTCACGGATTGCCTCCTGTCTCTTGCTGGAATCTGCCTGCCCCACGCGCACGCGCGGCAATGGCGGTAGTCCACACGGGCAGGACGGATCGCGCAAGTACCCCACCATCCATCCCGCCCAAACGTTGACGTGTCCTCCCACAATGCCTGATGAGCAGTGATTCACGCCACAGCTTCCAGGTAGAGATGCACCGGTTCCGCACCTTCTGCACCGGGGACCCCAGCGACGGCACAGCGGCGTGAGCGCGGGCGTAGGGTGGCGATTCGGCCTTCCCTGCCGGCCCTTCTTGTCGCAGCCCTCCCAAAGGCGTTGTGAGACGGAACCGGGTTACCTCGCAGTAGAGGTGACGTGGACGCGGCGGCGGTACACGATGGAGGCGGCGCGACACCATGCAGACCGACCACGAACAGCGAAGGAACAGCGTGGCTTCCGGATCCGATCGCAACCCGATCATCATTGGCGGCCTTCCCAGCCAGGTCCCGGACTTTGATCCCGAGGAGACCCAGGAATGGCTCGACTCGCTCGACGCCGCCGTCGACGAGCGCGGCCGGGGACGTGCCCGCTATCTCATGCTCAGGCTCATCGAGCGAGCGCGCGAAAAGCGGGTCGCCGTGCCGGAGATGCGCAGCACCGACTACGTCAACACGATCGCCACCCGGGACGAGCCCTTCTTCCCCGGTAACGAGGAGATCGAGCGCAAGGTCCTCAACGCCACCCGCTGGAACGCCGCGGTGATGGTCTCCCGTGCACAGCGCCCGGGGATCGGCGTGGGCGGGCACATCGCCACCTTCGCCTCGTCGGCCTCCCTGTACGACGTGGGCTTCAACCACTTCTTCCGCGGCAAGGACGAGGGAGACGGCGGCGACCAGGTCTTCTTCCAGGGCCACGCCTCCCCCGGTATCTATGCGCGTGCCTTCCTGCTGGACCGGCTCTCCGAAGCGCAGCTCGACGGCTTCCGGCAGGAGAAGAGCAAGGCGCCCGACGGGCTCTCCAGTTATCCGCACCCCCGGTCGATGCCGGACTTCTGGGAGTTCCCCACGGTCTCGATGGGGCTCGGCCCGATCGGCGCGATCCACCAGGCGAGGATGAACCGCTACATGGAGGCGCGCGGCATCGCCGACACCTCCAAGTCGCATGTGTGGGCCTTCCTCGGCGACGGTGAGATGGACGAGCCCGAGTCGCTGGGCCAGCTCTCGCTGCCGGCCCGCGAGGGGCTCGACAACCTCACGTTCGTCATCAACTGCAACCTGCAGCGGCTCGACGGCCCGGTGCGCGGCAACGGGAAGGTCATCCAGGAGCTGGAGTCGTACTTCCGCGGTGCCGGCTGGAACGTGATCAAGCTGGTCTGGGACCGCTCCTGGGACCCGCTGCTCGCCCAGGACCGCGACGGCGTGCTGGTCAACAAGCTCAACACCACGCCCGACGGCCAGTTCCAGACGTACGCCACCGAGAGCGGCGCCTATATCCGCGACCACTTCTTCGGCGGCGACCAGCGACTGCGGGCCATGGCCGAGAACATGACCGACGACCAGCTTCTGCACCTGGGCCGCGGCGGCCACGACCACCGCAAGGTCTACGCGGCCTACAAGGCGGCCAAGGAGCACCAGGGCCAGCCGACGGTGATCCTCGCGCAGACCATCAAGGGCTGGACGCTGGGGCCGAACTTCGAAGGCCGCAACGCCACGCACCAGATGAAGAAGCTGACGATCGACGACCTCAAGGGCTTCCGCGACCGGCTGCGGCTGCCGATCCCGGACAAGGAGCTGGAGTCCGGCGCACCGCCCTACTACCACCCGGGGCGGGACTCGGAAGAGATCCAGTACATGCACGACCGGCGCAAGGAGCTGGGCGGTTACGTGCCCACGCGCCTGAACCGCTCGAAGCCGCTGAAGCTGCCCGGCGACAAGGCGTACGCGGCAGTCAAGAAGGGCTCCGGCCAGCAGCAGATCGCCACCACCATGGCCTTCGTGCGGCTGCTGAAGGACCTCATGCGGGACAAGGAGATCGGCAAGCGCTTCGTGCCGATCGCGCCGGACGAATACCGCACCTTCGGAATGGACTCCTTCTTTCCGTCGGCCAAGATCTACAACCCGCTGGGCCAGAGCTACGAGTCCGTCGACCGTGAACTGCTGCTCGCCTACAAGGAGTCGCCCACCGGTCAGATGCTGCACGACGGCATCACCGAGGCCGGCTGTACGGCGGCGGCGACCGCGGCCGGCTCCGCCTACGCGACGCACGGCGAACCGCTGATCCCGATCTACGTCTTCTACTCGATGTTCGGATTCCAGCGCACCGGCGACCAGTTCTGGCAGATGGCCGACCAGATGTCGCGCGGCTTCATCCTGGGCGCGACCGCCGGCCGTACGACGCTCACCGGTGAGGGGCTCCAACACGCCGACGGGCACTCCCAGTTGCTGGCGTCGACCAACCCGGCGGCCGTCTGCTACGACCCGGCCTTCGGCTACGAGATCGCGCACATCGTGCAGAACGGCCTCGAGCGGATGTACGGCTCCAGCGAGGAACACCCGCAGGGCGAGGACCTCTTCTACTACCTGACGGTCTACAACGAGCCCATCCGCCAGCCCGCGGAGCCGGAGAACGTGGACGCGGAGGGCATCGTCCGCGGCCTCTACCACTACCGCCCGGGCGAGAAGGGGACCATCCCGGCGCAGATCCTCGCCTCCGGCGTCGCTCTGCCGTGGGCCCTGGAGGCGCAGGAGATCCTCGCCGACGAGTGGAACGTCAAGGCGGACGTCTGGTCGGCGACTTCGTGGAACGAGCTGCGCCGCGAGGCCATCGAGGCCGAGAGGCACAACCTGCTCCACCCCGAGGAGGAGCAGCGCGTCCCGTACGTGACGAAGAAGCTGCAGAGCGCGGACGGGCCGAAGGTGGCCGTCTCCGACTGGATGCGGGCCGTGCCCGACCAGATCGCCCGGTGGGTGCCCGGCACCTACCAGTCGCTGGGTGCCGACGGCTTCGGCTTCGCCGATACGCGCGGCGCGGCCCGGCGCTTCTTCCACATCGACGCGCAGTCGATCGTCCTCTGTGTGCTCACGGAGCTGGCGCGGGAGGGGAAGATCGACCGCTCGGCGCTCAAACAGGCCCTCGACCGCTACCAGTTGCTGGAGGTGGCGGCAGCGGACCCGGGCACCGCGGGCGGCGACGCCTAGCGCACGACGCACGGAAGGCGACGGCGCGGTACGACGACACTGTCGTGCCGCGCTGTTTCCATGCGCGCCGTTTCCTTGCGCGCGGCTCCCGCGACGGCGGCGGCGCAGCGCGAGCACGCCCAGGGCGCACAGCACACCGCCCGCCACCCGCGCCGCCCCGCCGGGACGGCACCGCATCAGTGCTCCCAGACCTTGAACGCCCGTACCGCGTAGGCGCCTTCGGGTGTCCACGAGCCGGAGGGATGGGTGTGGAACTCCCGCGTCTCGGCACACTCGGCGCTCTCGTACACCGTGACGGGGTGGCCCGTGCGGTTGGCGAACGACTTCGCGCTCACACGCCGTGGCAGCCGCCGGCAGTCCTCCATGCGGACGGCGCCCACCTCGTACGTACGCCGCTCTCCCCAGAAGTGCTGCCCCGGCCAGAGACAGAGCGCACCCTTCGCGCAAGTGCCCAGTGCCGTCCCGGACTTCGGAGCACCGGAGGCGGCGGACGCCGCCGTCGCGGGAGCCGTGAGACCGCCCGCGAGCGCCGCGCCCAAAGCCAGCCCGGTCGCCACTCCGCGCGCCCCGGAACGCCTGCGCCGCCACGGCCGGGAACCGCTCGCCGGGCCCCGTCCCGCGCCGCCTCCGGACACAACTCGCCCACGCATCTGCATGCTGATCACTTCCCCCGTATCCGGCCGGGCTCGGTTCGCCCGGCGTCGTGACCAGCATGGACGGCGCTCACGGAGCCGCCAAGGGAGATCGGCCCGTTTCACCGGTACAGGTGGCGGAGTTGTCCACAGGCCCCCGTTGTCCACAGATCCCGGTGATCCAAGCCCTCGCGCTGTCGCCCAACTCCCGGCGCCTCAGCGCTCCTTGTCGCGAACCCGCCGTACCCGCCGTACCCGCTCCGGACATGACTCGGGGGTGGACGGTCGCCGCCGTCCACCCCCGGACTCCGTAACCCCTGACGTGCCGGACCCGTTCCGGCTCAGGGACACCGCACCGTCACACGTGGACGGCGGGCCCCGCGTCGTTCTTGCCGCGCTTGGTGAAGAACGCGACCCCGGCGGCGAAGACCGCCACGACCCCGGCGCAGGTGAACGCGAGCCCCATGCCCGAGATGAACGACTCGTGCACGACGTTCCGCATGGCCTCGGCGAGCTGCGCCGGGGTGCCCGCGGGCGCCGGCGGTGCGACGCCGACCTCGGCCGCGCTCTTGAGCTTGTCCTCCTGCCCGGGCGGCAGCGGCGGAAGCTTGGCGTCCGCCCACTTCTCCGGCAGCGCGGAGTCCACGCGGGTCGCCATGACGACGCCCAGCACGGCCGTGCCGAGGCTTCCGCCCACCTGCATCGCCGCCTGCTGGAGACCGCCCGCGACGCCGGAGTGCTCCAGCGGCGCGTTGCCGACGATGACGTCGGTGGCGCCCACCATCACCGGCGCCAGACCGAGCCCCAGCAGCGCGAACCACAGCGAGGTGACGGCGGCGCCCGCGTCCGCGTCCAGCGTGGAGAGCCCGAACATCGCGACACCGGCGATCAGCATCGCGACGACGAGCGGGATGCGCGGCCCGATCTTGGAGATCAGCCCGCCCGCGACCGGCGAGGCGACGATCATCATCGCGGTCAGCGGCAGCAGCCGGATGCCGCTCTCGACGGGCGTCATGCCGTGGACGTTCTGGAGGTAGAAGGTGACGAAGAAGATGCCGCCCATGAAGCCGAAGGCCATCAGCACCATCAGCACGGTGCCCGCCGTCAGCGGGATCGAGCGGAACATGCTCAGCGGAACCAGCGGTTCCTTCGCCTTGGACTCCCAGAACCCGAAGACGAGGAAGGCGACGAGCGAGCCGCCCAGGAAGCCCAGCGTCGAGGGGTCGCTCCAGCCCCACGTCGGGGCCTTGATCAGCGCCCAGATCAGGCAGAACATCGCGCCCGAGAGCAGCACGATGCCCGGGATGTCGAAGGAGCGGGGCGCCTTCTCCGCCCGGTGGTCGCGGAGGATCACCAGGCCCAGCAGCAGCGCGAGCAGACCGACCGGGACGTTGATGAAGAAGACGGACTCCCAGTTGACCTTCTCCACGAGCAGTCCGCCGACGATCGGGCCGGCGGCCGTCGAGGCGCCGATGACCGCGCCCCACACGCCGATCGCCGCGTTCAGCTTCTGCGCCGGGAAGGACGCGCGCAGCAGCCCCAGCGCGGCGGGCATCAGCAGGGCGCCGAAGAGTCCCTGGAGTACACGGAAGGCGACGACGAGCGAGACGCTGCCGCCCAGCCCGATCGCGCCGGAGGCGGCCGCGAAGCCGACGACGCCCACGAGGAAGGTCTGCCGGTGCCCGAACCGGTCGCCGAGCTTGCCCGCGGTGATCAGGGCGACCGCGAGGGCGAGCAGATAGCCGTTCGTGATCCACTGGACGTCGGCGAGCGAGGCCCCGAGGTCCTTCTGGATGGCGGGGTTGGCGATGGCGACGATGGTCCCGTCGAGGGCGACCATGGTGATGCCGATCGCCACGGTGACGAGGGTCAGCCACGGGTGGCCCCGTACGCCGCGTCGCGGCTCGGGGGCCTCGGATATGCCTGGTGCGCCTGGTTCACTCGGGCCGGGCGGTTCCGGCGTCCGGCCGCCTGTGGCCGTACTGGTCTGGGAGCTCATGACGCGAGGCTAATGACAGCCGCTGACAATTGACAAACCAAATCTTTCGTCGGTAGATGTCAGCCTGCTCACATCCGGGACGGCCGCCCGCAGCGCCCGCCCAACCCCGGCATTCCACAGGGAGGTGGCCCAAGTGACCGGTCTGCGCGAGCGGAAGAAGCAGCACACGCGGGAGTCGCTCGTGCGCGCCGCCTACGAGCTCTTCGTCGAGAAGGGATACGACGCCACCACGGTCGACGAGATCGTGGCCGCCGTCGACGTCTCCCAGCGCACCTTCTTCCGCTACTTCGCCAGCAAGGAAGAGGTGGCCTTCTCCCTCCAGGCCCTCGTCACCGAGCGGTACCTCGAGGCCGTACGCAGCCGCCCGCCCGGTGAGTCCCCCGTGGAGCTGCTGCGCTCCACCCTGGACGAGACGTGGGAGAGCATCGGCGAGGCCATCGAGGAAGTCGTTCCGCTCACGCTGTACATGCGGATGTGGCAGATCATCGAGACGACACCGGCCCTCCTCGCCGTACAACTGCGGCACGCGGCCGGGATGGAGGAGCAGCTCGCCGCCGAGGTCGCGCGGCGCGAGGGGGTGGACCCGGACGCCGACCCGCGGCCCCGCGTCCTCGTCGCCGCCTTCTCCGGGGTGATGCGCGCGGCCTTCCGCTGCTGGTCCTCCGGCGAGGACATCACGGTCGAGGCCGCGCAGCAGGCCGTCGAGTCGTACGTGGACCAGCTCGGACCCGCGCTCTCCCGCGACTGGGAGCGCCACCCCGCCCCGCGGACACCGCCTCTCCCGGGCTGAGCCCCAACTGACGCCTCCCGCGGGC
The DNA here is from genome assembly GCF_001751255.1 of Streptomyces nanshensis. Classification (GTDB taxonomy): domain Bacteria; phylum Actinomycetota; class Actinomycetes; order Streptomycetales; family Streptomycetaceae; genus Streptomyces; species Streptomyces nanshensis_A. Next base: position 7,437 of record NZ_LJGW01000285.1, on the reverse strand, counting down.
GACTTCGCCCCGGCCCGTGGCGTACGTCCGGATGTGCGCCCCGCGTGGGAACCTCGCGTACGGGCCCGCATCCCCACGAGCACCCCAGGGCCGCCCGAACTTGACCCAATCAGGCATGGCGAAACGTGAGATGGGTCACGGCGTGCGCGAGCGATCAGGGCTGTCTCCTAGGGTTGCTGCCCAGTGACTTCCTTCCCGGCACTCAGCAACCCCCTGTCCGGATCGGCCCTCCCGCACGCGGGAGCCCCGGGCACGGCCTTCTGGCGCACGGTTCTCGCGCTGGCGGTGGTGCTGGTCCTGCTGGCGACGACGGGCTGGACGGCGATCCGCGATCACGACGCCGCGCCCGGCCCGTACGCGGCCGACCTGATCGCCTGGAAGAAGGACTCGGCCGCCGGACGCCAACTCCCCGACCCGCAAGGGAAACCGGGAGCCGTCGCGGGCTTCTTCCGCTCGCTGACGCCCGGGCAGCAGCAGCGGCTGGCCGACCGTCACCCGCTCGTCGTCGGGAATCTGGGCGGCGCACCCGTCGGTCTGCGCTACCGCGCCAACCACGAGGCGCTCACACAGGCGCGGGACGTCGAGCGCGAACGCATGCGGGACCAGCGGCTCACGGACGACGGGCGGCGGATCGCGAGCGAGCGCATGCACCGCTTCGAGTCGCTGCTCCAGCCGGGACGGCAGATCCTCGCCTTCGACCCGACCGGACGCGGCCGCGCCGCCGAGGTCTTCGGCGATCTGGGGCGGGCGCAGCGTGTCTCGGTGGTCGTCCCCGGTGTGGACACGGATCTGCTGACCTTCGAGAAGTCCGACCGCCCCTACTCCGCGCCCGCCGGCATGGCGCGCGCCCTCCAGGACCGGCAGCGCACCGCGGCGCCGCACACGGCGACGGCGACGATCGCCTGGGCCGACTACACCGCGCCGACGGGCCTCGGCGTCGACGCCGCCTCCGGGAACCTCGCCGCGGACGGAGCCCAGCGGCTGCGCGACTTCGTACGGGGACTGCACAGCCCGCACATCGCGCTCTTCTGCCACAGCTACGGCTCGGTCGTCTGCGGGGACGCGGCGGACCGGCTGCCGAGCCGTGTCACCGACATCGCGGTCTCGGGCAGCCCCGGGATGCGCGTCGACCACGCCGACGACCTCGGGACGAGGGCCAACATCTGGGCGGTACGCGACGAGGACGACTGGATCGCCGACGTACCGCACATGGAGGTCGGCGGTCTCGGCCACGGCGCCGACCCCGTCTCCCCCGGCTTCGGCGCGCGCCGGCTCTCCGCGCAGGGCGCCCTCGGGCACACCGGCTACTACGTGCCCGGCACCCGCAGCCTGGACAACTTCGCCGGGATCGCGACCGGTTCGTACGAGACCGTGAGCTGCGCGACGAGCGACCCCGGCTGTGTCGGGAGCCCCTCCGGGAGGACGCTGTAACCGGACCGGGGCGAAGGAGACCGCAGCCGCCGGCGGACGCCGAGGGCGGGAGGAATCCCCTGGTCATGAACGGCACATGCCGGAAAGGGCGGGCCATTACGCGCGTAGCGTCGAGGAGGGGGACGCGGCGGCGGCTCGCGCATACGATGGGCAGCATGGGTGACGTACTGGCTGGAATTCACTCCACCTGGGAGTTCGAAGCCGACTCCGTGCTCATCCGCTTCGAACGGGGGATCCGCACACCGAAGCTCTTCCACGTGCTCGGAGAGCGGCGCATTCCGTACGAGGCCCTGAGCGCCGTCGAGCTCGCCCCCGGAGGCAAGCGCGGCACCGTGGTGCTGCGCGCCGAACCGCGCAGGGGCGCCGATCCGCTGATGGAGGCCGCCGCGGGCCAGCTCAAGGAGGGCTGCGACCCCTACCGTCTGGTGCTGCCCGCCGAGCGCGAGACGCTCGCCGACTACTACGCCACCGAACTGCGCGCGGTGCTCGGCGCGGACGCCGACAAGCCCGCCGAGCACCATCTCGTCGCGGCTCCCGCGCCGCCGCACAGCTTCAAGGCGTACGACGGCAAGGCGTCCTTCGACGGGGAGACGGTCCACTTCCGCTGGTTCTGGACGGGGGCCTCGTCCAGTAAGTGGAAGGCGGGCGACCAGAGTTTCCCCGTGAGCGGGCTGGAGGACGTCGAGTGGCGTTCCCCGGAGATCGCGAGCGGGCATCTGCGCGTGACGCCGCGGGGCGGCAGGCCCCCGGAGAACGGCGAACCGGACAAGGACCCGGCGTCCGTCGTCTTCGGCATCGGTTACGGACTCGTGCACGAGTCGCTGCCGTTCGCCGCCTCCGTGCTGGAGGCGGTACGGGCGGCGCAGCCCGCGGCGCTCGCGGAGGCCACGGCGCCCTCCCGTACGTCAGGGGGCGCGCACGCGGGGGTGCGCGCCGATCCGGCGGACATCGCCGAACGCATCCGGCATCTCGGGGAGCTGCACGAGGCGGGGCTCGTCACGGAGGACGAGTTCGCGAAGAAGAAGGCGGACCTGCTCTCCGAACTCTGAGCCGCGCGCGGCCTCTTCGAGGTCCCGCCGGAGTGCGTGCCCTACCGGCGTAGGGGGTGCGGCACCGTACCCGGTACTCACGTATGACGTGCCCTCGGCGGGCGCGCCCTAGCCTGAGACCCTGATGTCCACCTCTGCCCCTACGGGCTCCTCCGGCGGGCCGGCACACGAGTCGGCGCGGCCGGATCAGTCGACGCCGCCGACACCGCCGACACCGCCGAGGCCGGACGGGGCGCAGGCTCCGCCGTCGTCCGCTTCCGCGCAGGCGGTGCGAAGCGGGCTGCGGACCCTGCACGCCGCGCTGTCGCCGTCCGCGAGCCCGGTGCCGGGCCCCGGCGGGCGCGGACGGCGCGTGGCGTACGTACTCGCCTTCGCGCTGGTGACGGTGCTGATTCCGGTCACGTGCGTGCAGTTGTCGGCGGAGTACGGGCTTCCGGACGCGATCGCCGTCTCGCTGGGCTTCGCGCAGGCCGGGCCGCTGGTGCTCGCCGTCACCCGGCCCCTGCGGGCCTGGTGGATCGTGATCGTCGCGGACACCGTGTGCGCTCTGCTGCTGTTGCTGACCCCGCCCGGGGAGCTGGCGTGGCCGTGGCCGCCCGCCGCGATCGTCGGCTATCTCGCGCTGTGCGTGGCGCTCGGGCTGCGGGAGCGGCGCAGCACGCTCGTCGCGGTGTGGTCGGTGACGCTCGTCCTCTCCCTCACGCTCGGCTTCGTCGTACAGCACCGCGGCGACGGGACGAACGTGCTGCTCAGCGTGTTGAGCGGGCTCGTCCTGCTGATCTGCGGCGCCGTACGCGAACGGGGCGACGCACAGCGGCGGTTGGCCGAGCAGGAGACGATCAGCGAGGCCGAGCGCGCCCGGCGGACGCTGCTGGAGGAGCGGGCCCGTATCGCACGCGAACTGCACGACGTGGTCGCCCACCACATGTCGGTCATCACCGTCCAGGCGGACAGCGCGCCGTACCGGCTGGACGGGCTGCCGGACGCGGCGCGCGAGGAGTTCGGCTCCATCGCAGAGACGGCGCGCGAGTCGCTGTCGGAGATGCGGCGGCTGCTGGGCGTGCTGCGCAGCGAGGAGAACGGCGGCGAACGGGCTCCCCAGCCGGGCCTGGAGCGGCTGGGGCAGCTCGTGGAGGCGACCGTACGGGCCGGGGTGCCGACCGAACTCGCCGTGGCGGACGGGCTGTCGGTGCCCGCGGGGCCGCGGCTGCCGCAGGCCGTGCAGGTCTCGGTGTACCGCATCGTGCAGGAGGCGCTCGCCAACGTCGTACGGCATGCGCCCGGAGCGTCCGCGCGGGTGTCGGTGACGGAGAGCGGGGACCGAGGCGCCAACGGGGGCGACGGTGACGGCGATCGCGCTGACGACGCGGCCGGGGACGGCGGAGGCGCGGAGGCTTCCGCCGCGCTGACCGTCCTCGTCGTCAACGGTCCCGCTCCCGGGCCCGCCGGGCCGCCGCTGGAGACCACGGGCACGGGTCACGGTCTGGTCGGCATGCGCGAGAGGGTCCGGCTCATCGGCGGCACCCTCGACACCGGCCCGCTGCCCGACGGCGGATTCCGCGTCGCCGCGCGCATCCCGCTGCCCCCGCCCGCCTCGTCCAACTCGTCCAACTCGTCGGCCTCATCGACTTCGGCGGCCTCATCGACCCCGTCCGCATCACCCGTGACCGGGAAGGATCCCGAGCCCTCATGACCACCCGCGTGATCATCGTCGACGACCAGGCAATGGTGCGGGCGGGCTTCGCCGCGCTGCTCGCGGCGCAGGCCGACATCGACGTGGTGGGCGAGGCGCCGGACGGTGCGCAAGGAGTCGAACTCTGCGGCCGCACGCACCCCGACGTGGTGCTCATGGACGTACGGATGCCGGAGATGGACGGGCTGGAGGCGGCACGCCGGATCCTCGGGAACGGGAACGGGAACGGAAGCGGGGGCGGCAGGAACGGGAGCGCGGGCGGGCCCAAGGTGCTGATGCTGACCACCTTCGACGTCGACGACTACGTGTACGAGGCGCTGCGCGCCGGAGCCAGCGGGTTCCTGCTCAAGGACGCGCCGCCCGCCGATCTGATCGCCGCCGTACGCGTCGTCGCGGAGGGCGAGGCGCTGCTCGCCCCGTCCGTCACCCGCCGCCTCATCGCCGACTTCGCGAAGCAGCGCCCCGTGCCGCCCTCCGCGCGCGGGCTGCGGCTGAACGGTCTGACGGACCGGGAGACCGAGGTGCTGGAGCTGCTGGCACGCGGCCGTTCCAACACCGAGATCGCCGAGGCCCTCGTCCTCGCCGAGCAGACCGTGAAGACCCATGTGAGCCGCATCTTCACCAAACTCGGGCTGCGAGACCGGGCGCAGGCCGTGATCTTCGCGTACGAGTCGGGCCTCGTCTCCCCCGGCGAAGGCTGAGCCCGTACCTGCGTGAAGGCTGAGCCCGAACGGGCCGCTCTCCTCCCCGGGGAGGGCGGAGCGATACCCCGGTACGACACGGGAGTTGGCTCCGTGGTGTGACGTGCCTCCGCCGGCCGCCGTCAGACGCTCCTCCGCACAGGCCGCCGGTCCCTCCGGCCGCCGCCGGAGGGAGCACGGGGATGAGGCAACGGCTGAAGCGGGCCCTGACCGCGGCCGCGTTCGCAGGCACGGTCGTCACGGCGACGACGGGCTGGGCCGCCGGTGCCGCACAGCGTCCCGTCACGGGGCCGCCGCCGGGCGCCGCCTCATGGAGGGCGGACGACGACCTCCTCGGGCGCCGTCTGCCCGACCCGGCGGCCTCGCGCCCTGAGCAGGTGCGCGCGTTCTTCGCGGGCCTCGGCGACCGCGAGCGGCGGGCCCTGGTGCACCGGCATCCGCTCGTCGTGGGCAATCTCGACGGGGCGCCTGCCGCCGTGCGCTACGCCGCCAACCGCCGTGCCCTGCGCGCCGGTTCGGCACATGAGCGGGAACGCGCGGCCGACCCGTCCCGTACGCGGCGGGAGCGGCACGGCGCGCGAGACAAGGCGGCACGCTACGAGCGGCTGACGGCGCCGGGCCGTCACATCCTCGCCTTCGACCCGCGCGGACGCGGCCAGGTCGCCGAGGTGCACGGCGACCTCGACGAGGCCGAGCGCACGGCCGTGATCGTGCCGGGCTCGGACATCGACCTGGCCACCTTCGACCGCGGCGGCGAGGGCCGCTACGGCAGGCCCAACGGCATGGCCACCTCGCTGCGCGCGCGGATGGCGGCCGAGGCTCCCGGGACCCGTACGGCCGTGATCGCCTGGACCGGCTACACGACACCCGTCGGGCTGGGACCCGACGCGGCCACCACGCGGCTCGCCGCCGCCGGAGCGCCCCGGCTGGAGCGCTTCCTGAAGGGGCTGGCCGCGACCGGCGTTCCGGCGCCCGCGGTGCTCTGCCACAGCTACGGCAGCGTCGTCTGCGGACGTGCCGCGGCCGGACTGACCCGGCGCGATGCCGCCGACCTGGTCGTCTTCGGCTCCCCGGGCATGCACGCGGAGTCGGTGCGCGCCCTGGGCACTTCCGTACGGGTCTGGGCCGCCCGGGATCCGGGCGACTGGATCGGGAACGTGCCGAACGTGGAGTTCCTCGGCCTCGGGCACGGCACCGACCCCGCCTCGGACGGCTTCGGCGCGCGCGTCGTCTCGACCGCGCACGCCGGAGGCCACACCGGCTACCTCGCGCCCGGCAGCGCCTCGCTCGCCAACTTCGCGGCGATCACGCTCCGTTCGTACGGGGAGGTGCGATGCGCGGCGCCGGCCGCCGCGCCCCCGCCGTCCGGCTCGTGCACGCGGGGCCTGACGGGCGGCGCGGACGGAGCGTCCTGAACGGGCCCGCGTACGGCGCGGGTCGAACGTCGAACGCGCCGTGTGTGCGGGCGGCTCACTCCCTCCCGGCCGACGAGAACGACATGTCCACGTAGCGGTCGCCCGCCACCTGCCCCGCGATGGGCTCCAGCTCCGCCAGTTCGTCCGGGGTGAGTTCGATGCGGGTGGCCGCCGTGTTCTCCTCCACGCGGGAGCGGCGGCGGGTGCCGGGGATGGGCACGACGGTCAGCCCGTCCCGCAGCCGCGCCTGCTGCTGCACCCAGGCCAGCGCGATCTGCCCCGGCGTGGCCCCGTGTGCCCGGGCGATCTGCCGTACGGGCTCCAGGAGCGCCGCGTTCTCCGCCGCGTTGCCGCCGGTGAAGCGCGGCATCGTACGGCGGAAGTCGTCGTCCGTGAGCTCCTTCTCGGCGTCGGCGAAGGAGCCGGTGAGGAAGCCCCGTCCGAGCGGTGAGTACGGGACGACGGCGACGCCCAGGTCAGCGGCGGCGCCCACCACGTTCCGTTCGATGTCCCGGCTGAAGAGCGACCACTCCGACTGGAGCGCCGCGATGGGGTGCACGGCGTGTGCGGCACGCAGCTCCCCCGCCGTGACCTCGCTCAGCCCGAGATGCTTGACCTTGCCCTCCTGTACCAGCTCCGCCATGGCGCCGACGGTCTCCTCGATGGGCACCTCGACGTCCCGCCGGTGCATGTAGTAGAGGTCGATCTCCTCGACGCCGAGCCGGCGCAGGCTGTCCTCGATGCACTGCCGCACGTACGGGCGGTCGTTGCGGATGTTGCGCTTGGCCGGATCGGACGGGTCGAGGCCCAGGGCGAACTTCGTGGCGAGGGTGATCTCGTCGCGGTGGGCTCCGACGAAGGGCGCGATGAACTTCTCGTTCTCGCCCCACCCGTACACGTCGGCGGTGTCGTAGAGCGTGACGCCCAGTTCCAGGGCGCGTTCCAGGGTGGCGCGTGCCTCGTCGGCGTCGGTCGGACCGTAGGCGAAGCTCATGCCCATGCAGCCCAGGCCCTGCACGCCCACCTCGGGGCCGTCGGTGCCGAGCCGCGCTGTCGCGATCTTCGTGTCGTCGTGGGTGTGGGAGCTCATGGTGTCCTACCTTTCAAGGTATAGGTCTGATCTGGTCATTCGTAAGATCGGAGGGCCC
>NZ_LJGW01000267.1 GCF_001751255.1 Streptomyces nanshensis | reverse complement strand
CGCCCGCGAGCGCCTGGCCGAGCCGTTCCTGCGCCAGCCGCAGCCGGTGCGAGCGGGCGAGGGCGCGGTCGAAGCGGGCGCCGCCGCGGCGGGCCATCCGGTACGCGACGAGATCACCGGCCACCGACGCGGCCGCCGCACACAGCACCAGCGCCAACACCTCGGGGAGATGGGCCGATTCGGCGGCGTGCCGGGCGTGGCTGGGCAGATTCGCCGCGTCCGCCGCTGTCGTACCGGCGACGGCGGTACCGGCGGCCACCACGAGGACGCCGCTGGGCAGCAGCGGAACGAAGACGTCCAGCAGGACGGAGGCCGCGATCATCCCGTACAGCCAGGGGGATCCGGTCAGAGACCGCAGGATCTCCAGCACCGTCCGCCCCCGTATCTCCCTTGCCCGCCGACCCGCCCGTTACGGTCCCGGGCATGGTCATGATCCACGTCACCGTCACAAAGTCGGTCCAGCGTACGCCCGCAGGTGACGGGGGTGGCGGCTGGGACGTGCGGGATCGATCTCGGTCCTGTCTCAGGGCGGTAACGGACCCTCAGCGGGCGGACGCCTTACCGGAGCGCGCCGTCGCGGAAGATCAACTTCCGGTGGGGTGGGGCGCGTTGGCGGACGGGGGCGGGGACGGGTGCGTCTCGACGAGGGAGCGCCGCAGCACCTGCTCCAGCCGGGAGCGCAGCCCGCGCCCGGCGCCCGGCACACCGCCCGGACTGTCCGCGCCCTCGGGGACCGCCCGCGCCTGCTCCAACGTCAGCTCCGCCGAACGTCCGCGCAGGCGCAGCGTCATGAGCTGGTTGCCGAACCAAGGGCCGCCGGAGCGCTTCCAGTCGACGACGGCGCTGCCGGGTGCGGTGCCGCCGCTCGCGCCCCCGGCGGCGGTCGCGGTCGTTACGGGGCCGGAACGTGGATCCGCGGCGGGGCGGTGGGCGCCCGGGCTCCACGTCCGTCCATGGCGTGCCAGGACGCGGCCGAGCGCGCGCCCCGCCCGGCTCCAGCCGAAGCGGAACCCCGCGCGCATCGCCGTCGGAATGCTGTTGTGCATGGGCGAACAGGTCAGTTGGAGGACGCGGGAGGAGACGGGACGGTCGAAGCGGGGCTCGCTGACGTAGGCGTGGTGCACGTCGCCGGAGAGCACGCACACCGTCGCCGGCGCCTCGTGCGCACCCGCGACCTCCTCCAGCAGTTCGCCCAGCGCCTCGAAGGACTGCGGATAGGCCGCCCAGTGCTCCAAGTCGGCCGCGCGGCGCAGCCGTTCGCCGAAACGCGCCCAGCGCTCACCGCGTACGCCCCGGCACAGGGCGGCGTTCCACGCCTCCGTGCCGTGGATGGCGGGCGGCAGCAGCCAGGGCAGGGAGGTGCCGAGGAGGAGGTGGTCGTAGCTCCCGTCGCGGTGGGCAGCGGGGGCGCCGGCGGACGCGGCCGTGCCGGTACCGGAACGGGGACCAGGACCGAGACCGGGACCGGGAGCCTCGCCGGGATGGCTCGGTCCCGTGCCGGTGAGGACCTGTTCGCGCAGCCACGCCATCTCGCCCTTGCCGAGCATCGCGCGCTGCTGCTCGTCCAGGACGCGTGCCGCACGGGTGTCGACGATCAGCAGACGCACCCGGCCGAAGTCCCGGCGGTAGCTCCAGCGTGCGGTGTCCGGGTCGCGGTCGGCGCGCTCCACGAACTCGTACAGCACGTCCGTACCGTCCTCCGCGGCGCGTACGGCGGCGAACACCGGGTCCTCGGCCAGCTCGCCCGGCGAGAGGTTGCCCAGGTGCTGATAGACCCAGTACGAGGCGAGGCCGCCGAGGATCCGCGCTCGCCACCAGCCGGTCGCGCGCATCTCGCTGCGCCAGGACTCGCTGGTGTTCCAGTCGTCTATCACGTCGTGGTCGTCGAAGATCATGCAGCTCGGAACGGTCGAGAGCAGCCAGCGGACCTCGGGGTCCGTCCAGGACTCGTCGTAGAGGAGCGTGTACTCGCCGAAGTCCGCGACCTGGCTCCAGGGGGGCTCCGACAGGTCGCGCCGGGCGGCGAGTTGCTCGCGTACGTTCTCGGAGGTCTCGTCCGCGTAGACCTGGTCGCCCAGGAGCAGCAGGACGTCGGGGCGTTCGCCGCCCGCGATGGCGCGCTGGGCGAGGGCGTCGAGGGCGTCGGGACCGGCCGGGTCGTGGGAGCTGGCGGAGGGGCGGGCGGCCCAGCGGCACGAGCCGAAGGCGACGTCGACCGCACCGGTGCCGGGCGCGGGGGTGCGGATCGTGCTCGGGGGGAGGGAGGAGCCGGAGGCGGGCCAGACCTCGGTGCCGTCGAGGAGGAGGCGGTAGGTCGTCTCGGTGCCCGGTTCGAGGCCGACGACGGTGATCAGCGCGTAGTGGTGGCCCGCGATCTGCCAGGTGTGCGCGGTGCCGCCGGCGCTTCCGGGGTCGCAGCGGACCTCCGCCTCACAGGGGCCGTCCGTCTCGATCCAGATCGTCGCCGTGTCCTCGTCGACGTAGCGCAGCAGTGGGCCCAGGCGCAGCCTGCTCATGGAAGCTCTCCCTCCGTCGCCCCGCACGCTACGGAACGACCAGGGCAACGGGCGAGTTTCCGGAGTTCCCCGTCTCTACCGGGCCCCGCTCAACCCTCGCTCAGGGCATGGCACTTCGCCCCACCGGGCCGCGTCTCGTGCGGCCGTCCGCTCCGCGTGACCCCGCGTTGTGAGCGGCGGCACACAACGAGAGCACCGCTCCGGAATTTGCCCTGACGTCCGGTTCGGACGGATGGATTCCGGAGCGGTGCTCTGCATTGTGCGCGGCGGCCGCGGTCAGCCGTCAGCGGCTCAGAGCCGGCGGCCGCCGCCCGGCGGTCGCGTCCCGAGGCCCGCGCAGTGCGACCTGCCTCGCGCACTCCGCGCCTCGGGCGCGGGGCCGCGCGCCGCGTTCAGACCGCCGCCGCGCGGCCCGTGCCGCCGCCGTAACCGCTCAGCAGGTGCCCAGTGCCTCGCTGAGGGCGCTCTTCTCGGCAGAGTCGGCCGTCATGTCATAGGTGTCCTTCACCCAGATCCACATCCGGGCGTAGGTGCAGTGGAAGTCGTCCTTCGGGGGCATCCACTCGGCCGGGTCCCTGTCGCTCTTCGACTGGTTCACGTTGTCCGTGACCGCGAGGAGCTGGGAGATCTCCAGGTTGTTGGCGAGTTCCTCGCGCTTGTCCTGCGTCCAGTCGCTCGCTCCGGACTTCCACGCCTCGGCCAGCGGCACCATGTGGTCGATGTCGACGTCCGAGGGGTCGGTCCACTTCTCGCCGTCGTACGGGCTGGTCCAGGAGCCGCTGGTCGGGTAGCAGTCGCTGCCCGTCTCCACGCCCTCGCCGTCGCGCTTGAGGACGGCCTCCCGGGTGTCGCAACTGTCGCCCTGATCTATCCAGTGCGGGAACTTGTCGCGGTCGTAGCCGTCCATGGAGCCTTCTGCCTGCTCCGTCAGCCCGTCCAGCATCGTCTTCGCCTGGGCGGCGCTGGGCGGTGCGGGCGGCTCGGCCTGCGCCGGACCGGTGCCTGCGGTGAACAGCAGCAGCCCGGCGCACGGTGCGGCGATTGCGGCGGTAATGACCGACTTGCGTCGACGCGCGTAGAGCTTGGTGCGTATGCCCTTCTGCATACGAACTCCCTCTGTGTGGGGGGATATTGCGAGGCGCACGCCCCGTGTCGACCGATGGTGCCGCCAACACGTTGCCGGGAGGCAGGCGTCGGGTAACAGCGTGACGACGTGTTCACGTCACATCAAGGGCTCCGTCACAACTCCGCGCCGAACTGCCCGCCGACCGCGCCCATTTCCTGTTGTTTCTTCGTCATCCCCGCTCCACGTCCCCGATATCCCTTTCCGGGCCTCCTGGGCGGACCCTCCCGTCCTCCGGCTCACGGCGCCCGCCCCCGTCCCGCTGCGCCCGCCCGTGCTTGCGCCCCCGCGCCCCCGGGCAGCGGCCCCCGAAGCCGTACTCCTGATGCCCGCCCCCGCGCCCCCTGACCGGTGCCGATCGCGTCCGGGCGGCCGCGTCGTCTAGCCTTGCCTCCAGCAGAAGGGGAGTAGCTCTTCGCCGGACCGTCGACATACTGGACGGGCCTCCGGTCCCCGGCCGCCGCGCACCGCGCGGCGCGACCCGTGACCGCGTGCCCGCCCCGGCGCCCGGAGCGCAGCGACCCGAACAGGCGGCAGTACAGAGCCGGTTCGGGGCGTGGCGCCAGCGAGACCTTCGGCCGAGCAGTGACCGTCATGTACGACGCTGCCGGGCCGAAGCGTGCTCCGCGGCGGCAGGCAGCCTTCCCCGAAGGACAGCTTCCGTGATCAGCCTCTCCGTCGCCGCCGTGGTCTTCGGCGTCGTCTTCCTCGCCGAACTCCCGGACAAGACCGCCCTCGCCGGGCTGGTGCTGGGCACCCGCTACCGCGCCTCGTACGTCTTCGCCGGCGTCGCCGCCGCGTTCGTCCTGCACGTCGTCCTCGCCGTCGCCGCGGGCAGCGTCCTGACGCTGCTGCCGCACCGACTCGTGCAGGCCGTGGTCGGCGTGCTCTTCCTCGGGGGCGCCGCGGTGGTGCTGCTGAAGAAGGACGACGAGGGGGAAGAGGAGCAGGCGAGGACGCCGGGCGGCCAGTCGTTCTGGAAGGTGGCCTCCAGCGGGTTCATGCTCATCCTGGTCGCGGAGTTCGGGGATCTGACGCAGATCATGACCGCCAACCTCGCGGCACAGTACGACGATCCGCTCTCCGTCGGCCTCGGTGCGGTGCTCGCGCTGTGGGCGGTGGCGGCGCTGGGGATCCTCGGCGGACGTACGCTCATGCGGTTCGTGCCGCTGCGGCTGATCACGAGGATCGCGGCGCTGCTCATGGTGGGGCTCGGGGCCTTCAGCCTGTACGAGGCCGTGGCCGGGGCGTAGCCGGCGGGGGTCCTGTCGTGTCCCGGCGGGAGCCCTGTCGTGCTCGCCGTGCCGTCCCGTCCGCCGCCCACCGGTCGTCGCCCGGCCTCCGACCGGCCGCCGCCCCGCGCCGTGCCTTACTCTGACCTCTCGCGCGGCGACCCGCCCGCGGCCCTGCGACCTCCGGTCCTGTGGCGCGGCGGGTCCCTCCGAACTCGGCACGGACGGACGGCGGTTGAGCCGTACCGGGACGGTGCGCGATCGGTACGACAACACATCGACAACGGGGGAACCTGTGCGCGTAGACGGATGGATGAGACGTGTGGCCGGTACGGCGGGCGCTGTGGCGCTCGCCCTGAGCGTGGCGGCCTGCGGCGGCTCCGACGAGGCCGGCAGCGGCGGCGCGGACGGCAAGGACGCCGCGGACGCGCGCGGGCAGGGCACCCCCGCCCGCCCCGTCCACGTGGACGACGAGCAGCACCGCATCACCTGGACCGACTCCCGTGAGCAGTCCCATGTGCTGCGCGCCGCACCGCGTGAGCTGGCCCGCGGCTCGGAGTCCGACTTCGAGGGCGTACGGCTCGACGACGACCTCAAGGGACTGGTGCCGTACTACCTCACCGTCTCCTACACCAACGAGGGCAAGACGAGCATCCAGCAGCCCCCGCAGCGCGATTTCGACCTCGTCGCCGCGGACGGGCAGCCCGGCAAGGGCGTTTCGGTCTTCTCCTCCGCGCTGTCGAAGAAGTCCGGCCTGCCGGAGGCCTGTTCGAAGCAGGCGCCGCAGTCCCTGAAGCCCGGCGGCACCGCGACCGTCTGCGAGATCGTGATGATGCCCGACAACCGTCCCCCGGCCGTCGTCTCGTACACCGGCAGGGACGCGGACGGCAAGGACGTCGCCCCGGTGATCTGGCGGGCCGGGGACGCGAAGAAGGGCGAACTGCCCGAGGACATCCTGCCGTTGAAGGAGTCCGCCGACTCCGCGGTACGGGACGCCGACGGCCGTACGGTCAAGGTCGAGGCCGCCCCGCGCAGCATCCGGCCCGGAAAGCAGGCCGACCTCGGGCGCTTCAAGCTGAGCGCGGACGACAAGGACAAGGTCCCGTACTACGTGACCGTCCAATACCGGAACAAGGGCGCGCACAAGCTGCTGCCGCGGATGAACCAGAAGGTCCAACTGCAGGCGGTCAGCGGGCATCCGGCCCGCCGCCTCAACCTCATCGACTTCTCCGGCCAGGCGTTCACGCCCTGCCCGGACGCCGAGCCGGACACGATGGTGAAGCCGAAGGCGTCCGTGACGGAGTGCGCGGTCTTCCTGATGGCGAAGAACGACTCGCCTGCGTCGCTGGTCTTCACCGGCGAGGGCGCGTCCGCGAAGACCCTGACCTGGCAGGCGCCCCGTTGTCGATCGTCGGCGCAGCACGCTGCGCTCTCCTCCTCCGCCTTGCGATCGCACGCACCAGACCCCGCACCCCCGCCCTGCCCAGCAGGGCAACGACGCTACTTTCCGGACACGCCCTAGCCTTCGCCTTCCGCGGGATCCGGCGTCCCGGCGTCCCGTGTATGCCGTATGTCCCGCGTGTGCGCCGTGCGTTCCGCCCGCCGAAACGGGGGCGGGCGTACGGCAGTTGGGCGGTTCGGCCCGGAATGACTCTCGTCACCTTCGCACGCCGTTTCGGGCCCCTCCCGACTCCTCCGCACACCGACCACGTAAGGTGCACGGCTGGACAGTCACTGGCGATTCGGGTTGCGTCGCCGCGTATAGGGCGCGGCGGCAGACCCAGGGGAGGGGCCGGGATGACGGCGCATAGATGCTGCCCGGAGTGCGGTGCGGAACTGACCGCGGACGGGGGGAAGTTCTGTGGCTGCGTGGGCCCGTTCACGGCCGAGCACGTCGACCCGATGCACATACGTCCCTATGTCGACCTGCCGCAGCCGGCGGACCGGGGCACACGGGCGCCCGACCTCGAACCCTTCGCCCGCTGCGGCCGGGACGAGACCGCGGAGCTTCCCGCGCTGAGCCCGCACGAGGGCCGCGAGGCTCCCGCGGGTCGCGAGAGCGGTGAGCCGGGCGGCCCCGGTCGCGCCGCCCCCGGCGTCTCCGGCGGCCGTGACGGTCACGGCGACTACGACGGATACGACGGGTTCGAGGAGTACGACGGTTACGAGGTCCAAGCGGGCGCGGGCACCCGCGCG
>NZ_LJGW01000274.1:2209-5800 GCF_001751255.1 Streptomyces nanshensis | reverse complement strand
CGGCGGGTGCGGCGCCGGCCGGGCCCGCGCGGCGCTCACACGGTGGCGGTGGTGCGGAATGCGCCATCCGCAGGCTGAAACGTTTCCCTCTCGGGAAGGACGTCCCACCACCAGGAGACGGCCGGGATGTCCAGCGGTTCGCCGCTGTCGTCGGTCGGTGTGTCACGGAAGGTCGAGGGCAGTCCGGCCGGGTCCTCGGGCGTCGTGTAACGGTGCGAGGAGATGCCCCAGTCCTGGGCGCCGCGGATGAACGTCCCCAGGTTCTCCAGGTATTGGCGGAGCTGCGGGCTCCCCGTCGCGGCGAGTTCGTCGCGCAGCCGCAGGAACAGGCACATGACGCGGTCGCGTTGGGCGACGGCACGGGTCAACGCCTCGGCGGGAGCGAGCTGTTGCTCGTGCTCCAGTACGCGCAGCACGTTGAGGTAGTACTGCTGCGTCCTGCTCTCCTTGTGGTACGAGAAGAGATCGTTGTCCCACGTGATGATGAAGTAGGCCATCTCCGCGGCGGCCCGCACGGCCGTGCTGTCCCGTTCGTTCGGGTGCAGTTCGTAGCCGTGGCCCATCTCCAGCAGCGGCAGGACGACGGACGTGGCGCCGTCGTACAGGCGCATCAGCGTGTAGTCGTTGAGGCTGGGGACGGACTCCTGGCTGCGGTGCGAGGCCTCCCACACCACGGAGAGGAAGTACTCGCGCAGCGCGTCCACCCAGCGGGCCTCCTGGCCCGGCGTCGCGTGCCGCCCGACCCGGTGGCGCAGATCCCGCAGTCCCGCCGCGAGGGCGTTCTCGGCGAGCATCGGCACCTCGGGGTTCTGCGCGATGCGCAGCATGCGGGAGAGTTCGCCGACCAGCCCGGCCGGGTCCTTGCCCAGTTCGCCTTCCTCGCAGAGCCCGTCGTCGACGCCGAAGAGCCAGATGATGAAGTCCGCGAGTATCGAGACGACCTCCTCGCGGCCCTCGGGCAGCACCCGGGCGGCGAAGGTGCCGATGTCGTGCGCCACGAGCTTCTCGCGCAGCTCGGGCGAACCGATGGAGAAGGCTCTCGCCCACTGCGTCGTACGCTCGTTGATCGCCTCGTGACGGGGATGTATCGCGGGCGGGATGGGAGAGAAAACGGGCGGCACGATCACGCCGTGCTCCACTGTCGATCACCTCGGTTATCGGGCGGCGCGCCTCGCCGCCTCCACTCGGCCCTCGGCAGCGGGTCTCTCCGTGACCCCCTGCACCCGGGCAGAACCAGCCGATACCACGTGCTGTCTGCGAAGACGACGCGCTCCCGCACGGCGGGAGGCCGGATCGTCACCGTCTGCTACATGCGCATCACCACGTCTTCAAGGGCCTTTCCGGTCAGGAGCGGGGTGCCGGGCGCCGCGGGCGCGACATGAGCCGCAGGGAGGCTTCCCCCTGGTCACCGGCGCTTACACGTTCAACTACCGCTGCTCGGCGGCGAGTTGACGCCAGTGGCCGAATGAGGCCGGGCAATGCCGTCATTACGGGCACGTCCCGTCCGCTGTGGAATGCGCCGCCGCTCCGGCCGTCGCCGTGGGGCGCTCCCCGGGTACGGACGGCAGAGGAGCCGGCCGCGGTGCGAGGGGTGCGGGGAGGAAGGTCCGCGTCCTGCCGAAGTCCTGGCCGGGGCGCGGACGCGGGGCGCCGCCGGCGGCACGGTACGTACGGCCGTCCCGTAGCGGCGGGGGCCCGGCGGTGCGGAGCGCGGGGACGGCATTGCCCGCGGCACGTCCCCGTGACGGCACGTCTCCGGCCGTGATCGTCCCGCTCTGGGGGCGTGTGCCGCCGGTCGTCCGGCGGCCGGTATTCGCTGTCGTCCCGGGCCCGTTCGCCGTTCCGCGTCGTCTGGTTCTGGGCCGTCCGGTTCTGCAACGTCCGGCTCCGGGCCGTCCGGTTCCGGGCGTCCGGTCCGGGGTCGGGCCCGGGGCCCGGCAGGGTCTGCCAGGCTCCGGGCCCGGTGGCGGAGCGGTCACGTCGGCTCCGACGTCAGGGCGAGCGAGCGCAGATAGTGCATCAGCTTCAGCAGGACGTCCTGGCTGGAGGTGCGGTGCCGGGCGTCGCACACGACGATCGGCACATCGGCGTCCAGGTCGAGGGCGGCGCGCAGGTCGTCCACGCCGTAATCCGGGGCCTCCGGAAAGGAGTTGACCGCGACGACGAACGGGACGGCCGACTCCTCCAGCCGTCCGATGACGTCGAAGCTGACCTCCAGGCGGCGGGTGTCGACGAGCACGACGGCGCCCAGGGCACCGTCGAACAGCCCGTTCCACAGAAACCAGAAGCGCTGCTGGCCCGGCGTACCGAAGAGGTACAGCACCAGTTCCTCGCTGAGGCTGATGCGCCCGAAGTCCATCGCGACGGTCGTCGCCGTCTTGCGCTCCACGCCCGCGGTGTCGTCGACGTTCTCGCTCGCCTGCGTCATCGTCTCCTCCGTCGTCAGCGGACGGATCTCGCTGACGGAACGGACGAGGGTCGTCTTGCCGACACCGAAACCGCCGACGATGACGATCTTGACGGCGGAGCTGGCGGAGGAGGGCAGCCTGTCTTCACTCCGCGGCCCGGTCGCTGTCTCAGAGATTCCGGAGTCCATGGATCACCGCCTCAATCAGTTCGATGTCGGGAAGCGCGGGTACGGGCGAGCGGGCCTCGACCCGTTCCTGGGCCAGCAGATCCGCGAGCAGGACGGTGACCACGCTCACGGGAAGCCCCAGATACGCGGAGATCTCCGCCACGGAGAGCGGGGAGTTGCACACACGCAGAATCGACGCGTGCTCGGGCTGCATTCCCACCTGGGGGGCCTCTCGGGCCACGATTAACGTGACCAGGTCGAGGTCCCCGTGCTCAGCCGGGTCGCTGCGCCCGCCGGTGATCACATAAAGACGTTCGGGTCCGCTGCTCTCGTCCCATTCCGGAAACTCCCGGTTCATATGGCCAATCCGCCGTCACGCGGGGGGCTGGTCAGATGCTCGCCGATGCGGGCCACCAGGTCCCTCATGCGCCCGCCGACCAGTCCGGCGTCGACGCCCTCGTCCGCGAGCACGGCGAGGTGCGCCCCCGCGCCCGCGGCCATCAAGTACATGAAGCCGCCGTTGACTTCGATGACGACCATGCGCATCCGCCCGTCACTGTGCGGGAATTCGGACGCCACCGCCGTCGAGAGGCTCTGCAGACCGGAGCCGATGGCGGCGAGCCGGTCGGCCGTGTCGGCGTCGGTGTCGTGCTTGGCCATGCACAGACCGTCCGAGGAGAGCACCACCACGTGGCGGGTCTGCGGCACGGTCTCCGCGAGGTCCTTCAGCATCCAGTCCATGTCGGCACGCCGTTCCATCGTTCACTCACCCTCATCTGACGACGCGTCTTGGTTACGGCTCGCGGTGGCGTCCGTGCCACCGCCGGTGAGCCCGCTCTGGAGGTCGGCCATCCACAGGCCGGGCGCCGGCTCGTCCGCGGACGGCCGGGGCGTGGGCTGCGCCGCGGCGGCACGCCCGTGCACCGCACCCGGTCGTGCGTCGGCGCTCGGTGTGCGACGGCGGCGCTGCGGAAGGCCGTTGGCGTTGCGCTCGACCGCCGGCGGTGTCTCGTCCT
>NZ_LJGW01000274.1:0-2094 GCF_001751255.1 Streptomyces nanshensis | reverse complement strand
GCTCCCGCCGGGGCGGACGGGAAGCCCGTGCCCCGTCCGTCGGTCGCGCCCGCGGATGCCGCGCGACGTGCCCCCTGCCCCAGGGACGAGGGCGCCGCCGAGTAGGCGGAGGCGTCGCGCGAGCCGTCGGCCTCCGGCCAGACGGGAGTCGGCGACGTCGTCGGCTGGGCGGGCACGCCGGCACGCGGGGTCTGCTCGTGTCCCGGACCGGCGCCGATGCCGTGGGCACGGCCCGTCGCGGGCGCGGTGGTGATCAGCTTCTTCGGTACGACGAGGACCGCGCGGACGCCGCCGTACGCCGAGGGCGGCAGCGAGACCTGGAAGTCGTAGGCCTGCGCGAGGCGTCCGACCACGGCGAGGCCGAGGCGGGGCGACTCCCCGAGGTCGTTGAGGTCGATGCCCGCCTGTGCCTCCTTGAGCCGCAACTCGGCCCGGGCGCGCGCCTCTTCGCTCAGCCCGACGCCGCCGTCCTCGATCTCGATGGCGATGCCGGCGTGCACCTCGCCCGCCGTGAGGTGGACGCGGGCCTTCGGCGGCGAGTAGCGCGTGGCGTTGTCGAGCAGTTCGGCGAGCGCGTGGATGAGCGGCTCGACGGCGGGGCCGACGATCGCGACGTCCGCGACCGAGTGCAACTCGACGCGCTGGTAGTCCAGTACGCGCGACATCGCGCCGCGCAGCACGCTGTAGACGGGGACGGCCTTGCTCCACTGGCGGCCCGGCCGGGCCCCGCCGAGCACCGCGATGCTGTCGGCGAGGCGTCCGATGAGCGCGGTGCCGTGGTCCAGGCGCAGCAGGTCGGAGAAGAAGTCCGGGTGCTGGCCGTGCCGGTCCTCCATGCCGCGCAGGTCGGTCGCCTGCCGGTGGACGATGGCCTGCACCCGGCGGGCGACGTTGACGACGCCGCGCTGCGCGGAGTCACGGAGGGTCTCCTCGGCCTGCACGGCCTCGACGACCGAGCGCAGCAACTGGCCGTGCGCGGCCTGGAATTCACCGCTGAGGCCCTCGACGCGCGGCATCGAGTGGAGGACGTCCTCGGCGAACTCGCCCTCCTGGAGGCGCTCGACCGCCTCGGGCAGCCGCTCCCTGGCCAACTGCACCGTCGCGATCTCCTGTTGCTGGAGCCGCGCGCGCAACTCGGCGAGCTGCTCGGCGTGCTGGACCCGCGCCGCCGCCAACGCCTGTCCTCTGCGGCCCACTTCGGCGGCGACGAGGCCGACGGCGAGGGTGGCGACGAGGCCGCAGACGGCGACCGCGAGCCGGGCGCCCTCTCCGACGAGCGGGACGGCGACGGCCGTGGCCGCGGCGATGGCGGCGACGGGCAGCAACCAGACGAGTACCGGGCCGGACCCTTGGTTTCCGGGTGACGATCCAGCACGAACCATCAGGATCCTCAAATCAATCGACTAGCTGTGAGCAGACGTGCGGGGGCGGCAGCGGAGAGTCCGGGGCGGGGTCCGCACGCACGCGTACGGCGCCAACCAGGCGGCAGGGCACGGGAGTTGGTCCGGTCCACTGAGCCCTGTGAAGCATAGCCGGAACTGATCACTTGTGACACAGAGTCCCCGGGCATGTGCCCTTGGGAGTCCGTTTCGGTGTCGAAACTGAGCAGGTCAGGACAGTACGGCCGCCATTCCCCTAAATCTGTGCCAGGCGGGCGGACGGCCCCGGCGAGCGGAAGCGGAATGCGGTGAGGGGCGCGGAGACGCCGAGAAACATCCGTATCGCGAGGGTCCGGGCGGTATCGGGCGGAATGGGCGGTGAGCCGCCGCTCCGGTAAGCGTTTTCCCGTGACGGCCTGCGCCCGGGCGGCCCCTCCCAACCCTCCGGTTGTGAGGATCGTGTGGAGATCCCGGGGCATGCCGGTGCGGAGCCTTCGAGCTGACAGAGCGTCACGTTCGTCCCGCCTGCCGTCCGTCCGCCCACGGGTCCCGGCAGCCGCCGTACGGCCCCGCGCGGCCCTTGTGTAGGTTTGCGGGAGGTGCACCGGAGAACCGAACCGCCGCCCTGCGCGGCGGGGTTCACCGGTCGGGGGACTGATCGACGCATCGTGTCCGTCGCGCTGCCGCCCGGAGCCGCGGCCCCGAGCCCGCTCCG
>NZ_LJGW01000312.1 GCF_001751255.1 Streptomyces nanshensis | reverse complement strand
CGCGGCGGCGCTGCGCCGTGCGGCGCGGCTGCGGGCGGAGGCGCTGGGGGTCGCGGCATGCTGACTTCCGGCACCGATGACGAGATCGATACCGGCACCGGCACGGCCGCCCGCGCGGCGTGGTCCGTCCGCCGCGTCGACTGCCGGGAGGCGCCGTGTCGTTGATGTCCGCGCTCGCCCGTATGGAGGCCGTCGCGGCGGGCAGGGCGCAGCCCCGGGCGAGGGTCCGCCACCGGTATCTGTCCGAACGCCCCCTGGTCTTCGTGCCGTTGACGACGGCGGGCGAGGCGGGCGCCCCGCTCGGCGCCCTGGTCGGCACGGACCGCGCGGCGCCCGAACTGCTCGTCGTACCGCAGCCGCGCGACCGCGATCTGCGCTTCGCCTTCCTGGCCGGGCTGTCCGCCGCCGTGCTGCCGCATCTGGAGTCGGCGCTCGACGAGATCGAGTGGGAGGAGCGCAAGGAGACCGACCCGGAGACCGGCAAGAAGGTCACCGTGCAGGTCGAACTCTGCACGGACGCACCGCAGTTGATCGTCCCCAACGCCCCCGGCACCGACTTCGTACGCCTCCTGGGCCGCTCCATGCGCTTCCGGCGCACCGCCGAGGAGGCCCCGGAGGAACCGCATCCCGCTCCCCCGCGCGTACCGCTGCTCGGCCGCTGGCTGACGCTGTACGGCGAACGTGCCCGCGTGCCCGGATCCTCCCTGCTGCTGTCCATGACCGAGCTGCTGACGCGGCACTGGGCCACCGGCCAAAGCGCCCTGGAGGACCAGCACTTGGGCGCGCTGCTGGCATGGATCGACCCGCCGGAGGGCGTGCGCGGCGGCGACGCCGCGCTGCGCGCCGAGACGGAACGCGACGCGGACGGCCAGTTGCTGTGCCCGCCGGCCGGACCGGCGACGGACCCGGCGTTCGACAACAAGCTGCTGGCCCCGGCGATCGACCGCTTCGACGCGGGTCTTCCCGGTGCCGAGGACGAGGTGCGCGAGCTGATCGCCTCGCAGCTCCGCCCCGCCTGGGATGCGGTGTGGCACGGCCTGGACCTGCTGCGGAGCCTCCCGGAGGGCGCCCATGTGGCCGAGCGCTTCAAGCGCGACCGCTGGTCCTACACCGCGCACCGGGACCGCGTACGCAGCGGTGAGCCGCCGCAGCCCCGCCGCGACGACGCGGTGACGGCCGCGGCGAAGCTCGCCCAGCGCGAGCGCGAACAGTCCCGGCTGGAGGCGCAGGAGGCGCTCGACGACCCGCTGGTGATGGCCGAACGGCGGTTCGCGGGCGAGGCGTTCGCGGGCGAGGTCACGGCGGTGGAGATGGCGTGGTCCGAGGGCAAGCGGGCCATGCCGCGCCCGCTGGTCACCGTACGGACGGAGGACCGCCCGCACCTGGGCGAGGGCGTCAAGGCGCACCGGGAGTTGCCCGAAGGGGCCCGGCAGAGCGCCGAGTTCGTACGGCTCGTACACGAGGCCGAGGCGAACGGGCCGGAAGGACCGTGTCTGGTGACGCTCCGGCTGACCGGCGGCATGGGCCGCGGCAAGGAGCCGGCGCCGGGCACGGTGCCGGACAAGGGCGAGTGGCTGTGCTGGACGCTCTTCGAGCACGCGCCGCGCGGCGGGCCGGAGTTGCCCGAGATCGAGGACACGCCCTGGACGCACGGCGGCCCGCCGGCCGAAGCGCTGACGGCGGGCCCGGCGGACACCACAAAGGGCCCTCCCGCGGAGGCCGGCACCACCGCGCCGGGCACGGCCGGGGACCGCCCCGTGGCCGCGCAGCCGCCCCTCCCCGACCCCGTCACCGATGAGGATCTGCTGTGAGCGCGCCGCCCCGCCCGTACGGTCCGCACGCCGGAGTCCCCGAGCTTCCCGACCCCGGCGAGGCCGCCTCCCGCGCCACCGAGGCGATCCTGCACGACACGCTGCACAGCACCAGCCGCGGCGTCGTCGTGGACTCGCCGCCCGGGGCCGGCAAGTCGACGCTCGTCGTCCGCGCCGCACGCGAACTCGCCGCCGCCGGGCGGCCGTTGATCGTCATCGCACAGACCAACGCCCAGGTCGACGACCTCACGCTGCGGCTCGCGTCCGCCGACCCGGAGCTGCCCGTGGGACGGCTGCACAGCAGCGAGACTCGCCCGTACGACCCGGCGCTCGACGCCCTCCCGTCGGTCGTCGCCTCGGCGAAGGCGGCGGACCTCGCGGGCCTGCCCGTCGTGCTGTCCACGGCGGCCAAGTGGGCGTGGGTGAAGCCCCCCGAGGGGCAGCAGCGGTGGCCGCACGCGATCGTCGACGAGGCGTACCAGATGCGCTCCGACGCGCTGCTCACCGTCGCCGGACTCTTCGAACGCGCCCTGTTCGTCGGTGATCCCGGCCAGCTCGACCCGTTCAGCCAGGTCGGCGCGGAGCAGTGGGCCGGGCTCACCCACGACCCGTCCGCGAGCGCCGTGACCACGCTGCTCTCCCACAACCCGGAGCTGCCGCAGCACCGGCTGCCCGTCTCCTGGCGGCTCCCGGCCTCGGCCGCGCCGCTCGTCTCGGAGGCGTTCTATCCGTACACGCCCTTCCGCAGCGGCAGCGGCCACGGGGACCGGAGCCTGAACTTCGAGGTGCCGGCGGACGGTTCGGCCGTGGACGGGGTGATCGACGAAGCGGCGGGCTCCGGCTGGGGCCTGCTGGAGCTTCCGGCGCGGCTGACCCCGCGAACGGACCCGGAGGCGGTCGCCGCCGTCGCCCGCGTCGTCGGCCGGCTGCTGACCCGCGGCGGCGCCACGACGGACGAACGCTCCCCGGGAGCCTCGCCGTTGACGGCCGCACGCGTCGCCGTCGGTACGGCGCACCGCGACCAGGCCGCGGCGGTACGTTCCGCACTGGCCGGGCTCGGTCTGCCGGAAGAGCTGCACGCCGCCGACGTCACCGTCGACACCGCGAACCGGCTCCAGGGACGGGAGTTCGACGTGACGGTGGTGCTGCACCCGCTCTCGGGCCGCCCCGACGCGACCGCCTTCCATCTGGAGACGGGACGGCTGTGCGTGCTCGCCTCGCGGCACCGGCACGCGTGCGTCGTGGTCTGCCGGGCGGGCGTGGGAGAGCTGCTGGACGAGCACCCGGAGACGGAGCCCGTCCAGCTCGGGGTCACCGTGAAGTTCCCGGACGGCTGGGAGGCCAACCACTCCGTGCTCGCCCACCTCGCGGCGCACACCGTGCCCTGGCGGACGTGAACGGTCCGGGCCCGCCGGGGGTGCGCCGCCGCCCCGCGCCCGCGCGTACGTCGCCGCCGCGTACGGCCGATCTGCACAGCGGACGTCCGAAGCGGGACAATGACTGCGGTCACGACAGATGGAGGTAGGCACATGCCCGAGCCGAACTCGGCTCCGGACCCGCGCGGCGGCACCCCGCGCTTCCGCCGTCCGGCACCCCTGCTCTTCGAGCCCTCGGAGAACAAGGAGGACTCCGAGCAGTTCTTCGACCTGGACACGATCACGGATCCGCGCGAGCTGCTGGAGCGCTCGACGGAACTGGCTCTGGCCTTCCGCGCCGCGGCCGACCGCGCCGTGGAGTTCCAGGCGATGGCGGCGGCACAGCTCGCCGATCCCAAGCGCTTCGACCGCCTCTCGGACGCCGACGTCGCCGAGCGGGGCGACTGGTCGGAGGACTACGCGCGGAAGATGATCGAGTTCGGCCGGGAGCTGCTCGCGGACCGCGGCCCGGAGTGACGGACCACTTCGGTCGCACGGGGTCACCGAGCACACACGGAGGGGCAACCTACCCCACCGCGTAAGCGCTTGTCCGATTTTCGCTTCAAGGTTCCGAAGAGAACGGCATGTCCGGTACATCTGTTCTTCATGAGTGACTGGCACCGGGGCACCACCCCTCAGCGCCCGCACGGCGTCGGCATCCCCGACGTCCTCGAACTCGCCCGCGGCACCTCCGCCGATCCGGAGTCCCGCCGCGGCGCCTGCGCCGCCGCTCCCGCTCCGTCCTGCGTCACACAGGCCGGCGCCGACTGGCTGGCCTCCGCCTGCACCCTGTCGTCGAGCGTCCACGCGCTCTGGCGGTACCGGCCGGACTCCCCCAGCGTCCTGCCCTGCGGACGCGCCTTCGACGTCGTGAGCGCACCGCCGCTGCCCGGCCGGCTGATCCTGGAGCGCTTATGGGCCAGCGGGCCCGGCAGCGGACCGGTGGCGGTGCACCGGGGCCGGCTGCTCCTCTTCGCCGCCCCCGATACGGCGCAGCGGCTGCCCGCACTGCTGGAGTGGGACGAGTGGCGGCGTACGGCACGGAGCGAGAGACCCAGCCCCGGCGACGCAGATCGCACAGGAGGCACGCAGACCGCTCCGACCAGGGACGACACCGGTCCCGCGAGATCTGCGGAAACGTTCACCCAGCGGCACCGGCCCCCGCTGATCTTCCTCGGCACCGGCGACTCCGTGACCATCCCGGCCCTCCACCGCGATCCCGAGCAGTCCTGCGTATCCGGTGTTCTCTCCCGCTGGCTCGTCGCCCCCGACGTCCGCCACCCCTGGCTGCCCGGCCCCGAAGCCTTCCTCCGCGCCTGTCTGCGGGCCCGCCGCGAGAGCCCCGACCGCCGCCCCGCGCTCCGCCGCTCTCCCGTCCGCGCAGGTCGGGGGCTCGTGGCCGCCGAAGAACCGATTTCCGGAACAGCGGACCGTGATGCTAAGGTCTACGACGTCACCAGGCGCCGTTAGCTCAGTTGGTTAGAGCAGCTGACTCTTAATCAGCGGGTCCGGGGTTCGAGTCCCTGACGGCGTACGGACAGCGAAAGGCCCTCTCGTTCCGGCGAGGGGGCCTTCGTTCTGCGCGGGGCCGTGCCCGGGGGCGCACCGCCTCCGCCGGAGCCGGGCCGAGCATGGCCGGGCTCAGCTCATGCCGTGCTTCCGCGTCACCCTCACCCGCCAGCCGTCGTCCGCCGTGCGGCCCGTGACCTCGACGCGCACCCCGCCGCCGCGCCCCGTGGTGTAGCTCTCGCCCTTCCCCAGCGGCGCGTCCGCGAGCGACGGATAAACCGAGCCGTCCGAGCAGCCGTGGGTGCCGGGGTGTCCGTCGACCACCTTCACCGGTCCGTAGGTCGAGGCGCGGTCGCTGCGCACCCAGTACAGGAGCACGCCCTCCGCGCACAGCCCCCGGTCGTTGCCCTCGGAGCCGCGGGCCTCTATGGCCAGCGCCTCGTTCCGTCCCGTACGGACGACCGCGAGCCGGTGGTCGCCCCGGCTGCCCAGCGGCGTCGCGCTCAGGGAGCGGATCGAGTGCGCCGAGACCCCGGCACCGGGCGGGACGCAGCTCACGTTGCGCCGCGTGAGCCAGCCGAGCTTCCACTTCTCCCACGCGAAGAGATCGGGGGCGAGGCCGAACTGGCTGCCCATGAGGTCCCAGTCCCCGACGTAGGTGTCCCAGTCGGCGGCTCCGGAGGCCGGCCGCCGGTACAGATCGGGGAGGTCGAAGGCGTGGCCCGTCTCGTGCGCGAGGACGTGACGGTCGGGCGGGCTCTGCTCGAAGACCGTGACGAGACGGCGCAGTTCGGTGCCGTCCGCTTCGAGGGGGGTGTCGAAGTTGACGACCTTCGTCGCATCGGAGTCGACGCCTCGGGCGTCCGGATCGGCGACGAGATAGACGAGGTCGTAGCGGCTGAAGTCGACCTTGGGGTCCGCGGCGGCGACGGCGTCCTTGAGATAGGCGGTGCGCTGCTGCTCGTTCCAGTCGCGCCGTATCCCGTACGAGCGGGAGCTGGAGGGCATCCGGATCCAGTGCTTCGCGGTGTCGGTGTGGAGCCGGAACTTGCCGTAGGAGGCGCGTTCGTAGAAGTCGGACGTGGCCGGGAAGTGGTCCGCGGTCAGCTCCTGGGGAGTGGAGGTGGGGCGGGAGTCGGGGAAGGAGAGGAACAGCATGACGGCGTCTATCCGATGGCGGGGCCGCGGATAGGCCGGGTCCCAGCTATCGACACCGAGAGAGTGGTGGGCCGCCGTACGCGGCAGGGCACAGGGCGCGGCGACGGCGACCGCGGTGGCGGGTCCGGCGAAGAGCGCCGTTCCGATGACGGCGGTGAGCGCCATGAGGACCGCTCCGGCCCGGCGCCAGCCGTGCCGCACGGAGGGGTTTCTCCGCGAACCGTGCCTCGTCGAACGCGCCACGTGTGGACCTCACTGGGGCAGGGGGTAAGACCCTTCAACCGTTGCCCGTAATGCCCGTTAAGTCCTGTTCCGTTAGACCAGGCGCGTGAGCGGCAATATGGCTACCGTGTGTGATGCGTTGCTTTACGCGGAGAGCCCCGTTCCCGTACTCGTGCCGGAACGGTCCCCCTCGCGTTCACCGTTACGTCCCACGGGCACCAACGCCCCGGTGGGACGCCGTGGTTGCTGGCTCCGCTCACGCCCGAACCTCTATGATCGGCACATTTCCAGCGCGGATCGCCACGCGTCACACCGGGCCGACCGCCCGGCCGATCCGCACGCGACGAGCCCCCCGGCGGGAGCGATTGGTGAACGGACCCCTCGAAGGACCGGGCAGGAACTCCGGCGAGAACACCGGGACTTCACCGCAGAAGATCACACAGCGTAGCCGTACGCGAGGTGCGTGGCACGGCAGGGCGGACTGGCGGAGCCGGAAGCGGGACAGCGACTTCCGGGCCGCGTTCAACGCCGCCCGTCTCGCGATGGCGATCGTCGACCGCGACGGCCGGGTCGTCAGCGCGAACGACGCTCTCGGCACACTGCTCGGCGCAGCGCCCGAGACGCTCGTCTCCACGTCCGTCACGGACCTGCCCGCGCTCGGTCTGGACGGGGGCATGCTGCGCAGAGGGCTCGACGGCGGCGCCCTGCGGTATCCGGTGGCGCCGCGCTCCGGCGAGGACGGCGCGGGTGGTGCGACCGGTACGGCGAGCTCGGCCGGTACGGCCGGTTCCGGTGCCGCCGCCGGTGTGCGCGGCACACCCCCGGTGCGCTGCACCCGCCGGCTGAAGAACGCCGACGGGCACACCCTCTGGGCGGAGATCTCGCTGCTGCCGACCGCGCACGACGGCGAGACGCTGCTGTCGGTGGCCGACGTCAGCGAGCAGCGCGATCTGCGTGACCGGCTCCGCCATCTCCAGATGCACGACCCAGTCACGCGCCTTCCCAACCGCAGCCTCTTCTTCGAACGTCTCGCCGCCGCGCTCTCGGACACCGCGACCGGCCGCGTCGGCATCTGCTATCTCGACCTCGACGGATTCAAGGCCGTCAACGACACCCTGGGCCACCGCAGGGGCGACGAACTGCTCGACGCCGTCGCCCGGCGCCTCGTCCAGTGCGCGGAGGACGGCGGTCAGCGGCATCTCGCCGCGCGCCTCGGCGGCGACGAGTTCGCGATCCTCGTCGACGGCTCCACCGGTACGCGGCAGTTGACCGCCCTCGCCGACGCGGTGCTGAAGACCCTTCAGCGCCCCTTCGATCTGGGCGGGCGGCGGCTGACCGTCTCGGCGAGCATCGGCGTCGTCGAGCGCGAGGCGCAGGGCACCGACGCGACGGAGCTGATGCAGGCCGCGGACACGACGCTGTACTGGGCGAAGGCCGACGGCCGTGCCCGCTGGACGCTCTTCGACCCGGAGCGCAACGCGAGCCGGATGACCCGTCAGGCACTCTCGTCCGCGCTCCCCGGCGCCGTCGAACGGGGCGAATTCGTCCTGGACTACCAGCCGATCGTGGATCTCGGCGACGACCGGCTCGTGGGCGTCGAGGCGCTGGTGCGCTGGCAGCATCCGCAGTTCGGGAAGCTCGGACCGAACCGTTTCATCGGCCTCGCCGAGGAGAACGGCGCGATCGTGCCGCTGGGCCGCTGGGTCCTGGAGGAGTCCTGCCGCCAGGCCCGCCGCTGGATGCTGGCACACCCGGGACCGCCGGTGTACGTGAGCGTCAACGTGGCCGTGCGGCAGGTGTGGGACTCCGACCTCGTCGCGGACGTGCGCCGCGTCCTGGAGGAGACCGGACTCCCGTCCGGGCTGCTGCAGTTGGAGCTGACCGAGTCCGACGTGATGGGTTCGGCCGGGCGTCCCCTTGAAGCGCTCCAGGCCCTCAGCGAGATGGGCGTCGGCATCGCGATCGACGACTTCGGCACCGGCTATTCGAACCTGGCCTATCTGAGCCGGCTCCCGGTACGGGTGCTGAAGCTGGACGGCAGCTTCGTACGGGGCTTCAGCG
This sequence comes from Streptomyces nanshensis, assembly GCF_001751255.1. GTDB lineage: Bacteria > Actinomycetota > Actinomycetes > Streptomycetales > Streptomycetaceae > Streptomyces > Streptomyces nanshensis_A. Next base: position 26,444 of record NZ_LJGW01000312.1, on the reverse strand, counting down.
CGGCCCGTCATCCGAACCCGGCGGACGAGACGATCGTCACCGCGCTGGTACGCCTCGCGCATCAGCTCGGACTGACGGTCACCGCCGAGTGCGTCGAGGGCTCCGAGCAGGCGGACCGGCTGCGCGGCATCGGCTGCGACACCGGTCAGGGCTATCACTACGCCAAACCCATGCCGGCCCACTGCATCGGGGCGCTGCTGCGCTGAGCGGACGGACGTCCGGTACGGCCCGTACGGGTGTGCCGGGGCCGCACGGCGCCGTGCCCAACTGCGGGCGTGCTACTGCTCGTCGAGTGCGGACGACAGGGCGCGCAGCCGCAGTTCCCAGTCGGTGATCAGCTCGTGGAAGAGGCCGACGCTGCGGTCGCGGGCCGACTGGAGACGGGAGCCGGCGAGGCGCAGCAGGTTGCGGTGGCGTCCGCTGTCCGCGGGGAACGGGTCGGCCGAGGACGTCAGTTCGGCCGCCCATGTGATCGTCTGGGCGCGGAGGAAGGCCGTGGTGACGCGCTCGTGTCCGCTGACCGCCTCCTCCATCACACGGCAGCCGTCGAAGCAGTTGTACGCGCGCCATGCGCTGGTGAGCGCGGCGTCCCGGTCCTCGGCGACGCCGAGCACGGCACGCCGCAGATACAACTGCCCGAGCGGGACGAGGACTTCGCGTTCGGTGAAGTGCTCCTCCAGCAGGTCCTGGAGGGCCATGGACTTTTCCGCGGACTTTTCCGCGGACTTCTCCGAGGGCGCCTCCGTGGACTTCTCCGTGAGCCCCTCCGTCTCCCCGTCCCCGGTCTCCCCCGCGTCGCCCGCCGTCCGGTGGCTGCGCTCGTTGAGGTAGTGGGCCACGGTGCTCACGAAGTCCTCGTCGATCAGCTCCACGAACTTCGCGTCGGCCTCCGTCCAGTCCGCCTCGTCCAGTTCGAGGGAGATCCGCGCGGAGAGCAGCGCCGCATGGTGGCTCTGCAGATGGAGGCCCGAGAGCCCGCGCAGATGCTCCGCCGCGGAGCGCAGCGCCGCCGTGCGCTCCTCCTCGCTCAGGCCCTTCTGGTAGAGCGCACGGCTGAGCAGGCACTCGGCGGCGGCGACGAGGTCGCGGCGCGCCTTGTCGCCGTTCAGCTCCTGCCGGGCCGCTTCGACGCGGAGTGCGGCGGCCTTGTCGTACTCCCAGATGTAGCGGTGGTACAGGGCGCGTTCGCGTACGACGTCGAGGTCGTGCGGAAAGAGCCGGCCCGCCTCGTCCAGGGCCTCCCAGACCGGGCCGTGGTCGACGTCCAGCGGCGTCCGGTCCTCGATCGCCGAGCAGCGCCGGTGTTCGCGGACCATCCTGATCCGCGTCTTGTACGACGGCCAGGTCGGCCCGTAGACGCGCTCGTGCGCCCGCAGCGCGCCCATCCGGCGGCGGAAGACCCGGTCCAGGCGCAGTTGCCGGCTCGTGCCGGGGAGGGGCAGGTTGTCGGCCGCGATGAGGAGTCCGCCCTCCCGCATCCAGTCGCACTGCAGACACCACAGGTGCAGCAGCGCGGGACCCGGATCGCCGGACTCCTCCTGCTGGTCGAGCCACTCGCGGATCCGCTGCACGGCGTCCTTCAGCTCGGGAAGGACCTCCCCTCCGCGGTTCCCGGACCAGCTCTGCTTGGTGCGCAGCAGCCGCAGCCACGCCATGTACGAGCGGACGCCGGGCTCCGTCTCCGCCGCCCGGTGCGCGGTGCGCAGGGCCCGCCCGAGGCTCTGCCGGGCGAGGGCGTACTCGTTGCGGTCGCGCTGGACGGAGGCGAGCAACTCGTAGGAGTTGGCCAGCTCCACCAGCAGCTCCGCCGTGAGCGCCGGACGGGATCCGGCCGCCGCGTCGGGGTCGCCGCCGGTCAGCGCGTGGAGGAAGGCGAGGACCTCCCGCGCTCCGCGGTACTGGCGCGCCAAGTCGGCGTGCCGGCGGTGCACTTGGCGCAGGAAGGCAGCCGTGCGGACGGCCAGCGGCACGGGCCATTCCGCGCGCGGACCCCAGGCGCTCTCCAGGGCGTGCAGGGTCTGCTCGGCGAGGGTGAGGCGCTCCTCGTCCTCGCGCGTCTCCCGTGCGTACTGGTGTCCGCTCGTCAGCAGATGCTTCGTCCACTCCTGTTCGCGGCCGGGCAGTTCGCGGGCCGGGAGATCGTGGGCCGCCAGCAGGTTCTCGCGTGCGAGTCCGTACGCCTCGCGGGTGGCGTCGTGGCGCTCGCCGGAGCTCTCGGCGACCCGGTGGCGCAGCCGTGCGACGCGGTACCCCAGCCACTTCCGGGTCTGGCGTGCCCGCGCCTCGTGCGCCGGAGGAAGCGCCTCCAGCAGTCGTTCGGCCGTACGCAGGCTCGCGCGGGCCCCGTCCCGGTCGTCCCCGTGGAGCTGCGCGGAGCCGGTGTTGAGCGCCCAGGAGACCGACGCGATGAGCCGGTCGACGCGTACGGGTCCGGGTACGGGACCCTCCTGTCCGCCCTGTCCGCCCTGTCCGCCGTCCCCGGCCGCGAGGCGGCGCAGCAGCCGGCCGCGTGCGGGGACCGTACGGGCGGTGACGCGGAGGCGGCGGGCCCCGTGCAGGGCGCTCTGGTCGACGGAGCGGAGCATGGCGGCGGGCGCCACGTCGCCGGTCGCCGCCAGCAGGGAGACGGCCTCCTCGAAGGCGGCGAGGAAGACCCCGGCGGCGTTCTCGTCCGAAGTGGGCGCTCTGGACGCGATGTTGAGACGGCCCGCCGCCACGTACAGCCCGTCCACGGACGCCTGCACGCCGGCGCCTTCCGGATCCCCATCCGGATCCGCTTCCGGAACCGTGTCCGGAACCGCGGGCGCGAGGGCAGGCGCGGCGGGGCCGAGCGTCTGTGCCACGGGGAGCAGAGAAGCGTCCGGATAGTCGCTGTTGACGTAGTAGCCCAAGCGCTCGCGCAGCCGGGGCAGCGCCTCCGGCAGCCGCAGATCCAGCCAGCCCGCGGCCCGGCGCAGCACTTCGATCACGGTGGTCAGCGCCGGGGTGCCCTCGTCCCCGTCCTCGTCCGCCCGGCCTCCCGGCAGTACGGCGGAGACCAGGCGCCGGGCGGCGGCGGTGAGGCGTTCGTCGAGGTCGGCGGAGTAGGCCGCGCCCCGCGAACCGAGCGCACGGGACGAGGCGTTGACGCGGACCGTCTCCCGCAGGAAGGTGCGCAGCGCCTCCCGGCTGACGAGGCTGATCTCCAGATGCGGGCCGGCGCCCACCGTCGCCGCCCTCAACTCCGCGTCGGCGGAGGGCCGGTGGGGCACGAGCACACCCTCGTTGAAGAGCACCCGCAGGACCTCGTCGGGCAGCCCGAGGCGGCGCAGCGTGGAGACGGCGAGCGGCAGCCGGTCCAGGACGCCCCAGACCATCAGGGTGGCGCGGCCGTCGGGCCCGTACGGTGCCGCTCCCGGCGCCGGCTCCTGCGGCGGCGGGGGCAGCGCCCGGTCCAGCGCGAGGGCGATCGTCGGCGCGGCAGCCTCCACAATGGCCCTCTCGAACTCGTCCTGCGCGACCACGCCTTCGGCCCGCGGGCCGGGCCCCGTACCGGAACCGGGACCGGAACTCGTGCCGGGCTCGCCCGCCGCGAGGAAGCTGTCCCAGTCGTCCTTACGGTGCAGCCGGGAGGCATGCAGCACGGCGCGCACGATCACTCCCGGGCGGCGCACTATGTCGTCGTACTCCACCCAGGAGAGCAGCGCGTCCAGATCCGTCGAGAGGCTCTCGGCACCGAGCCGTTCGCCGATCAGCCGCAGCGCGTCCCGGGTCTCCAGCGGCGTCACCACCAGGGGCGGCCGCGGCTCCAGCCGCCCGTGCCCGTCGACGGCGACGGCGTCCGTGGTCTCCACGACGACGGCCGCGCGCTCGAAGACCTCGCGCGCCAGCAGTTCGTCCAGTTCGCGCTGCAACTCGGGCCTGGCCAGGTCGAGATGGGAGCCCTTGACGACGAGGACGAGGCTGCTGCCCTTGACGTACCGGGGCAGGATCCAGTCCAGCAGCTCCTCGCCCCGGCGCTCCGAGGCCGCCGGGCGCTCGCTGTCGTCCAGGGTCTGGTGGAGCGCCCTGGCGAGGGCCTCCAGCAGCGGGCTCTCGGCGGCGGCGCTCGGCTCGATCTCGAGGACGACCGGCGGCAGCGGCAGCCCGGACAGCGACTCGGCGTCCGTCACCAGCGAACTGAGCAGCGCGGACTTGCCCACATGGTGGTTGCCGACGACGGGGAGGACCTGCCCGACGCCCACCCTTCTGCGTACGTCGCTCAGCATCGCCTCACGGCCGACGAACGGCTGCGGCGGCGGTACGGGATCGGGCCCGAGATAGCGGACCACGGCTCCCTCCGCGGGCGCCGCGGCCCCGCCCGTACGCGCGGCGGCGTGTGCGTCGCGCCGGAGGACGGCGGGCGCGTACGGCGTGCGGTGGTTGCGGTTCTTCAGCCAGGGACGCTCCCCCACCGGTGAACGGTTGGTCACCGGACGGGAGTTGCCCTCACCCGTCAGCCGCCCGTCCATCGCCGCGAGCAGACCCTCCGGGCTCCAGAACGGCTCGTCGGGGGCTCCGCCCGTCGCGAGGCAGGAGAGCAGCGCCTCGCCGAAGGCCGTGAACTCGCTGTCCTCGGGGGACGTCGCCGGACGCTGCGCCGCCGACGCCGCGAGGACGTAGCAGCCTTCCGGCGGCTGTCCCGCGACCTGCTGCTCGAAGGGGAGGCTGCCCAGTCCGCGGCCGGCGTGACAGCAGTCGAGGAGCACGATCTTCCGCTCGGCGCGTCCGGCGTCCATCGCCTCCGTCAGGTCCGCGAACGCCAGCATGCTGCCGGGCAGTCCGGCCGAGGAGTGCGCCAGGGGCAACAGCAGCCGGCGCCGGTCGTGGTCGACGCCGTGGCCCGCGAAGTAGAGGACGAAGCACTCCTCGGCCTGCCGGGACATGGCCCGTACAGCGCCGAGTATCTGCTCCCGGTCGTAGTCGGGGCCCAGGACCCGGCATCCGGTGACCTCCAGGCCCCACACCGCCGGGTCCAGCAACTGCTTCTCCAGCCGCCGTACGGTGCGCTCCGCCGCGGGGAGTTCCCGGTAGGCGGGGTCGGCGAAGGCTCCCGACCAGATGAGCACCGCACGGGACCTGCGCGGGTCCGGTGCGCCCGTCGCGGTCATTCGCGGCCGAGTGTGCGCGGCAGTTCGCGGAGCACGGCCTCGGCGGTCGCCAGATCACGGGCCTCGACGGTGATGGTGCGGGTGCCGCCGGGGGCGTCGACCTGTTCGATGCGCAGGACGGCGGGGTCCTCGCCGTTCGCGGAGTCTCCGGTGCCGGAGCGTGCGGCCGCCCTGGATCGCCAGTAGTCGATGAGCGACTGCGCCAGCACGCCCACGAGTCCGGCGTCGACGACGAACTGCAGCGAGTCGGCGAGCACGCCCATCTCGCCGGGGGCGGTCGGCGTGTGCTCGCGCTCGACGACGACGCGGCGCAGATCGTGTTCCGAGCGGAGCCAGTCCTCCAGCGCGTCGAGTCCGTCCTCTTCCGCGTCCTTCAGCCGCAGCGCGATCCGCACCCGCGTCCCCCTCAGTCAGTACGCCCCGTCCGCGCACCCCGGCGGCCGGTCGGCGTTCCGTTCGCAGGCTACCAACTCCCAGGCCGCCAGGGCCCGTTCGAGCAGCCGGAACGCACGGGACGCAGCGGTTCGCCGGCCCGTCCGGGATCCCGTCAGGACGTACGGGTCACCTCACGTACGGGGCAACTCGTAGGCGTCCGCGATGAGTTCCAGGGACCGGACGCGGGCCTCGGGAGTGTGGACGTTCGCCGTGATCATCAACTCGTCGGCCCCGGTGCGCTTGACGAGGGCGTCGAGCCCGTCGCGTACGGCGTCGGGCGTGCCGTGGGTGACGTTCCCCAGCCAGGAGTCCACGAAGTCCCGCTCGGCCGCGCTGAATCGGTAGGCCGCCGCCTCCTCGGGCGTGGGGACGAGCCCGGGGCGTCCCGTACGCAGCCGCAGCATCGCCAGGGCTCCGCTGCGCACTTGGCGGCGGGCCTCCTCCTCGTCGTCGGCGGCCAGCGCCGCGGCGCCGATGAGCGCGTACGGCTCGTCCAGTACGGCGGAGGGGGTGAAGCTCGCGCGGTACAGCTCCAGCGCGGGCAGGGTGTTGCGGGACGAGAAGTGGTGTGCGAAGGCGAACGGCAGCCCCAGCCGCCCCGCCAGCTCCGCGCTGAACCCGGAGGAGCCCAGCAGCCAGACCTGCGGCCGGGAGACCTCGCCCTGTACGGGACCGGGCACCGCGTGGATGCGGGCGTAGCGGTGCCCGTCGGGGAAGTCGTCGTCGAGGAAGCGGATCAACTCGCCGAGCTGCTGCGGGAATTCGTCCGCGCCCTCGCGGAGGTGGTCCGTACGGCGCAGCGCCGCGGCCGTCGCGCCGTCGGTGCCCGGAGCACGTCCGAGCCCGAGGTCGACCCGTCCGGGGGCGAACGCCTCCAGGGTGCCGAACTGCTCGGCGACCACCAGCGGCGCGTGGTTGGGCAGCATCACGCCGCCCGAGCCGAGCCGGACGCGCTCGGTGCGGGCGGCGAGATGGGAGAGGATCACGGCCGGCGAGGAGCTGGCGACGCCCGGCATGGAGTGGTGCTCGGCGACCCAGTACCGGGTGAAGCCGCGCCGGTCGGCGAGGCGGGCGCTCTCGACGGCGGCGCGCAGCGCGTCGCCCGAGGTGTGCCCGACGCCGACGTTCGCCAGATCGAGGACGGAGAGCGGGACGGGGGCGCTGCCCCGCGCCTCGCCGCGGATGCCGTCCGCGGCCGCCGGGCCGGTGCCGTCCGCACCGCCGGTGCCCTCCGTCGCGCTCGTACCGTCCGTCGCGTTCGTACCGTCCGTCGCGTTCGTACCGTCCGTGGCGTTGCCCTCGTGCACGGGTGCCGCCCTCCGCTCGCTGCGTCTCTCTCACGTACAGCAGTCGTCAACGGCGGACGGCGCCCGTCTCTTCCCGGCCGTGTGCCGGAAGTGCGTCAGGAGGTGAAGAGCGCCCCCAGCGCCGGGCACCGTACGGAGACGTCCAGCAGCCGCAGGCCCTCCCACACGGTGACCTGGTTCGCGGTGAGGACGGGCTTGCCGAGCGCCTCCTCCACCTCCTCGATCCAGGCGGCCGAGTGCAGCGCGGTGTCGGGGAGCAGCACGGCCTGGGCCTCGGGGTGGTCGCCGCCGCGCGCGAGGGCCAGGACCTCGTCCTTGCCCCACGTGCCGACCTCGGCCGCGGTGATGATCCCGCTGCCGCGCATCGAGACAACCTCGGTGCCGGACGCCTTGAGGAACGCGGTGAACAGCTCGCCCACGTCCTCTGGGTAGGTCGCACCGATGGCGACCCGTTCCGCCCCGATCGCCTGCACGGCGCGGGCGAACGCGAAGGACGTGCTGGAGGCGGGCAGCCCCGCCGTCGCCGACAGCTCCCGCACCTGCTCGTGCGCGCCGTCCCAGCCGAAGACGAAGCTGGCGCTGGTGCACGCCCAGACGACGGCCTGGACGCCGTGCTCCTTGACCTCCTCGACCTTCGCGGCGAGCCGCTTGGCCGAGCCCATCTCCAGCAGGGCGTCGGCGCGGTGCGCGTCCTCGCCGATGTCGGTGTGCACGAGCGGCAGCCGGACGTCCGCGCCGGCGTCCGAGAGGATTCGCTCAAGCCGCGGGTAGTCGTCCTCGGCCGAGAAGCCCGGGTAGAGGAATCCCACCGCCTGCGACTGTGCTGCCGCGTGTGCCATCTACGCCTCCTGAAGCGTCGCTGGGTGAAGTGGATGATCAGGGTGATCTGGGCGATCTGGATGATCTAGGTGTTGGGGGTCGTGCGGGGTGGCAGGTGAGGGCGCCGGCCGCGTCTGTCCTGCGCGTCCGGCGCGTGCTGCCGAGTGTCGCTCACCTCTCTCCGCGCTGCGGGCGCGCGTGATCACGCCCGTACGTACGGAGAAAGGCTGCGGGCACGGAGGGGCGCCGGACAGAGCGTCCGGCGCCGGGAGTTGCGGGTGCGCCCCGCCGGAGCGGGGTGCGTCATCTCACACCGGCGGAGGTCACACCGGCGGCTGGTTGCCGCCGCCCCACTCGTCGGTGTGGGCGGAGGGGAAGCCCTGCTCGTACCCCTCCAGCGGTTCGGCGCTCTCGGCGCCCGCGCTCGCCAGGGCCGCCTCGGGCTCGACGGGACGCACGGGCTGCTCGGCCGGATCGGCGCACGGAGCGGACTCCGACGGCTCCTCGGTCCTGCTGAGCGGCAGGGCCGGCGAGGGGTTCATCGCCACGGGGCCGCGACGGGCGGCCTCGTTCACCAGCGCCTGGTACGGGCCGACGGCCTGCTTGCCGATGCGGCGCAGCGCGTCCCACACCGTGACCTGGTTCGCGGAGAGGACCGGCATGCGCAGCTCCGCCTCGAGCTGCGGGATGACGTCGTACGTCGGCAGGTTGGTGCAACTGATGAAGAGGGCGTCCGGTGCGTCGCCGGCGACGGCGTCGCGGGCCATGTCCACCACGTCCCGGTAGGGCACCCGCCAGATCTCCCGGGTCAGGCCGAGATAACTGCGGCCGGTGACCGCGATGCCCCCCTCTCCGAGGAACTCCTCCAGCGAGTCGGTGACGGACTTCGTGTACGGGGTGACGACGGCCACGCGCCGCGCCCCGATCTCCTGGAGCGCCGCGAGCAGCGCTCCGGAGGTGGTCAGCGAAGGGACCTCGCCGGCCTCCTCCATGGCCGCGGTCATGGACCGCTCGCCGGAGGCGCCGCCGACGAAGCTGCCGGACGTGCACGCGTAGGCGACGACGTCGGGGGCCACGGCGCACAGGGCCTGTACGCCTTCGCGCAGGGTCTGGTGCTCACTGACGAGGCGAGCCTGATCGAGGCTCACCTCGACCGGCACAAAAGGGGTTCGTGTGAGGTGCAGTGACACATCGTCCGGCACCCAACGCCACAGCTCCCGATCGAGTGCGAAGTCGAAGGGAGCGACAATTCCGACACCGCGTTGTGGTTGCGGTCCGCCGAGGAAGGAGACATCCATGGGTGAGCCCCAAAGAACGGAGGGGTGGCCTACGGCCAGAAAGGGAAAAAATGAAAGCCGGTCATTAGCCGGAACGCCGGGACAGATGCCTTCATTGACGACGGTAGTTCGGGCTACCTACCGTGGTCAATCCTTGCATCTGCGCGGGCTTCCCGCCGCTGAGTTCACGCCAGCCCGACCAGCCAACCGCCCCTCCGTTTCGAAGTGGTTTCCTGCCGATGACCCAGCCTGTACTTCTCGTCCTCGACGATGATCCACCGCCCCGCCTGGACCGCCTCGCGGGGCGTGCCCGTATCGTGCACGCGGACGAGAAAAGCCTGGCGGAGAGGCTTCCGACCGCCGACGTCCTGCTCGTGTGGGACTTCCTCTCGGACGCCGTCCGCCACGCGTGGCCGGGCGGCGGTCCGCGCCCGCGCTGGGTGCACACCCCGAGCGCCGGAGTCGACCGTCTGCTGCCCGAGCTGGCGGCCTCGCCGGAGACGGTCGTGACGAACGCGAGAGGGGTCTTCGACCAACCCATTGCGGAATACGTCACGGGCCTCGTTCTAGCCATGGCCAAAGATTTCCGCGATAGCTGGGAATTGCAGCGGCAACGTCAGTGGAAGCACCGGGAGACGAAAAGGGTCGGCGGTTCGCGGGCCGTTGTCGTCGGGTCCGGGCCAATTGGGAGAAGGGTCGGCCGGACACTGAAGGCCGTGGGCGTGACCGTGGACCTCGTCGGCCGTACGGAACGTGCCGAAGATCCCGATTTCGGACGGGTGCACGGCAACGCCGCGCTGGGCGGCCTCCTCGCGCAGGCGGACTGGGTGGTCTGCGTCGCACCGCTCACGGAGGAGACCCGCGGTCTCTTCGACGCGTCCGCGTTCGCACAGATGAAGTCCGACGCCCACTTCATCAACGTCGGACGCGGCCAGCACGTCGTCGAGCCCGACCTCGTGGAGGCGCTCGCCGCCCGCCGGATCGCGGGTGCCGCGCTCGACGTCTTCGCGCGCGAACCGCTGCCCGCGGACAGCGACTTGTGGGACGTACCGGGCCTGATCGTCTCGCCGCACATGAGCGGGGACACCATCGGGTGGCGTGACGACCTCGCCGACCAGTTCCTCGACAACTTCGACCGCTGGGAGGCCGGGGAGCCCCTGCTGAACGTGGTCGACAAGAACCTCGGTTACGTCCCCTCCACCTGAGCCCGGCCCGTCCGTCTGACCCCGGCCCGCACCGCGCGGGCCGGACCGCCCCGGTCACGACGTCCGGGCGACACCACTCCGGTCGCCAAGGCCGGGCGCACCACCACGCCGGCCACGGCCGGCCACACCACTCCGCCGGCCACGGCCGGCCCCGGCACCGCGGCCGCACGGCCGCGGACGCACCACCACGTCCCGACGTCCGCGTCACGACATCCCGGTCGCGACACCTCGGTCACGAATCGAAAGGCTCCCATGTCGGATCTCAGCAGCCTCACCGCCGGACGCCTCCTCGCCGGGTTCCGCAACGGCGACTTCTCCCCCGTCGACGCCACCCGTGCCGCGATCGAACAGGCCGAGAAGACACAGCCGCATGTGAACGCCTTCGTCCGCATCGACGGCGACGACGCCCTCGCGCAGGCCCGCGAGTCCGCGGAGCGCTGGCGCCGCGGCGAGCCCCAGGGCCCGCTGGACGGGGTGCCGGTGACGGTGAAGGACATCCTGCTGCTGCGCGACAAGCCCACCCTCCGCGGCTCGTGGTCCTCCTCGGCCGAGGGCCCCTGGGAGGAGGACGCCCCGTCCGTGGCGCGCATGCGCGAAGCGGGCGCGGTGTTCGTCGGCAAGACCACGACGCCCGAGTTCGGCTGGAAGGGCGTGACGGACAGCCCCCGGCACGGCGTCACCCGCAACCCGTACGACGTCTCCCGTACGGCGGGCGGCTCCAGCGGCGGCGGTTCCGCGGCGGTGGCGCTGGGCGCGGGACCGCTGACCCTCGGCACCGACGCGGGCGGTTCGGTGCGCATCCCCGCGTCCTTCTGCGGGATCTTCGCGCTCAAGCCGACCTACGGCAGGGTGCCGATCTACCCCGCCAGCGCCTTCGGGACGCTCGCGCACGTGGGCCCGATGACGCGGGACGCGGCGGACGCGGCGCTGCTGATGGACGTCATCTCCCAGCAGGACGCCCGCGACTGGTCGCAACTCGCGACGCCGCACGGCAGTTTCCGCGAGTCGGTGAAGCAGGGGGTGCGCGGGCTGCGCGTCGCGTACTCGCCGGACTTCGGCGGCCGGGTCGCGGTCGACCCGGCGGTCGCCGCCGGCGTGCGGCGCGCGGTGGAGCGGCTGGAGGAGCAGGGTGCCCTCGTCGAGGAGACCGACCCCGGGTTCGACGACCCGATCGAGGCGTTCCACTCCCTGTGGTTCGCGGGAGCGGCCCGCGTCACGCAGTTCTTCACGGACGAGCAGCGCGAGGCGATGGACCCGGGGCTGCGGGAGGTCGCCGAGGACGGCGCCGGGCGCAGCGCGCTGGACTATCTGGCCGGAGTCGACGTGCGCATGGCGCTCGGCAAGCAGATGGGCGTCTTCCATGAGACGTACGACCTGCTGGTCACGCCGACCATGCCGCGTACGGCCTTCGAGGCGGGCGTGGAGGTGCCCGAGGGCTCCGGGATGACGCGGTGGACGGAGTGGACGCCGTTCACCTACCCGTTCAACATGACGCAGCAGCCCGCCGCTTCGGTGCCCTGCGGCCTGGACGGGGAGGGGCTGCCGATGGGCGTGCAGCTCGTGGCCGCGCGCCACCGGGACGATCTCGTGCTGCGGGCGTCGCACGCGCTGTACGAGGCGGGGGCCGCGGACGTGCCGCCGCCCGCGCTGGCNGCCCGGGGAGTTGAGCCTCCCCGGGCACCCGCCGTCTGACGTACGGGATGTACGGGACACCCGGGCCGAGCGATCAGGCCCGGGCCCGGGTCCCGAACCGGCTCAGACCCTGCGGAAGTTGAGGGTCTCGCCCAGCGCCCCGGCCCGCCACAGGTCCTGGCACGCCTCGGCCATCGCGTCGAGCCCCTCGACGACCGAGCCCCAGACGATGCCGGGCACCCAGCCGGCGTCGCCGTTGATGAGCAGGTTGTTGCGCTCGTAGAAGAGCGCGAGGTCGACGACGGTGGTCCGGGTGGCGTGCGCGGCCTGGCCGCCCTGCTGCTCGGCCGCCGCCTCGTAGCCGTACGAGGACGTGCTCAACTGCGTGCTGGTGAAGGTGAAATAGCACAGATCGCCCGGAATGGGGGTGATCGTCGGGTTCTCCAGCGGTGGCTCCTCCGGTGCGAACGGCGGGATGAGCGCATAGATCTCGTTGCGGGCGTACTTGGCGTGGTAGACGTCGCCGCCCAGCGGCAGCGCGTTCCACACCGCCTCGCACGTGATCGGTGCGCGGTCGTCGAGCAGCTTCGCCGTACAGCTGACTCCCCGCTTGTCCAACGACACTTGAATGAACCGCTCGGCCATCGTGCCTCCGCGTCGTGCAGTGGTGATTCGTACGTGTCAATGGTGGCGCAGCGGTCAAGCCCACAACGGGCAGGTCAAGGGCTGAAAACGATCCGCATATCTTCACAGGGCCTGGGTAGCTGCGCGCCCATGGCTCCACCACGAGGCAACAACACCGGAAATGCCGGGAAAACCGGCAGAAGTCTGGGACGCCGATCGGTGCTCGCGGGAGCGGCATCGCTGACGGCGCTCGGAACGCTGGGCACCACCACGGCGTGCAGCCGGGTCTCCAGCGCCAGCACCGGGGACGGGGGCGATCTGCTGGAGAGACTGAGGGCACAGGGCACGGTCAAGCTGGGCATCGCCGGCGAGCAGCCGTACAGCTACATCGACACGAACGGTGAGCTGACCGGTTCTTCGCCTGCGATCGCGCGGGTCATCTTCAAGCGGCTCGGCATCGAGAACGTGCAGCCGCTGCCCACCGAGTTCAACTCGCTGATCCCGGGCCTGAACTCCCAGCAGTTCGACGTGGTCGCCGCCGGCATGTACATCAACTCCGACCGCTGCAAGCAGGTGCTCTTCGCCGACCCCGAGTACGAGATGAAGGACGCCTTCATCGTCCGCAAGGGCAACCCGAAGGGTCTGCACACCTACAAGGACGTCGCGGAGAAGGGCGCCAAGCTCGCTACCGGCGTCGGCTACGCGGAGATCGACTACGCCGTCGACGCCGGCGTGAAGAAGAGCGAGATCAAGCTGCTTCCCGACCAGCTCGCGGGTCTGCTGGAGGTCCAGGGCGGCCGTGCCGACGTCTTCGCAGGCACGGCGATCACCGTCCGCAACGTGGTGAAGCAGTCCAAGAGCGGAAAGACGGAGTACACCAAGAACTTCACGCCGATCCTCGAGGGCAAGCCCGATCTGGGCACCGGCGCCTTCGCCTTCCGCATGAGCGAGAGCAACCTGCGCGACGCCTTCAACGAAGAGCTCCACAAGATGAAGAAGAGCGGTGAACTCTTCCGCATCATGCGGCCCTTCGGGTTCGTCGAGGACGAGATGACGACCAAGACCGCGAAGGAGCGCTGCAAATGACGGACCTGACCTGGGGTCTGTGGGAGCTGCTGCTGAAGGGCCTCTGGCTGACGGTTCAGCTCACGGTCTTCAGCGCCCTGCTCGGCGCCGCGGTGGCGTTCGTCGTCGGGGTGGCACGTACCCACCGGCTGCGTTCCGTGCGCGTCGTCTCCGGTGCCTACATGGAGATCTTCCGCGGCACCTCCGCACTCGTGCTGATGTTCTGGATCTTCTTCGTGCTCCCGGTCGGCTTCGGCTGGCAGTTGATGCCCATGTGGGCGGCGATCCTGGCCCTGGGACTGTCCTACGGCGCGTACGGATCGGAGATCGTGCGCGGCGCGATAGCCGCCGTGGCACCCGCGCAGCAGGAGGCGGGCATCGCGCTCAGCTTCAGCCCGTGGCAGCGGCTGACGAAGATCGTGCTGCCGCAGGCGTGGCCCGAGATGATCCCGCCCGCCAACAACCTGCTCATCGAACTGCTCAAGGGCACCGCCCTGGTCTCGATCATGGGCGTCGCGGACATCACCTTCGGTGCCTCGCTGGTGCGTAACGCCACCGGCCAGAGCGCCCCCGTCTACACGATCATCCTGGTGATGTACTTCGTGCTCGCGTTCACCCTCACCAGGGGAATGCGCGTGCTGGAGCGGCATGCCAAGGCGGGCATCGGACAGGCGCCCGCGGCGAAGTCCGGCGGTCTGCGGCGTACGGCCCGTGTGCCGCGCCAGGCCGAGGCCCCCCGTGACGTTCCCACCACCGGAGGTGCCTCATGACCTGGGACTGGAACGCGGTCAGCGAGTTCCTGCCGCGCCTGTGGGACGGCGTGCTGCTCACCCTCCAGGCGCTGGTGCTGGGTTCGCTCATCGCCTTCGCGCTCGGGCTGGTCTGGGCGCTGGCCCAGCGGTCGAGCCTGAAGGCCGTGAGCTGGCCGGTCACCGCGGTCACGGAGTTCATCCGCAACACCCCGCTGCTGGTACAGCTCTTCTTCCTCTACTTCGTCATGCCGGAGTGGGGCATCACCCTCACGGCACTCGCGGCGGGTGTCGTCGGCCTCGGGCTGCACTACTCGACGTACACGGCGGAGGTCTACCGCGCCGGCATCGACGGGGTGCCGGCCGGGCAGTGGGAGGCGTGCACCGCGCTCAGCCTGCCGCGCAGCCGTACCTGGAGTGCGGTGATCCTGCCGCAGGCGATCCGTCGCGTGGTGCCCGCGCTGGGCAACTACATCATCGCGATGCTGAAGGACTCGCCGATGATCGCGATCATCGGGGCGCTCGAAATGCTGGGCCAGGCCCGGCAGTTCAGCGCCGAGACCTTCCAGCCGACGGAGCCGATCACGGTCATCGGCGTCGTCTTCATCCTGATCGCCTACCCGGCATCCCTGCTTATGAGAGCCCTGGAGCGTCGCCTTGTCCGCTGAGAACACCACCTCGAAAGAGACCAAGAACCCTGCCGTGGACGGCAGTCAGCTCATCACCTTCGACAACGTCACGAAGCGCTTCGGCAGCAACGTCGTGCTCGACAACCTCTGTTTCGACGTCGCCTCCGGCAAGCACGTCACCCTCATCGGCCCCTCGGGATCGGGCAAGACGACGATCCTGCGGCTGCTGATGACCCTGGTGAAGCCCGAGGAAGGCACCATCAAGGTCGCCGGCGAGTACCTCACGCACGAGGAGCGGAACGGGAAGCTGGTGCCCGCGAGCGAGCGCCACTCCCGCGAGGTGCGCAAGAACATCGGCATGGTCTTCCAGCAGTTCAACCTCTTCCCCAACATGAAGGTGCTGCGGAACATCACCGAGGCGCCCGTGCACGTGCTGGGCCTGGCCAAGGACGAGGCGGAGCAGCGCGCCCGCGAACTGCTCGAACTCGTGGGCCTGACCGAGCACATCGACAAGTACCCGAGCCAGCTCTCCGGCGGCCAGCAGCAGCGTGTGGCCATCGCCCGGGCCCTGGCGATGCGTCCGCAGGTGCTGCTGCTGGACGAGGTCACCTCCGCGCTCGACCCGGAGCTGGTCGCGGGTGTGCTGGACGTCCTGCGGGACATCGCGCACACCACGGACATCACGATGCTGTGCGTCACGCACGAGATGAACTTCGCGCGTGACATCTCGGACGACGTGTTGATGTTCGACGCGGGCCGTGTCATCGAATCGGGCGCGCCGGAGAAGATCTTCAGCGACCCCGAACACGAGCGCACCAGGGAGTTCCTGAGCGCCGTGCTGTAGGACGGCGCTCGGCGCCGAGGACGTGTGCCATCGCGAAGGGGCCGCACCGCGAACGCCGGTGCGGCCCCTTCGTACGCCTGTGTACGGCGCCGTGGACGAGGGTCGTACGGATGCGTACGACCGCGGTCTCCGCACGCCGCGGCGGCTCCCGCACACCGCGAGGTCGCATATGCCAAATCAGTGCAACGGCCCCCACCGGCAGGTCCGTTGGCCGTTATCGTGAGAAGCGGGCGTGACCGGACGCGACGGTCACGACGCAAACGGTCACACCTCCAGGGAGGCCCGTCGTGGCGCTGAGGCCCGAGCACACCGCGCCGTTCCACTCCGTAAGGTACGCGCTGCGGGTGCTGGAGGCCATCGCGGCGCACCGCGACGGCGTGACCGAGTCGGCCCTCTCCCGCGAGACGGGGCTGCCGCCGGGCCATCTCGCGCATCTGCTGGCGATGCTCTGCCGGGAGAAGTACGCGGAGCGCCTCACGGACGGCGGCTATGTCGTCGGGGAGTCGCTGGTGCTGCTCGGCTCGGGCGGCGACCGCGAACGGGCCCTGGACGAACGGCTCCAGCGCACCCTCGCCGATCTGCGCGACACCGTCGGCGCCGCCGTCTATCTCGGCCGCTATCAGGACGGCGAGCTGGAGGTCGCCGGTTACGCGGACAGCCCGGCCACGCCCGCGGTCAACGAATGGGTCGACTTCCGCTCGGCGCTGCACGCCACCGCGATCGGCAAGTGCCTGCTGGGGCAGCTCGATCACAACGGACGCAAGGACCATCTCGCGCGGCACCGCACCGCGCGGCTCACCTCGCGCACCATCACGGACGAGAAGGTGCTGCTGAACACGCTGGACCGGCAGCCGCCGACCGTTCCCGTGCTCGACCTCCAGGAGTACGCGGTGGGCACGGTGTGCGCCGCGGTGCCGGTGACCGCCGGATCCTCGGTCGGATGTCTGGCGCTGTCGCTGCCCGTCGAGCACGCGCACCGGCTGCGGCGGGCGGCGGAGACGCTGAGCCGCAAGGCCGCTCCGGTCATGCTCTCGCTCGCGATCTGAGCGGTGGCGGCGGCCGGTTGGGCCGGGCCGGGTCCGTACGCAGCTCACCGGCGCCTGCCCCGGCAGCCCTCACGGCACCGGTCCGGAGCACCCTCGGGGAGGGGGTAGTATTTCCTCCGTCGGTCTGCGAAGGCCGACGGGCGCCGTTAGCTCAGTTGGTTAGAGCAGCTGACTCTTAATCAGCGGGTCCGGGGTTCGAGTCCCTGACGGCGTACAGCGAGCAAGACCGGAAGCCCTCCGCATCGAGCGGGGGGCTTCCGTCGTCTCCGCCCTCTCGCCCTTCCCCCACCGGCCCTTCTCCCGCCCGGCCTCTCCGCTCGCGCCGCTGTTCTCCGGCGACCGCCGACTCCCTTGCGCCCGGCGCTCGTTCACGCCTGCTCCGGACCACCGTCGTACTCGTACGGGGAAATTGGTCTGGACATCATGGGGCGGCCGCGCTACATTCGCGGCCTGGTCTAGACCTGAAATGCGCGCACTCCGACCCCCACGAGCATCTGGAGCGACATGCGCAAGAAGATCACAGCAGCCGTCGTAGGACTGGGACTTGGCGGCGCAGCCATGTTCCTCACCGGCGGCTCCGCACAGGGCCACGGCTTCAGCACCGACCCGTCCAGCCGGCAGGCCAACTGCGCCGACGGCAAGGTCTCGGACTGCGGTGCCATCGAGAACGAGCCGCAGAGCGTCGAGGGCCCCAAGGGCTTCCCCGAGAAGGGCCCCGAGGACGGCACGATCTGTGCGGGCGGCAACGAGAGCTTCAAGGAGCTCGACGACCCGCGCGGCGGCGACTGGCCCACCACCGACCTGAAGGCGGGCGCCGACCACACCTTCAAGTGGTCGATGACGGCGCGGCATTCGACGACGGACTTCCAGTTCTACGTCACCAAGGACGGCTGGGACCCGAGTAAGAAGCTCACCCGCGACGACCTGGAGCCGAAGCCCTTCCTGACCGTGGACATGAAGGGCGAGCAGCCGCCCGCCGAGTGGACGGGCGAGGGCAAGCTGCCCGAGGGCAAGTCCGGGCAGCACATCATCCTCGGCGTGTGGAACATCGCCGACACGGCGAACGCCTTCTACTCCTGCTCCGACGTGAAGTTCTGAGCCCTCCCGGCTCGTTCAACGTCCGGGAGAGGACCGGAAAAGGAGGAGCCGGAGACGGAGACGGAGACGGAAGAGAGGGCCACGGTCCGGCGCACCGCACGGCGGCCGGGCCGTGGCCCCGGGGCACACGCACGCCTGGCCCCACCGGCCGTTCCGGCGTCGCGCCGGTCGCCGCTCCGCGTGGCGCGGCCACGGCCGATCCGCCAGACTCCCCCCATGCACCCCGCGACCCTCGGCGACCGGGCTCTCGGCCGCGCCCTCGTCACGCGTCAACTGCTCGCCGAACGCTCGGGGATGAGCGCGCTCGACGCCGTCGAGCATCTCGTCGGCCTCCAGGCGCAGGCGCCGAAGCCGCCGTACTACGGGCTCCTCTCCCGTCTCGCGGACTTCCGCGCCGAGGAGCTGTCCGCGCTGCTGCGTGAGCGCCGGGCCGTACGGGTCGGCGTCATGCGCGGCACCGTGCATCTGGTGAGCGCGGCCGACTGCCTCGAACTGCGGCCGCTGACGCGGACGTTGCACGAGTCCCTGGTGCGCACCGCCAACCGCCGACGGCTGGAGGGCGTCGACCCGTGGGACGTCGCCGCCGACGCGACGGAGCTGCTGCGCCAGGAGCCGCGTACGGTCCGCGAGTTGGGGCGACTGCTCGCCGAGCGCCGGCCCGGGCACGACCCGGAGGCGCTGTCGCGGGCGGCACGCGCCCTGTGCGACGCGGTGCAGATCCCGCCCCGCGGACTGTGGGGACGCTCGGGGCAGCCGACGTACGCCACGATCGAGTCCTGGCTGGGCCGCCCCGTCTCCGCGGAGCCGAGCGTGGAGACCGTACTGCTGCGCTATCTGGGCGCGTTCGGGCCCGCGTCCGTCATGGACGCCCAGGCGTGGTCGGGACTGACGCGGCTCGGCGAGGTGATGGAACGGCTGCGTCCGGAGCTGAAGGTCTTCCGCAGCGAGGGCGGCCGTGAGCTGTTCGACCTGCCGGACGCGCCGCGGCCCGATCCGGAACTGCCGCTGCCCGCGCGCCTCGTGGCGGAGTACGACAACCTCGTGCTCTCCCACGCGGACCGTACGCGGGTGATCAGCGACGCCGCCCGCAAGCTCATCGCGAGCCGCAACGGGCAGGTGCCGGGCACGGTGCTGCTGGACGGCGAGGTACGCGGCGTGTGGAAGGCCGAACAGCCCCGCAGGAACGCCGTGACGGTCACCGTCACCCCCTTCCACCGGGCCCTGGACGACGGGCAGCGCCGGGAGTTGGCGGCCGAGGGCGAGCGGCTGGCGGCCTTCACACTCCGCGGCCGTACGGAGAAGACCCCGGAGGGTGGGCCGCAGGCAGACGGCGACGGCGGCGCGAAGACCCAACTGGCCGCCGCCGAGGAGGAGTTCACCGTCGTCTTCGCCGACCCCGTGGGCTGACCTCCGCGGCCCGCGGGCCGCACCGGCGCCCCGTACGCCCCCCTACCGCCCCGTGAACTTACTCACGGACCACACACAACGTGTCCATTCCGATGACACCTCCATCACAGAGAAGCCGGGAAATCACGCCGCTATGCGGACGAACCGTCCCTCATCGCCCTTGCGTTCGGGCGTGGAGTCGGAGAACCTACCGACGTCTCCGGCCGCCGTGCAGCGCAGCGAATCGACGGCCGGCGAGCGGGCACGGCACTCCCCACAGGTCGAGCCCGCGGCTTCCGCCCGGACGGCAAACCGAGGTCCTCTCCGTGGAACCGGGCGTCGCCCGCGCGAAGTCTCTGTACGGAGCAGCCGACGCCTGCCGCGCCGGGGGCCGCGGGAAGGGACGCGGGAAGTACGACCACACGCAGCCTGCTGCGTTCAGGGGGATGAGCCATGACCTCGAACCGGTCCGGTGAAAGACAGCCGGAGCACCCGCAGGCGGCCGACGACGACCCGACCCGGACGACACAGCTACGCATACCCGGCCACGTCAGACAGCGTGCCAGAGGCACCCTCGGCCGCGGACGGCGCTGGGCGCCCAAAGAGCTGCCGCGCTACGACTACGAGCACTACAGCCGCCTCGCCGGTCCGCTGACGCAGCCCGCGAAGGACAAGCCGTACCGCGTCGCCTACCGCAGCCTTCTGTCCGAGGAGCCCCACCGCATACGCGCGGCGACGCTGCTCTGCCTCGCGCCGCTGCTCTCCGCCGGACTCCTGGTGTGGCTGATGCAGCCGCAGCACTGGACGCGCCGCGACGACGGCGCCGTCTCCGACCTCGTGCTCAAGCTCGACATCGTGATGCTGGTGTCCATCGGCCTCATCGAGCTGTTCCGTACGCTCAACGTCCTCTCCAACGCGCACGCCACGCTCGTCGCCCGCGACCCCGTACCGGTGGTGCCGGAGTCCGGCACCCGCGTCGCCTTCCTCACCTCCTTCGTCCCCGGCAAGGAACCGCTGGAGATGGTGACGAAGACGCTCGAGGCGGCCGTGAAGATCCGCCACCGCGGACTGCTGCACGTCTGGCTCCTCGACGAGGGCGACGACCCGGAGGTCAAGGAGGTCTGCCGCAGGCTGGGCGTGCACCACTTCACGCGCAAGGGCGTGCCCCGCTGGAACAAGAAGAAGGGCCCGCACCGGGCGAAGACCAAGCACGGCAACTACAACGCCTGGCTCGCCGCGCACGGCGACCACTACGACTACTTCGCCTCGGTCGACACCGACCATGTGCCGCTGCCCAACTACCTGGAGCGGATGCTCGGTTACTTCCGCGACCCGGACGTCGGCTTCGTCATCGGGCCGCAGGTCTACGGCAACTACGACAACTTCGTCACCAAGGCCGCCGAGAGCCAGCAGTTCCTCTTCCACGCCCTCATCCAGCGCGCCGGGAACCGCTACAACGCGCCCATGTTCGTCGGCACCAGCAACGCCGTACGCATCAAGGCCATCAAGGGCATCGGCGGCCTGTACGACTCCATCACGGAGGACATGGCCACCGGCTTCGAGATGCACCGGCACCGCAATCCGGAGACGGGACGCAAGTGGCGCTCCGTCTACACCCCGGACGTGCTGGCCGTGGGCGAAGGCCCCAACGCCTGGACGGACTTCTTCACCCAGCAACTGCGCTGGTCGCGCGGCACGTACGAGACGATCCTCAAGCAGTACTGGCGGGGCGTCTTCACACTGCCGCCCGGCAAGCTGTTCAACTACACGATGCTGATGATCTTCTACCCGATCGCGGCGCTCAACTGGATTTTGGCGGCGCTGAGTTGTGCGCTGTTCCTGGGTCTGGGCGCCTCGGGTGTGCAGATCGACCCGACCATATGGATGGCCCTGTACGGCAACGCCACCGCGCTCCAGATCGGCCTGTACGTCTGGAACCGGCGGCACAACGTCTCCCCGCACGAACCGGAGGGCTCCGGCGGCCTCGCCGGGATGCTGATGTCGGCGCTCTCGGCGCCGATCTACGCCCGTTCCCTCTTCGACACGGTGCTGCGCCGCAAGAGCAAGTTCGTGGTGACCCCCAAGGGCGACTCCGCCAGCCCGGACACCCTCTTCGGCACCTTCCGCGTCCACCTCTTCTTCATCGTCGTCTTCGGCGGCTCGCTGGGCGGTTCGTTCTATCTGGGCCACGACCACCCGGCGATGATCACCTGGGCCGCGCTGGCGCTGCTGATCACGGCCGCCCCGATCGTCGGCTGGCGCGTGACCGTACGGGCCGAGAAGAAGCGGCGGAAGCAGCGGCGGCACCGGCACCGGCAGGGCGGCCCGCTGCCGCCGTCGCACGAGCCGGACGACGGCTCCTCCCCGGCGTCCTCCGCGTCCTCCGCGTCCTTCGACGGCGAGGCGCGGGAGAGCGCGTACGGCGAGGGCGACGGCGACGCCTACGACGGCACGCGGGAGGAGAGCCCGCCAGGCGGCCACGCGCCCGCGACGCAGCACCCCGTACCACTGCACACCGCCCCTGGGGGACGTGAAAGATGAAGTTCCGACCGAGCCGGCGTACGCGCCGCACAGCGATAGCGGCGACGGTCGTGCTGGTGATCGCCGGGTTCAACGGGCCCGCGCTCTACGGCATCGCCTCGGCGAAGTACCACGACTACAAGATCAACCAGCCCGAGTACAAGGCGGAGAACGGGCACTGGAAGGTCGTCCCCGTCCCCGAGAAGTACCGGATCAACACGATTCACGCGGCGCTGCTGCACACCGGGAAGGTGCTCCTGGTCGCCGGCTCCGGCAACGACGCGAAGCAGTTCAACGCCAAGACCTTCCGCAGCGTCCTGTGGGACCCGGTCAAGAACACCTTCAAGAACATCCCCACGCCCAACGACCTGTTCTGCGCGGGCCACACCCAACTCCCGGACGGCAAGCTGCTGGTGGCGGGCGGCACCCGGCGCTACGAGAAGCTCGGCGGCGACGTGAAGAAGGCCGGCGGCCTGATGATCGTCCACAACGAGAACCCGGACCGGGCCAAGACCATCAAGGCGGGCACCCACTTCACCGGGCGCCACAACGGCAAGACCTTCGAGGCCAAGGACAGCGTCCTGGTCCCACGGGCGAAGAAGAAGGCGGACCCGGTCACGGGGAAGGTCCGCGTCACCGCGAGCGTCGCCCGCGTGTACGTCGAGGCGGCCAAGCGCGGCAAGAAGCACCAGACCGGCACCGAGGACAACTACCGCGTGAGCGGGCTGCGCGGCGCCGAGCGCCGGAACATCTACGGCATCGCCCAGAAGCTCTCCTTCGACAAGAAGGACTTCCAAGGCATCAAGGACAGCTACGAGTTCGACCCGGTCGCCGAGCGCTACATCAAGACCGACTTCATGGACGAGGCGCGCTGGTACCCGACGCTGACCACCCTGGAGGACGGCAAGGTCCTCTCGGTCTCCGGCCTCGACGACATCGGCCAGGTCGTCCCCGGCAAGAACGAGATCTACGACCCGCAGACCAAGAAGTGGGAGTTCCTGCCGCGCAAGCGCTTCTTCCCCACCTACCCGGCGCTGCACCTCACCGACGACAACAAGATCTTCTACTCCGGCGCCAACGCCGGCTACGGGCCCGCCGACAAGGGCCGTACGCCGGGCCTATGGGACCTGCAGACCAACGGCTTCCGCAAGATCCCCGGCATGAGCGACCCGGACAAGCTGGAGACGGCGATGTCCGTGCCGCTGCCGCCCACCCAGAGCCGCAAGTACATGGTGCTCGGGGGCGGCGGCGTCGGCGAGTCGAAGAAGGCCAGCGAGAAGACGCGCATCGTCGATCTGAAGGACCCCTCGCCGCGCTTCCGCAACGGGCCCGACCTGTACGCCAAGGCCCGCTACCCCAGCAGCGTCATCCTGCCCGACGACAAGGTGCTGACGACCAACGGCTCCGGCGACTACCGCGGCCGCAGCGACACCAACATCCTCAAGGCCGAGATCTACGACCCGTCCAGCGACACCAAGAAGCCCGTCGCCGACCCGCTGGTCGGCCGCAACTACCACTCGGGCGCCCTGCTGTTGCCGGACGGACGCGTGATGACCTTCGGCTCGGACTCGCTCTTCGCCGACGAGGCCAACACCAAGCCCGGCACGTTCGAGCAGGAGATCGACATCTACACCCCGCCCTACCTCCACACCAAGGGCAAGCGGCCCGAACTGGCCGACGCCGGACGGGGCGGGAAGACCGTACGGCTGGGCGGCACGGCAGCCTTCCGCAGCAAGGACGCGGCGTCCATCAAGAAGATGCGGCTGATCAGGCCGGGTTCGTTCACACACGTCACCAACGTCGAACAGTCCTCCGTGGCGCTGAAGTTCAAGAAGACCGCGGACGGTGTGACGGTCAGGCTGCCCGAGGACCCCTCGCTCGTGCCGCCCGGCTGGTGGATGGTGACGGCCGTCGACGGCAAGGGCAAGCCGTCGAAGTCGGTGTGGCTGAAGGTGCCGCGCACCCCGGCCGCCCAGGCACCCACGACGACGCCGCTCTCACCGTGAGGTGAGCGGCGTGACCGGCGGCGGCGCGAGTCCGCCGCCGGTACCGGACCGCCGGCGCAGCCGGNCTTTGCGAAAACCCCCACCCCGTCCCGTCGGCCGGACACACGGCCGGCGGGACGCGGGGTTTCGGGGGAGGCGGAGTTTCCGGGAGGCGAAGCTTCGGGAAGCGGGCAAGTGCCAAGTCCCGGGCGGGAGGCGGGAGTTCAGCCTCCGGCGAGGTCCAGCGCGTACTCGGGCCACCACTGCCCGGCCTTCGGGCCGCCCTTGCACTCGCCGTCCGACTCACCGGGACGCTTGATCCACAGATAGCCGTCGACGATCTGGTCGCCCGTCTTCGTCGTCGGCGCCTCGCCCAGGGCGCGGCCCTTCGGATTGCACCACGCCTCCTCGTCGGCGCCGGCGCCGCGCACGGGACCGTTGCCGTTGCGGCTGGTGTCGATGACGAAGGGCTTGTTGCCGACCATCGGGGAGAACTTCTTGCCGTACGCCGTATTGGACGCCGTGGTCTGGTAGTTGGAGACGTTCAGCGAGAAGCCGTCCGCCGTCTCGACGCCCGCGCGCTTCATCGGCTCCACGAGCGCGCCCGGGTCACGCACCCAGTCGGGGTTGCCCGCGTCCAGATAGACCCGGACGTCCGGCAGGCCCTGGAGCCTGCCGACCGCCTCGTTGAGCAACTCGTAGCGCTCGTCGGTGTACTGGGCGGGCGTGCAGCCCTTCATCAGCAGGTGCGGAACGGCGTCCGGCTCCACGATCACGGTCGCCGGGCGCTTGCCGATGCCCTTGAGCACACCGGCCAGCCACTTCCGGTAGGCGGCGGCGTCGGGGGCGCCGCCCTTGGAGTACTGGCCGCAGTCCCGGTGCGGCAGGTTGTACAGGACGAGCAGCGCGTCCCGCCCGGCCTTCGAGGCGGCGGTCGTGACCTTGCGGGTCTGGGCCTCCGGGTCGTCGGGGCGGATCCACTCGGCCACGGGCTGACGGGCGATCTTCCGCATCAGCGCGGCCTGCTTCTTCTTGCCGTCCTGCGCGTACCGCTCGGCCTGCCGGGCCGCGTTGCCCTCCGGGTCCACCCAGTACGGCGTGACGGACTCGGGGCGCTGTGCGACGCCGCCGCCACCGGCGCCGTCGTCGCCCGTACCGGAGTCCGACGAGCAGCCGCCCAGCAGCACCCCGGCGAGCGCCAGCGCACAGCCTGCGGCGCTTCCGCGCACGGACCGGCCGGAGCGGACGGAGCGGACGGACCGCACAGCGCGCTCGGACCGTGCCGCGCCCCGGTCGCCGGATCCGTCACGGAGCGCCCAACTGCCCCTGCCGTACATGCACTTCCCCCCTCGGTGAAGCCTGCCCCCGCGGGCTGGTCCGCCCGGAAACGGACGGCCATCGTGTCACAGCGCCCTCACCGGGCACCCTGGTCCCGCGGGGCCGTTACCGTGCCGTTCCACGTCCGTACCGTGCTGTTCCACGACCACCGGGCGGCCCCTGCGAAGCGCGGCTCAGATGCGTTCGACGAGGTCCGCGATGGAGTCGACGACGCTCGACGCCCGGTAGGGGAAGCGGTCCACCTGGTCCGGCGTCGTCAGCCCCGTCAGCACAAGGAACGTCTCCAGACCGGCCTCCATCCCGGCCCGTACGTCCGTGTCCATCCGGTCGCCGATCATCGCGGTCGTCTCCGAGTGCGCCCCGATCGCGTTCAGACCGGCCCGCATCATCAGCGGGTTGGGCTTGCCGACGAAGTACGGCTCGCGTCCGGTCGCCTTGGTGATGAGCGCCGCGACCGACCCCGTGGCCGGCAGCGCGCCCTCCGCGGACGGACCGGTCTCGTCCGGGTTGGTGGCGATGAAGCGCGCACCGTCGTTGATGAGG
The DNA here is from genome assembly GCF_001751255.1 of Streptomyces nanshensis. Classification (GTDB taxonomy): domain Bacteria; phylum Actinomycetota; class Actinomycetes; order Streptomycetales; family Streptomycetaceae; genus Streptomyces; species Streptomyces nanshensis_A. Next base: position 813 of record NZ_LJGW01000312.1, on the reverse strand, counting down.
CGGATCGCCTTGGTCAGCGCCTCGAAGCTGTACGTACGGGTCTCGCCCAGCACCACGTAGTCCGGCTCGGAGTCGGAGAGGACGTAGCCGATGTCGTGCAGCGCCGTCGTCAGGCCCGCCTCACCGATCGCGTACGCGGTGCCGCCGGGGCGCTGGTCGTCCAGGAACTGGGCGGTGGCCAGCGCCGACGTCCAGATGTTCTCCGTCGGCACGTCCAGCCCGATCCGCCCGAGGCGGGCGTGCAGATCGCGCGGCGTGTAGATCGAGTTGTTCGTCAGGACGAGGAAGGGGCGGCCGGACTCCTTCAGCCGCTTGATGAAGGCGTCCGCGCCGGGGACGGGCACGCCCTCGTGCATCAGCACACCGTCCATGTCGGTCAGCCACGACTCGATCGGCTTTCGCTCTGCCACGTGACGGCTCCTGCCAGGGTCGGTTCGGTTCGCCGAGGGGCTCATACGGTTCGTGCGGCCCGCACTGCCGGTCGCGGTCCGCCCGCCGGTGCGGCGTGTGCGGAACGGACGGCGGCACGGGCACGGCGCCCGGAGCGGGGCTCCCGGCTGCCACGTTCAGCCTAACCGGAGGCCGCAGGCGTACCCGGGGCCCGGCCGAAGAGCGGCGCGAGCACGAGCTGCGCGGCGCCGTCGGCGACCGTACGGCTGCCCTCGGGGACGACCTCGACACGTACTCCGCCGGGCACCGCGTCGCGCGCGCTCCCCCGCCGTGCCTCGGTTCCGCTCCGTGCTCCGCTTCCGCTCCGGGCTCCGCTCCCGTTCCGTGCTTCGCTGTCGCCGGGGCCCGGCCGGTGCGCCGCGC
>NZ_LJGW01000279.1:3188-33633 GCF_001751255.1 Streptomyces nanshensis | reverse complement strand
CTCCGGCGCGCCCGGGGCGCCCGGCGGGGCCGAGCCGACGGCGACCGCCACCTCGACCGTGACCGCGCCCGCGCCCGGCACGGGCTACGAGCCCTCGTCGCCCGTGCGCGGAGCGGAACTCGAGTGGCTCTTCGACGCGGTCGACGACGGCGAGACCGTCGACACCTCGGGCAACGGCACCCACGGCACCCTCGACGGCGACCCGCTGCCGGAGCTGGGCAAGGGCGACGTGCTGGAGTTCGCGGGCGAGCAGTCGGTCGTCGCGGACGGGCCCGTCGTCGACACCACGAAGAGCTTCTCGGTCTCCGCGCGGGCCAAGATGAACGACACCGAGGACTTCCAGACGGTGGTCAGCCAGGACGCCGCCCACATCAGCGGCTTCTCCCTCCAGTACGACCCGGACTCGGACCGCTGGGAGATGATCATGCCGGAGGAGGACGCCGCGGACGCCGAGCTTCTGCAGGCGGGCTCCGGACCGGGCCCGGCCCCCGACAGATGGACGTATCTGACGGGCGTCTACGACGCGCACGCGGGCGAGATCCGTCTCTTCGTCGACGGCAAGCTGGAGGACACCGCCCACGTCGACGACGGCTCCGGCGACGGTGCGGGGGAGGGCGAGGGCGACGGCGCGGCCGCGGGCGGCTCCGCGAACGGCGGTTCGGACGACGGTGGTTCGGGCGACGACGGTTCGGACGACGGCGGTGCGGGCGACGACGGTTCCGCGAGCAGTTCCACCACCACGACGACGACCACGACGTCCGGCGGCGGCGACGGCGGTGGCGGCCGGGGCGGACGCGGAGGCCGGGGCGGCGGCTTCGGCGGTGGCGGACGTCCCGGCGGCGGCTTCTTCGGCGGCGGAGGCGGACGCTCGGCCCCGGGTCTCGGTACGTTCCAAGTGGTCGCCGCGAAGGGGGACTTCGTGGTCGGCCGGGGGCTGGCGGGCGAGGAGTTCGTCCGGGGCTTCGACGGGGCGATCGACGACGTACGGGCGTTCAAGCGGGCGTTGACGGGGGAGGAAGTGGCGGCGCTGGCGGGGNTGGCGGGGCGGTAAACCGCGGGGTGCCCCTGGCGCGGCGGGCCAGTCGACGGGGGTGCGTGGTGGTACGCGGGTACGCGGGCCTCGGGGGCCTGCGAATCCCGGCCCTGCGGGGGCGTGGTGTTGAACTGGGTGGCCGATGTGTTGAGTTGGTCGGTGTGGTCGTGTTTCCGCCGGGCTCTCGTTGTGGGGGTGCTTTGCCGTTGCGGCGGGTGGGGGTTGTTCCGGGTGGGTGGTTGTTCGTGGTCGGCTTGTGCCGTGGCTGGCGCCACGGCGGCGCCTCTCGTGTGGGTGCGGTTGTGGTGCTGTGCGGGAGCTGGGGGGATTGTTCGTCGGGCTTCCGTCGTGGGTGACTGTCCGTCGGTGGCACCTTGTTGGGCTTCGTCGCGATCTCGGCGTGGGCAAATGTGTGCTGCGGAGGGGGAGTTGGGCCCTCCGTCAGGTGAAGTCCTCCCTCAGATATTCCGTGCGCAGTGCGCGGCGGCTGCGGACGCCGAGTTTGCGGTAGATGTTCTGGAGGTGGTTGTCGACCGTGCGCTTGGAGATCGTCACCGCCTCGGCCACCTCGGCGTTCGTCAGGCCCGCGCACACCAGGCCGGCGATCTCCGCCTCGCGGGACGTGAGGTGCTTCGCCGCCCCCAGCACCGTCAGGCCCGGCGTACGGGCCTGTTCGCAGTGGCGCTGGAGGCCGAGGGAGAGGTTCTCCGCGGCGGTGGCGTGGCGGTGTTCGCCGCGCTGGCTCCAGTGGGTGCAGGCCGCCGCGGCTGCCTCCGCCGCCACCAGCAACGCACCGGCCGATTCCAGCAGTTGGGCGCTCTCCAGCAGCCGTTCGGGGTCCGCGGCGGCCAGTGCGCCGACGTAGGCGGCGCGGGCCGCGGTCAGGCCGCCGTCCGAGGCGGCCGCGACCCGGGTCATCTCCGGCTCGGCGTTCCGCGCGTCGCCGAGGCGGGCGAGGTCCGTCAAAAGGTGTGCCTCGGCGGCGAGATGACCCGCCGCACGTGCGTCCTCCGCCGCCTCCCACAGCACGTCGCGCGCGGCGTGCTGCTTGCCCTCGGCGGCCAGTGACCACGCCTCGCCCAGCGGGAGTTCGGGGCGGAAGACGCCCCAGCGGGGCAGCCCCGCACACGCCGCGGACGCCGTGCGCGCGGCGGGCAGGTCCTGCGTCAGCGCGGCGGCCTCCGCCTTGAGTGCGAGTGCCGTGTGCAGGGTGCCCGGGAAGGAGTTGCGCGAGGCGACGCACGCGGATTGGGAGGCCCAGCGGCGGGCCCGTACGGGTCTGCCGAGCAGCAGCGCGCAGCGCGCGAGGGCCGCCGCGATCAGCGCCTCCGCTCCGGCGACGTCGTCGGCGAGGGCCTCCTGCCAGCCCTGTTTCCCCGTCTTGTACGCCTCTTCCAGGCGCCCGTCCTCGGCCAGCGCGAACATCACGGCGCTCAGATGCTCCACGGGGTGCGGTATCGCGGGCGACTCGTCCAGACGTATGCGCTCGTCGTACGCGTCGCGTGCCGCCGCAAGTCCCTCCTGCACCCGGCCTGTTGCGACGAGGGCGGTGGCGCGGGCGCCGTCGCCGAGTACGCCGGCGAGACAGTCGGCCTCCGGTGCCTTGTCCTTTCCGCCCCCGGATCCCTTCCCGGATCCGGGGACGGCGCGGTCCGTCGCCGCCGGTGCGCCGCCGACCACCGCCAGCGCGTCGTCGGGGCGTCCGAACGCCATGAGGACGGCGCCGCGTGCCGCGGTCAGCACGTCCCGGTGGCGCTGCTCGCGCAGTTCGCGCGCCGCCCGCGCGTTGACGTCCAGGGCCTGGTGGACGTCGATGAAGCCCCAGGCCAGCAGCCGCGATCTGCCCAGGGCGAGGAGCAGCCGGTCGAACTCGTCCTCCGCGCGCTGCGCCGCCTCCTCGAAGACCTCCCAGGCGCCCGCGAGTTCGCCGAGTTCGTACAGCGACTCCGCGAGCAGCAGCCGCGGCAGGAAGTCCTCGCCCTCGCGGCACGCGGCGCGTGAAAGCTCGCGCACGGTACGGAAGTTCTGCGTACGCCGGGCAAGCGTCGCCGCGCGCAGCAGCGTGTCCGGGTCGGCCGAGCCGGTGGCGGCGAGCTGCCAGGAGGCGATGCGGATCTTGTCGGTGAGCCGCTTCGCGCCCCGGGCCCGCACGAGTTCGGCCTCGTCGCCCAGGATGCGGCGCCGCTCAGGCGAGGAGACCGCCGAGCGCAGCACCTTCTCGTGTGCGGGGTGGCGCAGCGTGACCGACTCCCGGCGGCCCTCGCGCACCGTCCGTACGATGCCCGCCCGCTCCAGCTCCTCCAGCGCACCGGCGGGCAGCGTCGCGGCCTCGACGGGCTGGCACAGCGCGATCCGGTCGAGCGTTCTGCGGGTCTCGTCCGAGACGCCGGAGAGGCTTCGCCCGACCATCTCCGACAGCAGCGGGGAGGCGCCGACGTCGGAGACGAGCGTCCACCATTCACCGTCGTCCACGAGGCCGTCCGCCGCGAGGGCGTGCTGTGTGAACTCCCGCAGATAGCAAGGGTTTCCGGCGCTGACCCGGTGCAGCAGCGAGACCGTACGCGGCTCGACGGGTCCGCCGAGCGCCCGGTGCAGCACCTCGCCGGTCTGCCGTTCGCTCAGCCCGCCCAGCGCTCTGCGCAGCGCCTGTCCGCTGCTCTGCAGGCGGTACGCGACGGGGCCGAGGTCGCGCAGCGAGGTGACCGTGCCGAGGAGGAACACCGCCCCGGCTTCGAGGAGTTGGGCGACGAGACGGGCCGACGCCTCGTCCAGCCCGTCGAGATCGTCGGCGAGGAGCACGTACCGGTGGCCCTCGTCCCCGGGTCCGAGTGCCTCGCGGGCCAGGGCGAACAGGGACACCGGGTCGCCGGCGTCCGCCCCGTGCGGCAGCAGATGCGCCAGCGAGGCCAGCGGCGCGCCCGGTGCGAAGACGGCGACGGCACGGCCGGCCGGGTGCCCGGCGGCCTCGGCGCGTTCCCGGCAGACCTGTGCGAAGTGCGACTTGCCGATGCCCGGCGGCCCGTGCACGACGAACGCGTGCCGCCGACGGTCCGCGAGGGCCTCGTCGAAAGCGGCGATCTCCTGCTCGTGTCCCACGAACGGCCACGCTGCCGGAGCCTCCACACCCTCGCCCCCCTTCGCGCATGCCGGCTCGCAGCACAGTAAGGACCTTCGGGCCCCAACGACCCCGGTACGCAAGGGAATTGGCAGATCGTGAGCGATCAGCACCGGCCGGACGACGGCTCCGGGGGCGGTGAAAAAGCAGTGGGGCGGCGGGCGAGGCCCGGGGATACTCGGCCCGGTGTTCATGACGATAAGCACCACGGGAGACGTCCGCAGTCCGGCGACCGACCTGGGGTTCCTGCTGCACAAACACCCCGCGAGGGCGCAGCGCTTCCCCACCTCGGGCGGCGACGCGCACGTCTTCTACCCGGAGGCGTCGCCGGAGCGCTGCACCGCCGCGCTGCTGCTCGACGTGGACCCGGTCGCGCTCGTACGGGGCGCCAGGGGAGGACCCGGCGGCGCGCGGGGCAAGGGCGCCCGCGGCGGCGCACACGGCCCCGAGCTGGCCCAGTACGTCAACGACCGTCCGTACGCGGCGTCTTCGCTGCTCGCCGTCGCCCTGCGCGCGGTCTTCGCCAGCGCCCTGCGGGGCCGCTGCGACGCGCGGCCCGAACTGCCCGGCCGCGCACTGCCGTTGCGCGTCGAGGTCCCCGTGCTGCCCGCGCGTGGCGGACCCGACCTCGTACGGCGGCTGCTGGAGCCGCTCGGCTGGGACGTGAGCGCCGAAGTGCTGCCGCTAAACGGGGAGTTCCCCGAGTGGGGCGACTCGCGGTACGTGCGCCTCGCGCTCTCCGGACGGCTGCGTCTCGCGGACGCGCTGCGCCATCTGTACGTACTGCTGCCGGTCCTGGACGACGCCAAGCACTACTGGGTCGCCCCGGACGAGGTCGACAAGCTGCTGCGCGCCGGTGAGGGCTGGCTGCCCGGCCACCCCGAACAGGAGCTGATCACCCGCCGCTATCTCGTCCGCCGGGCGCTCGCTGACCCACGACGCGCGGGAGCGGCTGGAGTTGGCGCGGCTCGCCGAGGCGGACGACGCCGAGGCCGCCGACCTGGACAACGCCGTCGACGAGGAGGCGGACACCGAGGAGCGGCCGGTGCCGCTCGCGGTGCGGCGCCGCGAGGAGATCCTGCGCGTCCTCGCTGAGACCGGGGCGCGCCGCGTGCTCGACCTGGGCTGCGGCCAAGGACAGCTCGTCGGCGCCCTGCTCAAGGAGAGCCGGATCAGCGAAGTGGTCGGCATGGACGTGTCGGTGCGCGCACTAGGCGGCGCGGCGGCTGCGCCTGGAGCGCATGCCGGAGCGGCAGGCGGAACGGGTGCGGCTGATACAGGGCTCGCTCGCCTACGGCGACGCACGGCTCACGGGCTATGACGCGGCCGTGCTGAGCGAGGTCGTCGAGCATGTGGACCCGCCGCGGCTGCCCGCGCTGGAGCACGCCGTCTTCGCGGTGGCCCGGCCCGGCCATGTGCTCGTGACCACGCCGAACGCCGAGTACAACGTCCGCTGGGAGTCGCTGCCCGCGGGGCGGTCACGCCACCCGGACCACCGGTTCGAGTGGGACAGGGCGCAGTTCCGCGCATGGGCGGAGCAGGTCGCGGAGCGGCACGGCTACCGCGTCGGGTTCCGGCCGGTCGGCGACGAGGACCCGGAGGTGGGCCCGCCGACGCAGATGGCGGTCTTCGAGGCGGAGCCCGCGCACCACCGGGAGGACCCCCGGACGGCAGGCGCGGACAAGACCGCGGACAAGACCGCGAGCAGGGACGCGAGTTGGGACGCGAGCCGGGACGCGCACAAGGACGTGAACGCGGACGCGCACAACGACGTGAACGTGGACGAGGAGACGAAGGAGGAGGGCGCATGAACGGCACCGCACCCGGCGCGGAGGCGGCACACGAGGCGGCGGCACCGCACGAGGCGCCCGCCGCGCCCCCACTCTCCGCCGCGCCCCCGTCCTCCGGCGCCGCGCCGACCGACGTCACGTCCGCCGACGCCGCGTCCACCGCGCTCGGCGTCCCCGACCTGTCGCTGGTCGTCCTCGTCGGCGCGACCGGCTCGGGCAAGTCCTCTTTCGCGCGGCGGCACTTCCTGCCCACGCAGGTCCTCTCGTCGGACTTCTGCCGCGGCCTCGTCGCCGACGACGAGAACGACCAGGCCGCCACGCGCGACGCGTTCGACGTGCTGCACCACATCGCCGGCAAGCGGCTCGCGGCGGGCCGTCTGACCGTCGTGGACGCCACCAACGTCCAGCCGGAGGCGCGCAAGTCGCTCGTACGGCTCGCGCGCGAGCACGACGTGCTGCCCGTGGCGATCGTCCTGGATCTGCCGGAGAAGGTGTGCGCCGAGCGCAACGCGCGGCGGCCCGACCGCGCGGACATGCCCGCGCGTGTGCTGCCCCGGCAGCGGCGTGAACTGCGGCGCTCTCTCAAGTCGTTGGCGCGTGAGGGCTTCCGCAGGGTGCATGTGCTGCGCAGCCCCGAGGAGGTGGAAGCCGCCTCCGTACGGCTGGAGCGGCGCTACAACGACCTGCGGCATCTCACCGGGCCGTTCGACGTCGTCGGCGACGTGCACGGCTGCCGCTCGGAGCTGGAGTCGCTGCTGACCCGGCTGGGGTACGAACTGGTGCGGGACGCGGAGGGCCGCTCCGTGGACGCCCGCCATCCGCGGGGCCGTACGGCGGTGTTCGTCGGCGACCTCGTCGACCGCGGTCCGGACAGTCCGGGCGTGCTGCGGCTGGTGATGGGCATGACGGAGGCCGGGAACGCGCTGTGCGTCCCCGGCAACCACGAGAACAAGTTCGGCCGCCACCTCAAGGGCCGCTCGGTGCGGCTCACCCACGGCCTCGCCGAGACGGTCGCCCAACTGGAGGGCGAAAGCGAGGAGTTCAAGGAGCGGGTCGCGGCGTTCGTCGACTCCCTCGTCAGCCACTACGTGCTGGACGGCGGCGCGCTCGTCGTGTGTCACGCCGGTCTGATCGAGAAGTACCACGGCCGTACGTCGGGCCGGGTGCGCTCGTTCGCGCTGTACGGGGACACCACCGGCGAGACCGACGAGTACGGCCTGCCCGTGCGCTATCCCTGGGCCGAGGAGTACCGGGGCCGTGCGGCCGTCGTCTACGGGCACACCCCGGTGCCCACCGCGTCGTGGCTGAACAACACGATCTGCCTGGACACCGGCTGTGTCTTCGGCGGGAGGCTCACCGCGCTGCGCTGGCCGGAACGCGAACTGGCCGACGTACCGGCCGAGAAGGTCTGGTACGAGCCGGTGCGGCCTCTGGCGGCGCCGTCCGGATCCGGCGCACGGGAACGCCCGCTGGACCTGACCGACGTCGCGGGCCGCCGGATCGTCGAGACGGAGCACCACGGCCGGGTCTCGGTACGGGAGGAGAACGCGGCGGCCGCGCTGGAGGTGATGAGCCGCTTCGCCGTCGACCCGCACCGGCTGGTGTATCTGCCGCCGACGATGGCGCCGTGCGCGACGTCGTCCGAGGAAGGCTTCCTGGAGCATCCGCGGGAGGCGTTCGCGGCCTACCGTGCCGACGGCGTACGGCAGTTGGTGTGCGAGGAGAAGCACATGGGCTCCCGCGCGGTGGCGCTGGTCTGCCGTGACGCGGAGACCGCGCGGCGGCGCTTCGGCGTCGCGGACGGCGCCACGGGCACGGTGCACACGCGGACGGGACGCCCCTTCTTCGACGACGCCGCGCTCACCGAGGAGCTGCTGACGAGGCTGCGGGAGGCCGTCGGCGGAGCCGGGCTGTGGGACGAACTCGGCACGGACTGGCTGCTGTTCGACGCGGAGCTGCTGCCGTGGTCGCTGAAGGCGTCGGGTCTGCTGCGCGAGCAGTACGCCGCGGTGGGCGCCGCCGCGGGCGCGGCCTTCCCGCCTGCTCTCGCGGCGCTGGAAAGCGCGGCCGAACGGGGCGCCGACGTCGGCGCGTTGCTGGAGCGGCAGCGTGAACGGGCCGCGTGCGCCTCGGCGTTCACCGACGCCTACCGCCGCTACTGCTGGCCGGTGGACGGGCTGGAGGGGGTGCGCCTCGCCCCGTTCCAGATCCTCGCGGCCGAGGGCCGCAGCCTCGCGGCGGTCCCGCACGACGGCCAACTGGCCTGGCTGGACCGGCTGGTGGCCGCGGACACCGACGCCGCGTCCACCGCGGGCCGTCCCGGGCTGCTGCGCGCCACGGCCCGTATCACCGTCGACACGGCCGACCCGGACAGCGAGGCCGCCGCCGTGCGGTGGTGGACGGAGCGTACGGAGGCGGGCGGCGAGGGCATGGTCGTCAAGCCGCGGGAGGCACTGGTACGGGGCCGCAAGGGCCTGGTGCAGCCGGGCGTGAAGTGCCGCGGACGGGAGTATCTGCGGATCGTCTACGGCCCGGACTACACCCGGCCCGAGCACCTGGAGCGGCTGCGTTCGCGCTCTCTGGGGCACAAGCGGTCGCTCGCGCTGCGCGAGTACGCGCTCGGTCTGGAGGCACTGGACCGGCTGGCGGCGGGCGAGCCGCTGTGGCGCGTCCACGAGCCCGTGTTCGCCGTGCTGGCGCTGGAGTCGGAGCCCGTCGACCCACGGCTGTGAGGCCGTGTCCCCTGAAAGCCGGCCGGCCTCCCCAACGGACAGACAGCGCCCGTCCGTTGGGGAGACGGCGCGCGCCCGCCCGGGGGAGCCCGGAGCGCCCGGACAGCCGGAACCGGGAGCGGCCGGGCCGGGATCCGGCCGCCCGGCCGTTCCGGCTGCCGGGCCGGGCTGGGCATTGCTCCTCAGACGGCACCTCAAACCCCCGCCCGCCGGGACCCGTCGGTAACCACCCGTCCCGGCCATGCCCCGACCGTCAACCCCGGCCCGTCGGGTGATGCGACGACGGCATCGGGTGGCGGGCGAGGCTAGGTACCTATTGCCTATGGCGTTTTCCTCATCCTTCCGCTGAGCTGGATGTTGACCAATGCCACCGACGCGGTCCAGGCGTCGGCCCGCACGTGATGCATCCGGTTCGTACGGCGGGCACGGCAGGACTGCCGGGGAGATACGAACGGATGGAATGCGCGCACCTGTCTGACGCGGAACTGCTCCGGCTCGTACGGGCGGGCGGGGAGCCCGCGAGCGCCGCCCTGCGCGAGCTGGAGCGGCGCCACTTCCAGGCGGTGAGGGTCTTCGCCTCCTCCTGCGTCGTGAGCTCGTCCGCGGCCGACGCCCTCGCGGGCCAGGCGTGGAAGCGCTCGCTGCATCCCCTGGACCGCGGCGCCTCCGGTGCCGTGCGTCCCCGTGCGCTCTCCGTCGTCCTCCGTACGGCCGTCGCCTGGTCCGTCACGGACCAACGCAGCGTCCTGTCACCGGACTTGCTGAGCTGGACACAGACGAACGTGCACGCGGAGACGGGCGGCCCGCAGACCCCCGCGGCAGCGGCGGAAGCGGATTATCACCCGTCGTCCGTGGCCGTACGGGCCTTCGAGGGCCTCGCCGAGAGCAGCCAGGCCGTGCTGTGGCACACCGCCGTCGAACGCGACGAGGACGAGCGCGTCGAGGAGATCCTCGGCTCCGGCACCGAGGCCGTGCCGCTGCTGCGCAGACGCGCGCGGAACGAGCTGTACAACGTCTACGAACAGCTCCATCAGGCGGGCCTCGACGACGAGTGCCGCCCCTTTCACCGGATGGTCCTCGCCTACGCCGAGGAGAACGCGATCGACATGGCGGCGGACCTCGCGCCGCACCTCGAAGGCTGTGCCGCGTGCACCCGTGCCGTCGCCGACCTGGGCCGGTTGCGCGTGGACTGCGGCGGACTCCTCGCCGAGGCCGTGCTGCCGTGGGGCGGCGCGGAGTACGGCGCCATACGGGCCGAGGAGAACGCCCCGGTCGGCACCGCCCTCGAACTCCTCCCGGGCGGCGCCCACTTGCCGCACACGCCGGGCCGGATGCGCCGCCGCCTTTTCGGCCGCTGGGGCATTCCGGGCCCTGTCGGACGGAGCCGGCCGCGCGTAAGCCGCCTGGTGCAGAGCCTCGCCCTGATCGGCCTGGCCTCGCTGGCCGCCGCGTTCGCCTTCTCCGGCGATCTGCGTCCGGGGGCGCCGCAGAGCAGCGAGGCGAAGCCGTCGCAGAGCGCGGCGCCCGCGCCGTCCGCCGAGCCGGCTCCCTCCCGTACGACGGCGACGGCCACCGCGACCTCCACCGTGACCGCCGGCCGTTCCAAGCCGCCCTCCGGCGGCGGCAAGCCCCGGCCGCCCGCCTCCAGCCCGCCGGTGCGGGGCGCCGCCCTGGAGTGGGTCTTCGACAAGGTCGACGGCGGTGCGGTGACGGACACGTCGGGCAACGGCCGCACCGGCAGGCTCACCGGCGCCCCGGCGCCGAGCATCGCCGGCAGCGCCGCACGCTTCTCGGGCGGGCAGGCCGTGGTCTCGGACGGCCCCGTCGTCGACACCGAGAGCAGCTTCACCGTCTCCGCACGCGTCAACCTCGCCGACACCGAGGACCGCCAGGTCGTGGTGAGCCAGGACGCGGACCAGTCCAGCGGCTTCCTGCTCCAGTACGACGCGGACGAGGACCGCTGGGAGATGCGCGTCCCCTTCGACGACGAGGAGGACGCCGAGGAGGCCGACGCGGACGAGGCCGCCGCGGACTTCGGCCCCGAGACCGGCGAGTGGACGCATCTGACGGGCGTCTACGACGACGACGCCGACGAGATCCGGCTCTACGTCGACGGCAGGCTGGAGGACGTCACCGGCCACGACAGCGACTTCGCCGCCGACGGGGACTTCGCGGCGGGCCGCGGACTGTCCTTCGGCGAGGCGTTCCGCGGCGTCGACGGCACCGTGGACGACGTACGGGCCTTCGACCGTGCGCTGAGCGGAGCGCAGGTCGCCGCGCTCGCCCGCCGGGGCTGACCGCCGGCACCGCCCGGTCCTCCGCGGCGTCTGGCCGAGCCGACCCCGCACCGTCCCCGGCGCGCGCCAGAATGGGGGCATGTCGCGTCGTCACGAGCTGAAGTTCCGTGCGGTCACCGCCTTTCAGCGGCGGATCGCCAATCCGGTCAACCGCCGCCTCCCCGGCCAGGTCCTGCTGGAGACGACCGGACGCCGCTCCGGCCTGGCCCGCCGCACCCCGGTGGGCGGACGCCGCAGCGGCGAGGTGTTCTGGATGGTCTCCGAGTACGGGGAGAAGGCGCAGTACGTACGGAACATCCAGGCCGACCCGCGCGTCCGCGTCCGTATCCGGGGGCGCTGGCACACGGGCACCGCCCGGCTGCTTCCGGAGGACGACGCCCGTGCCCGGCTGCGGACGCTGCCGCGCTTCAACAGCGCCGCGGTGCGCGCCTTCGGCACGAATCTGCTGACCGTACGGGTCGACCTCGACGGGGCGGACGGCTCAGCCGGTTCGGACGGCTCCGGCAGCCCCGACGGCGCCGACGGCTGAGGGGCCGTGGCCGCCCGGTCCAGCTGCCGTACGTCCCTGGGCGCAGCCCCGCCCCGGCGTGCCCAACAGGGGCTGAAAAGCGATGTAGTTGCTTGAGTCATCCATCTAATAGTGTGCGCCGGGTGCCTCCCACCGGAGGCGCCGAGCCCGTCCGCGGCGCGGCAACTCCCCGCGACCGCAGGCGAGTTGGGAGACGGCCGCGCAAGCGGCGACCGCGACAGCAACAACCGCGAAAGACGGAGGTGTCCGTTGAGCACGGACCAGCAGTGGGACATCGTCACCGGCGTCGGCCTGACCGCCCTGGCGGTGGCCGCCGGCAGAGCGGCCGAGAGCGACCGTCCGGACGCCCTGATCACCGATCCCTACGCCGCCCGGCTGGTCGCCGCCGCTCAGGCACCCGTGCCCTTCCCCTTCGCCGACGGCGCCGAGGGAGCCGCCGCCATGGCGAGCGAGGACGAGGAGCTGTGGAGGGGCGCCACCGACTACATCGGTGTGCGCTCACGGGTCTTCGACGACTACTTCCTCAGCGCCTCCGAGGAGGGCATCCGGCAGGCGGTGATCCTCGCCTCGGGCCTCGACACCCGCCCCTACCGGCTCTCCTGGCCCTCCGGCACCGTCTGTTTCGAGCTGGACCAGCCGGCCGTGCTCGCCTTCAAGTCGGAGACGCTGGAGGGCGAAGGCGCCACTCCCGGCTGCGACCGCCGTCCCGTACCGATCGATCTGCGGGAGGACTGGGGCGCCGCGCTGGAGGCCGCCGGCTTCGACCCCTCCAGGCCCACCGCCTGGCTCGCCGAGGGGCTGCTCCCGTATCTGCCCCCCGAGGCCGAGGCACGGCTCTTCACCGAGGTCAGCCGGCTCTCGGCCGCCGGCAGCCGGTTCGCCGTGGAGCGGATCGACAACGTCATGCAGGTGCTCGACGACGAGACCATGGTGGAGCGCTCCAAGTCCTTCGGCATGGACTTCCGTTCGCTCTTCCCGGAGGGCGACCGCTCGCCCGTCACGGACCAACTGAAGGGTCTGGGCTGGGAGTTGGAGGAGCACGGCGTCGCCGAGTCCGCCGCGGCCCTGGACCGTCCCATGCCCGGGATCACGATGTTCGCCGAGCACGTCAGCCACACCTTCGGCCGGCTGGGCTGAGCCCGGCCCGGTTCAGCCCGGAACAGGCACTGCGCGGGTGCCGCCCACGGACGGTGTCCGTAGTGCGGCACCGCGCAGTCGTACGCGCCGGACGGTGCGGGGGCTGCGGGGCCCGGCGCGTACGGGACCGCTCCCGGCTACTTCGCCTGCTTCTCCGGCACCGACAGCCAGGGGAACTCGTCCATCTTGTCGCGCAGTTCACGCGGCAGGTGCTTCAGCACGCCCTCACGGAAACCGCTGAGCGCCTTCTGCGCACCGGGCACGTCGCCCTTGTACTGCTCGTACGGCGTCTTCGCCGGAATCGGCAGCGGCGGGCCGTGCGGCACGCGCGGCGGCTGGTCGTGGACGGTGTCCCCGTTGCCCCGCTGGGCGGCGGGGTCGATGTCGTACCCGTGGTCGCCCAGGAAGTAGCCCGCGACGCCGTTGGCGAAGCCGAGCAGGTTGGTCACCGGGTTCTCGGAGTAGCAGATCCCGTCGTTCTTGTTGCAGATCTCGTGGACAGCGATGTCACCGAAGCCGCGCGGGCCCTTCATGGTGATGCCCGGGACGATCGTCGGCAGGTTCGTCTCGATGCCGCCGGGGCCGCCCTTGACGCCGGGACGCCGCGGGTCGCCGTAGAGGACGCCGTCGATCTGCTGGTGCGGGATGCTCTGCTCGCGCGAGAGCTTGTTCAGCTCGTCACCGGCGACGATCGCGCCCTCGGAGTACCCGGAGATGGTGATGTGGGATCCGGGGCACTGACCGTGGTAGTCGCGAACCGCCTTGTCCAGCTTGGCGATTCCCTCGGCCACCGAGTCGTCCATGGAGATCGTGTCGCCCGGGTAGGGCGCGATCTGGGCCGAGTACTGCACCTTCTGGAAGTCCACTCCGGCGGGGAGCTTGCCGTTGCCCTTGTCGTAGGCCGTGGCGTTCCCGTCGAGGTGCCCGCCGACCTCGAATATCCGGGTCTGGGCGCAGTCCGCCGCCCCCTCCGCGCCGACGGCGGTCGCCACCCCCGCCGCGGTCATCGCCAGGGCCGACGCGGCCGCGACCGCGCCCCACACAGTTCTTCTTCGCATATCGCCTTCTTCTCGTCGGCTGTGAATTCTCTTCGCGCCGAGGCCCGTTCGTCGTACGCATAAGTGACGGGGGCTCAATCGCGAAGTGAGCGTAACAGCGCGCGGAGGGCTGAAGTCTGGGCTACTCCAATGAAATTGGGAATCCGGGCGATGAAAATTCTGGCGCACCGGTGTGACCAATGGTAACGGCGGTGTGCGCAGGGATGATTCGGACTCTTCTGCACTCGTTCCCCTTGCTGCGCAGGGGAATTGAGGCCGCTGGGAAAGGCGGCGCAAGAATCAAGCAGGACCGCTTTTTCTGTGCCCTCACGGAAGGAAGTGAAACGCTCAACGAATCGTCCGCGGGCCCCGTTGGGGTGTCCGGTTCTTTTCTTTCTGCGGGGGCGTACGTGCGGTGCGCGGCGGCATGAAGAACGGGCCGCCCCGCGGAGATCGCTCCACGGAACGGCCCGTACGCGGCGTACGGCCGCCCGGTTCCCGCTCAGCCCTGGCTCAGCCCGTCGATGCGGTACTGCATGACGCGGTAGTTCTGGTCGTCGTACCACTGGCTGACGGCGATGTGGAAGTCGTCGAAGGTCGAGCCCGGGTAGATGAACCCGCCGTACGGGCTCGCGACGGCGTTGCCCTGCTCGTTGCCCGGCGTCGTCGGCACGATCACCGTCTGCTCCGGGGTGGTGGTCAGGTCGGAGGTGGGCGAGGCGAAGACCTGGGCGCGCATCGACAGGGGCTCCATGTTCAGCCAGGTGAAGGCGTACTTGCCGCCGAGGGCGCGGAAGCAGATCTCGCCCCACTTGCGCCGTGCGGTGACCGTCGTGGCCGGATTGCCCCACGCCCAGGCCCCGTCGGCGAACCCCCAGGGCTCGTACGCGGCGGGCTCGCCGAGCCGGTCCTGCGGTACGCGGTGCAGCAGCAGATCGGAGGGGACCTCCCGGTTGAAGACCGAGGACAGCACATAGCAGAAGCCGTCGTCGGCCACCGCGTACGACTTCTGCTGGAACTGGCCGCCGAGCAGATCGCCCGGCCACTGGCACAGGTACTCCCACGTCTCGCCGTTGTCCGTGGACCTCCAGAAGTCGGAGTGGTGCGTCTGGAAGATCACGCCGCGCATCAGATGCATGTACATCGTGTCCCCGACGGTGAAGACGTCGGAGGGGATGGCCGTCGTGCCGCCCTCGTGGCTCTCGGGGACGAGGCCCACCGCGTGCGCGCCGCCCACACTTCCGTTCACGACCAGGGACCCGAGGTCGCTGCCGGAGCGCAGCCCGACCGGGGCCCGCCAGTCCGGGCCGCCCACGCCGCCGCCGTCGAAGGTGTCGCCGCCCACGTGCAGCATCGAGCCGTCCGGGCACAGCGCCGGGATGCCCAGATCCGTCCACGGGGCCGCGAACTGCCCTGTCTCGTCGGGCCCGGTGACGTTCCGGATCTTCGTTCCGCCGATGGCACGGGGGTGCTGTCCGGCGGGTTGCTCCGCCGCGTGCGCCGCGCCGGACAGCGCCGGCAGGACGCCCGCGCCGAGTGCGGCCCCGAGGCCCGCCCTGAGTGCCGTACGGCGGCTCGTGCCACCTGGTCCCGCGGTTCTCCTGGCCTGTGCCGGTCGGTCCATGGTGCGGCTCCCTCCGTGGGGCGAGCGCTCGGGATCGATGCGTGAAATCGATTTCCCGGAATCGTACGGCAACCCCCCGCGCCTCGCCATGAGTTGGACGTGGTCGATGTGGGCGCTGAGGCGTCAGTGCGGTCCCGTACGGGGCAGGTGCACCGTCGGCCGGTACGGGAAAACGATTCCGGTCGGCGAGGGCCCAGGGAGCAACTGCGTTCCGGGGACGCCCTGTTGAGCGCGGCGGCCCGGGACACGGCGCGGTCGCGGAGCCCGAGCGGCGGTCAGCCCGCGGGGAGTTGGGGGAGGAAAGGGAGCCAGGGAAGGGGGAAGGGCCCGGCGTCAGGGCAGGTAGGCGGCGCCCCCGGGCGGCAGTCCCAGCGGTGGCCGCCGCCCCTGTACGGGTGCCTGCGCCGGTGCCGGAGCGGGCCACGGCCCGGACGCGGGCGCCGGTGCGGGCGAAGGCCCCGCCGTGAGGCTCAGGTTGGCGAACCCGCCGGGCGGTGCGGCGCGGCTCGGCGCCAGCACCGCGTACAGCACGGTGTCGCGCCATGTGCCGTCCGGCCGCTTCTGGTGCCGCTGGAGCAGCCCCTCCCGTACGGCGCCGATCTGCCGCATCGTGTGGTGCCCGTTGCGGTCGAGGTCGTCGAGCTGCCACTGCACCCGCGTGAAGCCCAGGTCGAACGCGTGCTGGACGAGCAGCAGATGGATCTCGACGGTGGCGTACGACTCGGCCAGCGCGCCCCCGATCCAGTGCCAGCCGACGTCCAGCCGCTGGTCGATGACGCAGATGTTGAGATAGGCGATCCAGCCCACCGGGCGCCGGATACGGGCGTCCAGCACGGCGAAGAGGAAGGCTCCGCCCGCGGCCTGCTGCGCGAGGCGCTGTTCGACGATCAGCCGCATCTCGGCCTGCGAGCGCGGCGCGGACACGGGAAGCCAGCCCCAGTCCGTCTCCAGTCCGCGCTGGGCGGCGAAGAGATCCGGGACGTGGTCGATCCTGAGCGGCTCCAGCATGACGTACCGGCCTGCCAAGGCCACCGGAGCGGGGGGCCGCGCTGTCATGGCCGCACGCTAGCGCCAGGAACGCCGCCGTAGGGAGCCTTCTTCGGACAAACCACAGGGACTCTTTCCCGAGCCGCCCGTGCCACCCGTACTACCCGTGCCGCCCGCGTCGGACTGCCCGCCCCCGCTCGCCCGTCCGCGCCCCGGCTCATGCGCAGGCCGCCCGCAGCTCACGCCAGAACCGCTCCCAGGGAGCCCTGGGGAAGCGGTCCTCCGTGATCTTCCTGTTGACCTCCAGCCGTGCGCGCAGCGCGTCGTCGCCCTCGCGGAACGCCGCCAGCGTCCGCACGAACTCGGCCGCCCCCGCGCGGACCGACTCCGGCGAGGTGTCCATGCGTACGCGCGCGAACTCCGGCCCGTAGACCGGCTCGAAGACGTCGTACTCCGTCGTCAGACAGGGCAGGCCCGCCATGGCCGCGAGCCCCGGCCCGAGCCCCACCGTCTCCACGTCCGTGACGCCCGGTGTGAAGACGACGCCGCCCGAGGACGCCGCGGCCACCCGCAGCAGATCGACCTCGTCCAGGCGCCAGGTGCCGTCGTCCTCGCGGACGCTGGTCAGCGGTACGCCGTCGAGGAAGCGGACGTCGTCCTCGACGCCCGACGCGGCGCACAGCGCGGTGACTTCGCGCGCGTACTCCGGGTCCTCGTCCAGTCCGCCGAACACCAGCAGATACGGCACGGGTTCGCCGGTCCGCAGCGCTTCCTCGCGCATCTCGGCGAGCAGCCGCACCGCCACGTCCACGCCCTTGATGCGGAAGACCCGCACCGGGTCCAGCAGCACCGGCCGTCCCTCCTGGAGGCCCTGCTGTGCCGCGAACTCCCGGTGGCGGGCCTCCGGCCGGCCCTCGGGGACGGTCGGCAGCAGGTTGGAGACGACCTCGGGGACGGCGTCGGTCGGGTAGGAGGACGCCTCGTCCGCGAGCCCGTCGGAGATGACGATCCAGCGGGTGTGCGCGTCGTCGCGGGGGAGCGGGGTGAGGGCGTTGGGCCGCTCCGGATAGACGCGCGCACCGGTCTGCGGATCGTGGATGGCGCAGCTTCCGAACAGGTCGTGGTCCCAGAAGACCACCCCGCCGCGGCGCCGCCCGCCGGCGAAGTGCTCCCGTACGGCGGCGTGCAGGCCGGCGGTGGCCGGTACGGCGTCGGAGAGCGTCATGTTGAGGCCGAAGACCCAGTCCGGCTCGTGCTCGGCCAGCCACTCGGCGAAGTAGACGCGGTAGGGCTCCGTCAACGTCTCGATGCGCGCGGCCAGTTCACGCCGGGCATCGGCGCCGAGGGAGTCGTACGCGGCGACGCCGTCGCGGAGGGCGATCAGCTCCGCCGCCCGTGCCGCGTCGCTCAGCCCGTCCCGGACGCGGCGCGGTGCCGCCCGCATCCAGCCGGAACGGGCGTCCCGTGCGCCGCCGACGGGGTAGTACTCGGCCTTGTCGGGGCGCCACGCATAGCCCAGATCGGTGGCGACCGGCAGCTCGACCAGCTCCAGATCGCGGCCGACCTGGAGCACGTTGCGGAAGACGGTCAGCAGGCCGGACGTGGGAAGTCCGTCGCCTGAGACGAGTGCGATGCGCAACCTGGTCCCTCCTCGGGGGTGTGAACGCCCGTGCCGTGCGGGGCACTTGGGCGGCGGCGCGGGCGCGGGGTGCGGGGCGGTCTCCCGTACGTACCGAACCGGCCCCGTACGTACGGGCGTTGAGGGTCAGCCGCGCAGCACGCGGGAGCGCGGGCGCCGGTGCCGTGCGGCCGACTTGCGCAGGTCGCGGGTGACGGTGACCTTCCGCAGCCAACGGTCGGTGCCGTCCAGGCGGGGCCGGAACGGCTTGCGCCCGTGCACACAGCGCTGGTTGTCGACGACGAGGACGTCCCCGGGTCCCAACGGGACGTCGGTGAGCGCCGCTTCGAGCTGCGCGCCCAGTGCGGCCAGCGCGCCCGCGGCCTCTTCGTCGCCCGGCAGGGCTTCCATGTACGGCGGGTCGATCCGGATGCCCGGCTCGTCGCGGTCCCCGAAGAGCACGGCGACGGGCTCCTCGTACGCGGCGATCTCCGCGTCCGTCATATGTCTCCGGTGCTCCGTGTCGGGCCGGATGACGAAGCGGCGCTCGAAGAGCACCCGGCGGTCGGCGGCGGAGAGCCGGATGTCGCGGGAGGTGGCGAGGGTCGTCGGCACCCGGTCGTGGTTGCGCAGCGACAGCAGCAGGATGTAGTCGCAGCGGTACTCGTGGAACGCGTCCTCGGTGTGGAACTCGAGCGGCGACTCGCTGCCGTGGCCGGTCTGGTGCTGCTCGCTGCCGCGGATGGGGTGGATGTCGTTGTAGAGGCGGCCGTCCTGGAGGGTCGACCAGCAGAAGGGCTCTCCCAGCAGGGAGGCCAGCAGCGCCAGCCAGTAGTCCTGCGCCTCGGTGGCGTCCGGCGCGCGCTCTCTCCAGTGGCCGGGCGTCGGGCCGATGGCGCCGTCGTCCACGGGGAATCCCCGTATGAGCGCGGCGGGCGGCATGTCGCCGTGGCGCAGTCCGCTCACGCCCGCGCGCAGTCGCCGGGGGAGTGACTCGGTCTCCAGCGGCGCCGACCGGAGGAAGTCCTCGTCGTCGGGGCCCGGGTGCCGGGCTCTGAGGTCCTCGACGAGGTGCTGTGCGGAGGCGGCCTGCGCCTCGTCCAGATCCATGACCGACAGTGCGTCTCGCAAGGCGGCGTCCTCGGGTCGCGGGGGTACGAACAGCAGACGGAACCGGCGATGCCGCCCCGAGGACTACCCCTCGTCACAGACGACCAACCCCGTCCCGTGCGTTCGGGAGGGGGTCGGTCGTCTGTGACGTCAACTGACGCCGCTGTGGGGGGAGTTCGGACCACGACGACGCAGCGGCCGAACTGCCTCCCCCTGTGCCGACGTTGGCGGCTACGGAGCGACCCAGCCGTACTTCAGCCCGCGGTGGCCGGCGCAGTACGCGTACGACCAGCGGTTCTTGACGACGCTCAGCCCGTACTGCTTGCTGCCGTCCTTGCACCGGGCCACGGCGTCGTAGCCGGAGTAACCGCACTTGACGCCGAAGGTGTTGCGGTCCTTCCAGGTCTTGCAACTGCCGCCTGCGGCCGTGCTGTCGGGCGCGTGAGCTTGCGCGTGGGCCTGCGCCTGTGTGTACGGGGCGTCGGCCAGCGCCTGGCCGGAGAAGGTGCCGATCGCTGCGGTGGCGCCGAGAACGGCGACGGCCGCCAGTCGCCCGATCCGTGCACGGCTGATCATGAAGGGTGTCCTTTCGACGGCTGCGGATGACCGCGCCCGGGACCGCGTTCGCGTACCGTGGTCTGCCGGACGCCGGACGCCGGACCGGCGGGACGGTGCACAGTCCCACATAAGGGGACGTATGCACCGCATCGTGTCCGTTTCGCGGCCTACCCGACGGCTTGTCCGGCAACCCTCCGTCACTCCAACTACGCGCGGCTGCACAGGAGTTCGAGGTTGCGTGCCCCGGCCCCCTGGCCCCTGCCCCTCGGTCACGCCGCGCGTGACGAGCTGCGGGCCACCGCCTCCTCCAGTTGTGCGCGGGTCATCCGGGAGCGCCCGGGCACGTCCGCCTCGCCCGCCAGGCGGTACAGCTCGTCCTTCGTCAGCGCCGCGAGGTCTCGCTCGCGCTGCTTCCGTCCGCCGGCCTGCTTCTTCGCCGTGCCGGCCCTGCTGCCGCCGCCCGTACGGGACGTGGGCCGCTGCTTCCCGCTCCGCGCGCCTCCCGCGCTCTTCCCGGCCTTCGCACTTCTGCCGCCCGCGCCCCTCCTCGTACGCGAGGAGCGTGCCTCGTCGACGGAGGCCTCCAGGGCGGACATCAGATCGACCACGTTGGTGCTCTCCGGAGGTCCCTCGGCCTTGGGCACCCGCTCTCCCGAGCGCTTCGCCTCGACCAGCTCCCGTACGCGCTCCTGGGTGCGGTCGTGGTAGTCGTACGGGTTCCACTCCATGGCCATGGCCTCGACGAGCTGCGTGGCCATCTTCCGCTCCCGCGCGGGGGCCTTGGCGGTCGAGGGCAGATTGCTCAGCGTCTCGTGCGGGTCGCGCACCTCGTCCGCCCAGTGCAGGGTGTGCATGACCAGCACGCCGCCCTGCTCGTGCACCGCCACGAGATAGTCCTTCTGCCGCATGCTCATCGTGGCGATGCCCGCGCGGCCCGTCTCGGCGAGGGCGTCACGCAACAGCCCGTAAACATTGGCGTGTTCTTTTCGGGGCTGGAGAAAGTATGTGCTGTCGAAGTACGCCGGAGCGATGGCGTCCAGCTCGACAAATCCGGTGATTTCGATCGCCTGGGACCGGCCCGGCGTGATCTCGTCCAGCTCTCCGGGCTCGATGATCACGTACTCGCCGCCGCCGGTGTCGTACCCCTTGACGATCTTGTCGTAGGGGACCTCTTCGCCGGTGCGCTCGTTGACCCGCCGGTTGCGCACCCGGTCCGAGGTGCCCCGCTCCAGTTGACGGAAGCGGATCGTGTGCGAGTCGGTGGCCGTCGCGAGCTGGACGGGCAGGGTGACCAGCCCGAACGTCAGCGATCCCGACCAAACGGCGCGTGCCATGACGTCCGCCTCTCACCCGGCGCCAGTGGCTCTCATCGTCACACCGCACGCCGTGGCCCGCCGTTCCGGTACGCCCTTCGGAGGGACCGGACGGGCAGCGCGCGGGGCGGTGCCGGGGCGCGTGCGGGGGCGTGGTGCCGGTGCCGGGCCCGGTGCGGACCACCGGGGATGCCGCCGCTCCCGTACGCCGTGACGGCGGGCCGGAACCGGCGGCGCGAATCCGGCCGCGACCGGTCTCACCGGCCGGCGGCCTCTGTGCCGCGCGGGGAATTCCCCGACTGTCTTTCTAGCTGTCCATGCCCTCCGTACGGGGATTGGCGAAGCTGGAGACGAGGTCTTCCGCGAGTTTCTGCTGCGGCGATCCCGGGGCCGATTCATCGGATGTGATCGCGGTCGTCAGAACGGTGTTCACCGGGGCGTCGGGACGCAGCCGCACCGGAGTGCACGTGATGTCGAAGCGCTGGGAGAGTTCCGAGCCGGGCAACGGAATGCTCACGCTGCGCAGTTCGGTGACCTGAGCTTCCTGCAAAGCCCAGTCCATCGTGTCGAAAACACCCGCGTCGCGCAGCGTGGGATACGCATCGCGGGCCGGAGTCAGCAGCTCGGCACGGCCGAAAGCGCTTCCCTGCCGGGTGTTGGCGAAACGCAGCAGATGGTCCGGTCCCTGAGTGAGCATCATCGGGAAGGGCGCCCGGTCGAAGACCGCGAGCAGTTCGTCCTGCTGTGCCAGAACGCTGTCCCTGAGCTGGAATTCGGGCTTCAGGGTGTCGGCCAGGAACTGCATCTCCGACTTCTGCTTCTCGGTCCACTTGTGCGGCCGTACGTCGGCGACCGTCACGGTGCCGATGATCAGGCCCGTGTTGTCCTTCAGCGGAGTGCCGAGATAGGCCCGTACGTTCAGCGCCTCGACCACCGGGTTGTTGCGGTAATGGCGGCTGGCGAGGACGTCCTCGATCGCCAACTGGGCCTTCTGGCGCACGACATGGGGGCAGAAGCCGATGTCTATGGGGGCGTCGCGCGACTCGGGAGCCGGCGGCACGTCGCCGATCCCGAAGGGGATCCCGGCGTGCTCCTCGTGCTTCTGACCGGACGTCGGGAAGCACAGGCCGCGGAACATCTGCTGGCCGCCGATGAAGTTGACCATGGCTATGGGAGCGTCGGCGAGACTGCTCGCCAGCGTGGCGATTCTGTCGAACTTCTCTTCCGGCTCAGGGGAGTTGAGACCGAGGCGCTGCAGTCGGCGCTCGCGCTGTTCGTCCGCGAGCCGCAGTTCGTTCGAGGCTGTGGAGTCCATGGCCGCACATGAAACCAGACCCGGCGCGCACTGTCCCCGGCGCACGTGCCGCACGGGGCGGCGTACGGTCCGCGTGCGGCACGGGAGAGACTCGGGGAGCGGCGCCGTCAGGCGGTCGAAAGCGCACTATCGGCCAGGGTGTCCAACTTCTGCCGTTTCGCGAAGCGATCGCTTCCCGTCAATCTTGAAACCTGCCCCCTTTCCAGTTGCGAGAAGTCTGGGCACGAGCGGCCGAGAAACGGTGAAGAATAAAAGGAATACTTCGGGCATATGCACACCAAATATCTGTCTGCGATGACCTGAGTGTTCCTTACCGCCCAGTACGTCACGGTGCGGTGCGAGACGAGTGCATCAAGTTACAGCCACGGTGGAAGGCTCCAGGGCGGGTGGGAACATCGTCGTCGCGCGTCACACGTTGGCAATGGAGGGGCGGGTAGTGAGGCGAACAACAACGGACGGTGAAGAACGGTCGGTGGCAGTCATCGGCATGGCCTGCAAGTTCCCCGGAGCCGCAGACCCCGACCAACTGTGGGAAATCCTGCAAACCGGTCGGGATGCCACGAGTGAAACCCCGGCAGAGCGCTACGACGCGAATGCGCTCTACTCCGAGAGCCCGGAACCGGGCACAATCGCCAGCCGCCGCGCGGGCTACCTGGACTCCATCGCCGAATTCGACGCGGGATTCTTCGGCATGTCACCGACGGAGGCGACGGACCTCGATCCGCAGCAGCGGCTGCTGCTGATGACCGCGTGGGAGGCGCTGGAGGACGCCGGCCGGCCGCCCGAGTCGCTCGCCGGCGGCGACACCGGCGTCTACGTCGGCAACACCCGCGGCGACTTCCTGGAGCGCCAGCTCCAGCAGGGCCTGGATCACGTCACGGCGTCCCAGCTCAACAACTTCCGTGCGCTGCTGCCCGCCAGACTCTCCTGGCAACTCGACCTGCGCGGCCCCAGCGTGCTGATCGACACCGCGTGTTCGTCGTCGCTGGCGGCCGTGCACCAGGCGGTGCAGGCGATCCGTACGCGGGAGGTGCCGCTGGCCCTGGTCGCCGGTGTGAACCTCGCGCTCCGTCCGGACGTCGCCGTGATGATGACGCGGGCCGGGAACCTCGCCCACGACGGGCGCAGCAAGTTCGCCGACGCCGACGCCGACGGTTTCGCGCCGAGCGACGGCGTCGGCGTCGTCGTCCTCAAACCGCTGGCCGCCGCCCGCGCCGACGGCGACCGGATCCGTGCGATGATCCAGGGCAGCGCCGTCGGCAGCAACGGCCACACCGGCGAATCGTTGCTCGCGCCGTCCGTCGAGGGCCAGATCCATGTGCTGCGCAAGGCGTACGAGGACGCGGGCGTCGAACCGTCCGAGGTGGACTTCGTCGAGGCGCACGGCTCGGGTTCGCCGATGCTCGACCAGGTGGAGTTCGCCGCGCTGGGGAAGGTCGTCGGCGAGGGCCGCCCGGCCGAACGCCCCTGCTACATCGGCTCGGTGAAGACGAACATCGGCTACGCGGAGGCGGCCGGCAGCATCGCCGGACTGATCAAGACCGTGATGTGTCTGGAGCACCGCCGCATCCCGCCGAACCTGCATCTGAAGACGCCCAGTCCGCAGATCGCCTGGGACGACCTGCCGCTCGCCGTGCCCGGAGCGCTCCGGGAGATCCCCGACCGCGGACGTCCGGCCCTCGCCGGGGTCACCGGCCAGGGGGCCTCGTGTCTGAACGCGCACGTGGTGCTGCGCGAGGGCGAGCCGGCCGTGTCGGACCGCGCACAGGAGGACGACTCCGACAGGCAGACGTATGTGCTGCCCCTCTCGGCACGGACTCCCGCCGCGCTTCAGGCACTTGCCGACGCGTACGCGGCGTATCTGATGCCCGGCGGTGCCGGATCGGTGCTCGCGCTGCGCGACATCTGCCACAGCGCGGCGACCCGCCGCCAGCACCACCCGTACCGGATGGCGGTGACCGGCTCCACGCACGAGGAGATCGCGAACGTGCTGCGCCACGGCGAGACCGGTGCGGTCATCCCGCCGCGGGCCCTGTCCGACGCCGCCGAGCAGTACCGCAGCGGCCAACCCGTCGACTGGGACGCCCTGTTCGGCACCGGCTGCGTCTTCGTGCCGCTGCCGTCCTACCCGTGGCAGATGCAGCGCTACTGGCCCGGCGAGCACGACCACGGCACCGGCGGGCACGCGGCGGAGGGCGACGACCTGGCCACCGTGCTGCTGGGCGAACACGCCCGCGCCTCCTCCAAGTACCGTGACAGCTCCCTGCTGTCGGAGATCGGCATCGACTCCCTGGCCAGGATCGAGATCATCGCGAAGCTGGCACAGGAGCACCACTACGAGGTCGACCCCGAAGAGCTGGCCGCACTGCACACCGTCGGCCAACTGCGCGGATACCTCCGGCAGTTGGAGGCGCAGACGGTATGAGCGACCATCATCCCGGCCTCTGGGAGCAGTTCGCGTCCGCCGCCCGTCGGCACAGCGCGCACACCGCCCTGGAAGTCGGCGGCCTGGAGCTGACCTACGCTCAACTGCACGACGCCGCGGAGGCGTTGGCCGCCCGGATCGCCGAGGCCGGCGGAGGCACCGCCCCCGCACGGGTGGGCATCCTCTCCGACCGCACGCTCGTCTCGTACGCCGCATATCTCGCCGCGCTGCGCACCGGCGCCACCGTCGTGGCCCTCAACCCGGACTGCCCGCCGGGCCGCAACGCCGCCATCGCCGAGGCCGCGGGCATCGGACTGCTCGTCACCGCGCCGCACCCCGCGACCGCCGAAGTCCGCGTCCCCGTACTGACGTCGAGCCCCGAGGAGGTGGCAGGGGCCGCCGCGGACGGTGCGCCGCCGCTGCCGCCCTGCCCGTCCGTCCCGGACGACGTGGCCTACATCGTCTTCACTTCGGGCTCGACCGGAGCGCCCAAGGGCGTGCCGATGCTGCACCGCAACGCGGTCTCGTACGTGGCCCACGCCTCCACGCTCTACGACGTGGCGCCCGGCAGCCGCTGCTCGCAGACCTTCGACCTGTCCTTCGACGGCTCGCTCTACGACCTGTTCGTCACCTGGCACCAGGGCGGCACCCTCGTCGTACCGCAGCGCAGCCAGTTGCTGACGCCGGTCGCCTTCGTCAACTCGGCCCGTATCACGCACTGGTGGTCCGTTCCCTCGCTCATCTCCTTCGCGCAGCGGCTCGGCGCTTTGAAGCCCGGCAGCATGCCCACGCTGCGCCGGAGCCTCTTCGGCGGCGAGGCGCTTCCGCTGGCGGCGGCCCGGCTGTGGCAGGAGGCCGCCCCCGCGAGCACGGTCGACAACCTCTACGGGCCGACCGAACTCACCTGCACCTGCGTGGGATACCGGCTGCCGCAGGACACGGAGCGCTGGCCCGTCACACCGAACGGGACGGTGCCCATCGGACGTCCGTACCCGACGGTCGAGCACCTGGTGCTGGACGAGGACGGCAAGCGGGCCGCCGAGGGCGAGCTGTGTCTGCGCGGCGCGCAGCGCTTCCCGGGATATCTCGACCCCGCCAACAACCCCGGCAGGTTCCTGTCGTTGGGCGAGGACGGCACGGTGCAGCCGCACGACGCCGACACGCCGCCGGGGCGGGCCGGCTGGTACCGCACCGGTGACCGCGTCGCCGAACAGGACGGTGTGCTCGTCCACTTGGGACGCATCGACCACCAGGTCCAGATACGCGGCTACCGCGTCGAACTCGGCGAGGTGGAGGCCCTGTTGCGGCAGCACCCCGCGGTGCGCGACGCGATCGTCCTCGCCGTGCAGGGGCGGGGCGGCGAGACGGACCTGGAGGCGGTCGTCACCACGGCCCGGCGCGGCCCGGACGAGACCGAGGCGCTCCACCGCCACCTCGGCGTCCGCCTCCCGGCGTATATGCTGCCGCGCCGCATCACCGCCTTCGAGCAACTGCCGCTCAACCCGAACGGCAAGGTCGACAGGCAGGCTCTGGCGACGGCCCTCACGCACGACCGCTCCTGAAACGCGCACGACCGCTCCCCGGCGCGCAGACCGCGCGGTGGGGAGCGCGCACGGCAATCAGTGACTTCATCAACGTCTGGGAGAACCAGGCATGTTCGATGCCATCGTGGTGGGGGCGCGCTGCGCCGGATCACCGACGGCCATGCTGCTGGCCCGTGCCGGACACCGGGTGCTCCTGGTGGAACGCGGCGAACGCGGGACCGACACGCTGTCCACGCACGTCATCCACCAGCCCGGCGTGGCGGCGCTCGCCCGCTGGGGACTGCTCGACCGGGTACGGGCCACCGGCTGCCCGCCGCTGGACCGCGTGCTGTACCGCGTGGCGGACATCCGCCTGGAGGGCAGCGGGGACGGCGTCGACGGGCAGCGCGCCGGCTACGCCCCGCGCCGCCGTCTGCTGGACCCGGTGCTCTCGGACGCCGCGGCCGAGGCGGGCGTCGAGGTACGCCACCGCTGCTCGGTCACCGGGCTGCTGCACGAGGACTCCGGGCGGGTGTGCGGCGTGCGACTGCGCCAGGGCGGACGGGAGTTCACCGAACGCGCACATCTGGTGATCGGCGCGGACGGCATGCGCTCCACGGTCGCGGAGCACTCCGGCGCCCGCGAGACCCAGCGGACGCCGCGGCTGACGTGCGCCTACTACGCGTACTGGGAGGGGGTGCCCTCGCTGCTGGAGCTCTACGAGCGGCCCGGCGGCTGGGTGGCCTCCGTCCCCACCAACGACGGGGCGACGCTCGTCCTCGCCTACCTTCCGCAGTCGCGCTACGCCGAGGTGCGCACCGACGCCGACGCCGCCTACACGGAGCAGATCCGGGCCACGGCGCCCACGCTGCACGAACGGCTGCGGGACGGGCGGCGCGTGGAGCAACTGCGCGGCACCGGGCACCAGGAGAACTTCTTCCGGCAGGCGAGCGGACCCGGCTGGGCCCTGGTCGGCGACGCCGGACACCACAAGGACTCCATCACCGCCCGCGGCATCACCGACGCCTTCCTCCAGGCGGAGTCGCTGGCCGGGCACATCGCCGGGCTGCTGGACGAACGGCCGCGCCTGGACGAGGCGTTGGACGCCTGGGCACGCCACCGGGACGAGGCGATGGCGGAGGGATACCAGGCCGCTCTGTCGGCGGCGCGGCTGGAGACGCACCCCAAACGGCTGTCGCTGCTGCGGGCGGTCGCGTCCGAACCGGAGCTGACGTCGACCTATTTCGACGTGTTCGCCGGTGTCAAGCCGCCGACGGCTCTCTACACACCACGGCTACTGGCCCGCCTGTAACGCTCACAACTCCACAGAATCTTTTCGAACCCACCGGTATCGGCACGCTTTTCTGCTTCCTTGATCAGGTGCTGCCGAAGGCCGCTTTCCCGGCGGCGCGGCAACTGATAGACATGCTCTTGTGAACGGAATCCCGATGGTGGGCAGTTGTCGTGAACCGAGCCGTGCGCGTCCCCAACTCGGGCCTTCCCGGGGGAGGATGACGCGCTTTCCCGTTCAGTGTTGACGCATCGCGACGTGGTACCGTTTCCGGCTGTCTGCCGGGAAAGCCACGTCAGTGAAAACCGTGAGCCACCGGTACAACCGAGCCCCTCGGCGGATCCCGAACCCCCCTGAGCGCCACCATCGGTCCGCTGTCGCGAGGAAGAAGATGTCAGACGAACGCGACCGGCACAGAGTGCCCAAGACTGCACGTCGTCACTCCCTGCGCATAGCGCTGGTTTCCCCCATTCTCGTTCCGGCGGTCGCACTCGCGGGAATGTGGGCATACGCGGCAAACGACTCGGTGGAAAAGGGCCTGCGGTTAGGAGCGGAGGCGAAGGCCGGTTCCTCGGCCGGTCACTCGGTGCACACACTGGTGACGCGCCTTCAGGACGAGCGGCGCTGTACCGCCGCCTGGCAGAGCCACCGTACGAAGAACGCACACGCGGCGCTGGAGGCCGCGCGCGCCCGCACCGACAAGGCGCTCTCCGCCTTCCGCGCCGCCGAGGGGCGCTTCGACGACCTCGAGCAGAGCGTCGATGCGGACAAGCAGCGTACCCTGACGAAGTCCCTGGGCGACCTGACCCGGGAGCGGAACCAGGTCGACTCGCGTGCGTCCGGACGCGGTGACTCCTACGGCTACTACACGGGAGCGGCCGAGGCGGGCACGACCTTCCTCGCCGACGTCCTGCACAGCGACGACGGCCAACTCGCCCACAGCGCCGCCGCGGTGACGTCGCTGGTGCAGATCGGCGAGCTGCTCTCCCGTGAGGACGCGCTGCTGACCGGCGCGGAGCCCTCCGGGCAGATGTCGACGACCGTCCGGCAGACCTTCCTCGGACATGTGGCCGCGCAGCGGGAGGCCGCGCGGAACATGGACACCCGCAACATCCCGGCGTCCGCCGCCGGCGACTACCGGCGGATAGCCGACCAGCGGCAGTGGGCCGTGGTGCAGCGCATCGAGGACAGCATCGGCTCCCAGGCGCGGCAGGCCCCCTCGCGCAGCACGACCCCGGGGTCGGGCACCACCCCGGGCACCACACCCGGTACGACGCCGACGACACCCCGAAGTGCCCCCGCACGCTGGGAACTTCCCGCGCGGGCGAGCGAGTGGCGCGACGCGGCCGACGCCGTCACCGGCGACCTGCGGGACGCCACCTCCGCCTCGCTCGACGGCATGGCCGACCAGGGCGCCGCCCGTGCCGACGACGCCCTGCTGACCGCCGGGGCGGGCTCCGCCGCGGTGCTGGCCGTGCTGGCCCTGACGGGTTTTCTCGCCGTACGCCTCTCGCGCTCGCTGACGCGCCGTCTGGCCGGACTGGAGGAGGCGACCGTCCAGTGGACCGACACCTCCCTGCCGGATCTCGTCGCCCGCTACAAGCAGGGCGAGCGGAGCGGCGGTCTGCCCACCGTGCCGCACGAGAGCGGCGCTGCGGCCCACGACGAGCTGGGCCGTCTGGTGAGCGCCGTACGGGAGCAACAGCGCAGCGCCGTCGAGGAGTTGAGCGGTCTCGCCGAGGCCATCGACGCCAAGTGGAAGAGCGACGCGGAGACCACGCAGCAGCAGCACCGCAAGCGCGAGGGCGCCGAGACGGTCGTGCTGGGCCTGCTGCGCCGTAACCAGTTGCTGATCAGCCAGCTCATCTCCCTCATCGACAGCCTGGAGCGCAGGGAGCACGACCCCGAGCTGCTGACGGACATCTTCAAGATCGACCACCTGGTCACCCGGCTCCGCCGCGACCTGGAGAACCAGTCGCTCATCGTCGGCGTGCAGCCCGGCCGCCGCTGGAGCAAGCCCGTCCCGGTCTTCCAGGTGCTGCGCAGCGCCGTCGCGGAGACCGTCGACTACACACGCGTCGAGGTGGAGACCGCGCCGGAGTTCTCGCTCTCCGGCCGTGTCGTCGCCGACGTCGGGCACATCCTCGCGGCCCTGATCGAGAACGGCACGTCCTTCTCCCCGCCGCACACCCATGTCAACGTACGGGCCGAGGAGGTCGCCGGAGGCCGGCTGGCCGTCGAGGTGATCGACCGCGGCCTCGGCATGGACACCGAGCAGTACGAGCACCTCAACCGGCTGCTGGCCGACCCGCCCGAGCCGGACGTGACACGGCTCGGCGAGATACCCCAACTCGGCCTGTTCGTGGTGGCGTTGCTGGCGAACCGCATCGGCCTGGAGATCACGCTGTGCAGGTCGGCGTACGGGGGGACGAAGGCCGTCGTCCTCATCCCGAACGAGCTGCTGGAGGAGGCGCCGCCGATCCTTCCGGCCTTCAGGGAGCCGGCGGACGAGGACGGCGGGCGCCAAGACGACGCCGTACGCGGCGAGTTCGCCGAGCATGCGGCGGTGCCCGCGGCCGACGCCGTACGGCCGAAGCGGAGGGAACCCTCGGCGGCGGAACGCACCTCCGAGCGCGACGGCTACCAGCGCGACGGCCTTGAGCGGGACGGGTACGAACGGGACGGGTACGAGCGGGAGACGCCGCAACGGCGGGCCCCCGGACGGGAGTTGCCGGAGCGGCCGCTCCCGGACCGGTCGGCTCCCGAGCCCCGGACCCCGGAGCGCCCCGCGACCGGACACCCCGAGCCCGAACGCCCGGCGGCGCCCCGGCGCGATCTGCCCACGCGGACGGCACCCGAGCGTGGCCTGCCCCAACGCGGCGCGCCCGAGCGGGAACCGGCGAAGCGGAGCGAGCCCCGGCGGCAGCCCGCGCATGCGTCCGCACCCGTGCTCACCCCCGACGTCGGCGGCGCGTGCAGCGGTCTCCAGCCGGACCCGGAGGACGACCTCG
>NZ_LJGW01000279.1:0-3062 GCF_001751255.1 Streptomyces nanshensis | reverse complement strand
GGCCGAAGCGGAATCGGCGGCGGCCGAGGCGTCGGCGGCACCGGAGGCCCCCGCGGCACCGACAGCCCCGACGGCACCGGCGGCTCCCGACGCCCCTGCGGCTGCTGCGGCGTATGAGGCCCAGGCCCCCGTGGCTCCGGCCGCGTCCGAGCCCTGGAGCGCCGCATCGGCAGCGGCGTCGGCGTCCGCCTCCGCCCCCGCGGGGGCGCCACCGGAGCGCTCCGAACCGGGCAGGCTCAAGGCCCCGTTGACACTCCCCACGAGAAAACCGGGCGAGAACCTCGCAGCACCACTGCGCCGGCCGCCCGGGCCACCCCCCACAGCAGAGCGGCACTCCGCGGACGACGGCCACGCACCCCGGTGGCCCACCCCCGGCCGAGCCGGGGCGATAGCGGGCGCCGTACAGCGGGCCGGCCGGCAGGCCCGCACCGAGTCGTCGGACGCACAGTGCGACGGCGCCTCCCCGGAGGACGCCTGAACCGTGACGGTGGCACTGAGGTTCCCTTGAGGAAGGACCAGGACATTGACTGAGCAGTCACCAGTCTATGAAAAGCTCAATTGGCTACTCGACGGCCTGCTGGACCGCGTCCCCGACACGCTCCACGTCATCGTGCTGTCGCAGGACGGGCTGCTTCTCGCGCGCTCACGTGACGTCAGCAAGGACGACGCCGATCACATGTCGGCCCTCGCCTCCGGGCTGCACAGCCTTTCCATGGGTGCCGCGCGCCGATTCCACGGCGGACGGGTGCGGCAGACGGTCATCGAAATGGAGAACGTGCTGCTTCTGATCACGGCCGGCGGTGACGGGTCCCGGCTCGCGCTGCTCGCCAACGAGAACGTCGACGCGGGCATGGCCGCTTATGAGATGGCCAAGGTCGTCCAGCAGGTCGGCGCACACCTCAGTGCAGCACCTCGCCTCGAAGTGGCAGCCGGTGATCAGTCGCGATAAATGGGAACTCCTCACCACCCTCAGTGGTTCGACAGAGAGGCCGGATTCACCACCCGGCCCTACGCGATTACGCGTGGGCGCACGTTACCCAGCCGGTCTGATCTCACGCTGATTACCCAAGTGGTCGGAAACGATGCGGGTTCCGGCCACGACACGCGCCGGGAACAGCCCGAGTCGGCCGCCATCATGGAACTGGTCAGAAGGCGGCCGCTGGCGATCGTGGAGATCGCCTCGTATCTCGATCTGCCGGCCAGCGTGGTGAGGGTCTTGTGCGGAGATCTGGCCGACAGGTCGCTCATCCTCGTCAAGAAGCCCGGCCCCGAGAATGACACCCCGGACGAGCATGCTCGCGTATTGCGTAAGGTGATCGATGGAATCCGAAAGCTCTGAACCGAGGCATGCCGGAACGGCATTGCCGACGGCGCTGAAAATCCTGGTCGCAGGCGGTTTCGGCGTGGGCAAGACGACGATGATCGGATCGGTCAGCGAAATCGAGCCGCTGAACACCGAGGAAGACATCACGGAAGCCAGCCTGGGCGTCGACGACCTCAGAGGGATTCCCGACAAGACGACGACCACGGTCGCCATGGACTTCGGCCGCATCACCCTCGACGAGGCCGGCGAGAACGTGCTCTATCTGTTCGGAATGCCCGGCCAGGAACGCTTCTGGTTCATGTGGGAGGACCTCGCCGCCGGTGCGCTCGGCGCCGTCATACTCGCCGACTCACGGCGGCTCTCCGACTGCTTCGCGTCCGTGGACTTCTTCGAGCAGTGCCGCATTCCGTTCGCCGTCGGCGTCAACTGCTTCTACGGCGAATGCGACTTCTCCGCCGACCAGATCAGGGCCGCGCTGAGCCTGCGTTCGCCGGTGCCCGTCGTCATGTGCGACGTACGGCACCGGGAGCCCAGCAAAGAGGTGCTGCTCGCCCTGCTGGAGTCCGAGCACGCGAAGGTCGGTGCGTGAGGGGCGCCTGAGAGACGCCCGACGGATCCCCGGCAGACGTCCGGGGAACGCGGCTGTGTGAACTCCGGGTAGAGGCACGGCAGTTGGCGCCGTGATGCGGTGCTGCGCCGTGCCGTGTGGTGCCGCGTCGCGCCGAGTGTTCCTCTCTGCGGGGAGCGGCGGCGCCGTCTCCAGCGGTACGTCCGGCGAGACCTCCAGTGGTACGTCCAGCGGTACGCCCAACCCCTCCCGGCAGAGTGGTCACGCATGGGGGGAGACCGACCCCGCCGGGCCCGCCTTCGAGCGGGGGCGGAACGGCACCGGTCGCGTCGGGGGACCGACCGGGCGGCCGGGCGAGGGCGGTCAACAGGGCCCGCACAGCTCCCACTTGGGGCGACGGAGGAGCTGTGCGGGCCGACGGCCGACTCCCCGCCCGTCGCGGCCCGTTCGGGGCCGGATGTACGACTGACCCGAGCCGGGGTGGGAACGCCACCCCCAACTGCCGCCGCCCTCCGCCGTGTTCACGGCGTACCCCGCAGCGATTCCGGAAGCGGCGGCCCCGGTGGCGCGTGCGCGCCGGGTTCCGCGCCCGGGAGGGAGCGCAGCCAGATCTCGCACCCCAGGGTCGGCATCAGCGACGTCGGCGGCGTCTGCGAGGCGGCGGAGGCGTGGGCGTGCAGGGCCTGGTCGAGGCGTTCGCGGTCGACGAGTCCGGCGGCGGCCAGCCGTGAACCGTCCAGCAGCGAGTGAATCCCCCCGGACCGCCGGTGCAGCGCCCGGTGCAGATCGGCCTCGCAGGAGCCCTTCGCGGTGCGCCGCAGCACGCCCGGCGGTACGAGGCCCCGCATGGCGGTGGTCAGTAGCGGTGTGCGGGGGCCGGGCGCGGCGGCCTCGCGCGGATCGGCGGAGAGCGCGGCGGTCACCACCGCGTCGTCCGTGAAGGGGAAGGCGCACTCCGGGCCTTCCAGTGCCGCGTTCATCTGCCGGGCCGCGTTGCCGCCGTGCCGTACCCGGTGCAGCGCGGTGTGCACCGAGCGCTGCGGGGCGAGCGGTTCGGCCTGCTCGTCGGCGAGTTCGCGCAGCAGGGCGCGTGCCGCCTCGACGGCCTCTGCGGTCGCCCACGGCGGCATCCGCGGCGGTGCCTGCCAGCCGAGCAGCGCCTCCGGCGGT
>NZ_LJGW01000006.1 GCF_001751255.1 Streptomyces nanshensis | reverse complement strand
CCCGAAACACCCCCCAACGAACCCCGCAACACCTCCACCACAGACCAACCAGCCAACCCCCCCACAACCCGATCACACTCACCCATCCACCACGCAAAAACCGGCGAAGAATCCAACAACTCCACCGCCATCCCCACCCACTGCGAACCCTGACCCGGAAAAACAAACACCGGACCAGAACCCACCTCCCCCACAACACCCCGCACCACCGAAGCAGCACCAAACACAGAACCCGAAAAACCAGAAGAACCCGAAGAACCAGAAGGACCGGAAGAGACAAACACCTCCCCCGACTCCGGCCCAACAGAAGAAGAACCCCCGACAGAACCCGCCGACNCGAGACAGAGCCCTCCCCCGACTCCAACTCCCGCACCACCACCGCACGATGCTCAAAAACCGACCGCGACGACATCAACGAAAAACCGACATCCTCCGGCCCCACACCCCCGGAAACCCCCTCCACAAACGACGACAGACGACCCAACTGCCCATCCAACGCCGCCTCAGAACGCCCCGAAACCAACCACGGCACCACACCCCCAAAACCACACACCGCAACACCAGAACCAGAACCAGAACCAGAACCAGAGTCGGAACCGGCGTCGGAACCGGCGTCAGAATGCGCATCACCGGAAACCTCACTCGAATCCGGAGCCTGCTCCAGAATCACGTGGGCGTTCGTACCGCTGATCCCGAACGACGACACCCCCGCACGCCGCGCACGGTCCACCTCCGGCCACGAGACCCGCTCCCGCAGCAACTCCACCGCACCCGCATCCCACTCCACATGCGACGACGGCTCGTCGACGTGGAGGG
>NZ_LJGW01000265.1 GCF_001751255.1 Streptomyces nanshensis | reverse complement strand
TGCTGGGTCCCGTCGTCGGCGCCACGCTCGCGCTCAACGCGCAGGCCGGTCTCTACCGTCCGGGCCTGCTGACGTACGCGCTCGACGAACTGCCCGCGCTGGCGGCGCGCGCCGCCGTGGCCTGGTGCCTGGCCGCCGCGCTCCTCGCGGCGTTCCACCGTTCCACCGTTCTGAACTGGGGAGTGCTGCTCACCGCCGTCGCCGCGCACAGCGCGGCCGCCGGGATCGCGCGCGCCCTGGTGCACGGCTTCCGGCACATGCGGGCCCGGCGCCGTCCGCGTCCCGCGCTGATCGTGGGCAGCGGCCGGCTGGCCCGTACGGTCGCCGGGGTCTTCGCCGAACACTCCGCGTACGGGCTGCGTCCCGTGGGCTACGTCGACCTCGTGGACGGAACGGGCGGACGCGACCGGTCCGTTCCGCACGAAGATCACGAAGGCCACGAGGGCCACGAGGGCCGCGAGGACCGGGAGAACCGCGAGGACGAGAGCGGCCCCCTGCTGCCCGTGGTCGTCGTGCTGGAGGACGTGACGCGTGCCGTCATCCAGAACACCGTCCGGGACGTGGTCTTTCTGCGCTCCCCCTGGGAGGAGCCCGAAAACGCCCTGCTGGCACGGGCGTTGGGCGAGCGCGGCGTCGCCGGGTGGCTGGTGCGCCCGGGCTGTGCGGTCGGTGTGCACGGCTCACACGAGACCGGCCCCGCACACGTCTGGGGCTTCTCCTGCCGGCGGCTGTCCCTGGAGTGCCCCGGCACCGGCTGGAGTTGGCGCAAGCGGATGCTGGACCTGGCGCTCGTCGCCCCGGCGCTGGTCCTGGCGGCGCCGCTGCTGGCGCTGTGCGCGCTGGCCGTACGGATCTCCGACGGCAAGGGCGTCGTCTTCCGGCAGGAGCGGGTGGGGCTGGGCGGCGGCCCGTTCACCCTGCTGAAGTTCCGTACGCTGCGGCCCGCGGACGAGACGGAGTCGGCGACGCTGTGGAGCGTCGCGGGCGACGACCGCATGAGCACGGTGGGCCGGTTCCTGCGCCGTACGTCGCTGGACGAGCTGCCCCAACTGTGGAACGTGCTGCGCGGCGACATGAGCCTGGTGGGGCCGCGCCCCGAACGCCCGTACTTCGTGCAGCAGTTCAGCCAGGAGCTGCCCGGCTACTCGGAGCGGCACCGCTCGCCGGTGGGGATCACCGGCCTCGCGCAGGTGCACGGCCTGCGCGGCAACACCTCGATCGAGGACCGGGCACGCTTCGACAACCACTACATCGAGACGTGGTCGCTCTGGCAGGACGTGCGGATCATGGTCCGCACCGTCATCTCGTTCTTCCGCCTCGAAGGGCGGTGACGGGCATGACGGTCACGCTGCCGGACAGCCGCCGGACCGCCCGTGCCGAGGGCGGCCCGCTCCCCAGTGACGGCGCGGGACCGGCGCACGGGACCGGGCAGGGCCCCGGTGCGTACGGAGCGACGCGAACGACGCCGTCCCGTGCGGCCGTTGAACCGGGCCGTGCGGCGGCGCATGTGCCGTGGCGGCAGTGGGCGCCCATGGCTCCCGTGCTGGCGACGGTGCTCGTGCTGTGCGTGCCCGTACAGACGGACGACGTGACGACCTCGGGACGGATCACTCCCGCAGACGCGGCCTCCCTGGTGCTGGTGGTGTGGTGCCTGGTGAGGCTGCTGCGCGGACGCGGCGGTCGGTTGACACCCTGTGCGGCGCTGGTGCTCGGGGCACCGGCCGTCGCCTTCGCGGTGGCGACCGCCGCGTCCGCCGATCCTCAGACGAGCCTGACGGGGTTCGTGCGCTACACGCAGATCTTCGTGCTGGTTCCCGGTGCGGTGCTGCTGCTTCTGCGCGGGACGCGGGACTTCCGGCTGCTGTCCTGGGCCCTGGTGGTGCTGGCGCTGGTGCAGGGCGCGGTGGGCGTCGTACAGAGCCTGACCGGAACCGGGGCGTCGTACATGGGGCAGGACGTCCGCGCCGTGGGGACCTTCGGGCCGCTCGACGTCATGGGGATGTCCACCGTGGTCTCGCTGGGTCTGGTCGCGGCGTTCGCGCTGGGTCTGGGGGGCGCGGGCGACGCCTCGCGGCGGCAGCGGACCGCCGCGCTGTGCTGCGCGGGCGCGCTGGTGCCGCCGCTGGTCCTCTCCTACAGCCGCGGCGCGTGGATCGCGACGGCCGCCGCGTGCACCGTGGTGCTGCTGCTCGCGGGCGTACGCCGGGCCGTGCTCGTGCTGCTCGCGCTGGCCGCCGCCGGGGTGGTGCTGGTCGCCGGACTCGGCGTCGGCTCGGCGATGTTCGAGGAGCGGCTGAGCAGCATCGCCGACGTGAACTCGGCACCGGACCGTTCGGTGACCGACCGCTACAGCCTCTGGTCGGCCGCGGAGGGGATGTGGCAGGAGGCGCCCGCGACCGGCGTCGGCATCAAGAACTTCCCGGCGCACCGCGACGGGCACGCCGGGCTGGGCCTCTCCTCCGGCAGCGACACCGCCGGCGCGGGCATGCAGTTCCAGAAGGAGCCGCTGCTCTCGCCGCACAACATGTATCTGCTGGTGCTCAGCGAGCAGGGGCTGATCGGGAGCGCGGCGCTGCTCGGCGGCGGGAGCGTGCTCCTCGTCCGCGGGCTGCGGCGGCTGCACGCCGCCCGCATCGCACGTCCCCCCGTCGGCTCCGGTGCCGCGGGCTGCGCGCCGGGGACGGCGGAGTGCGGACTGGCCGCCGTCGGGCTGTTCGTCTGGCAGGCCGTGGACTTCCTGTACGCGGACATCGGAGGCCCGTCCACCGTGCTGACCGGCGTCGTCCTCGGCGTCGTCTCCTGGTGGGCGCTGGCGGAGGCGCCCGCCCGATGACGGAAACGCACCCCTCCCGCACCACCGCCGCGCAGGACGCGTCGCCGTACGAGGGGACGGACGGCGCGCCTGGCGGCGGTCCCCTGGGCGCCAGCGGCACAGACACCGGCACCGGCGGCGGTGCGGCTCCGCTGCTGGGCGGCTTCCTCGCCCGCGCCGCCGTCGTCACGGCGGCCCTCACCGCGGCGGGCGCCCTCTTCGGTCTGCTGCGCGACCAGACGATCGCCTCGCTCTTCGGCGCCGACGCCGACACCGACGCGTTCCTCGTCGCCTGGACCGTTCCCGAACTCGCCGCGACGCTGCTCATCGAGGACGCGATGGCGCTGATCCTCGTCCCGGCCTTCAGCCTCGCCCTCTCCCGGCGGGCCGCGGATACGGCCGGCTCCCGTACGGAGAACGGGGGCGGGAACGGGGACGGGGACGGCCATGGAGCGGGCGGCGGCGCCGAGCCGTCCGACGACCCCGTGCTCAGCGTCGTACGCCGTACCCTGCCGAGGCTGCTGCTGGGACTGACCGGGGCCGCCGCCCTGATGCTGCTCGCGGCGCCGCTGCTCGTACGGCTGCTGGCGCCCGGGCTGCCGGACGCGCGGACGGCCGTCGACTGCATGCGGCTGACGTCGCTGACCGTGGTGACGTT
Organism: Streptomyces nanshensis; assembly: GCF_001751255.1. Taxonomy (GTDB): domain Bacteria; phylum Actinomycetota; class Actinomycetes; order Streptomycetales; family Streptomycetaceae; genus Streptomyces; species Streptomyces nanshensis_A. Next base: position 1,083 of record NZ_LJGW01000265.1, on the reverse strand, counting down.
CGGCCTCGCCGGCTACTTCAGCGCGGCGCTCCGCGCACACCGCCGCTTCGTCGCGCCCGCGGCGATCTACCTCGCTTACAACGCGGCGATCATCGCGGTGACCTTCGCCGGGCACACCGCGTGGGGCGTACGGGCGGCGGCCGCGGGCGTCGCGGTGGGCGGCGCCATCATGGTGCTGGTCCAACTGCCGTCGTTCGTACGGGAGTTGCCGTCCCGGAGGCGGCGGACGCACCCGCGTACGAAGGTGCCCGCGCGAACCCCCGCCCCCGTGGGCGGCGGTGGCGACGACGCACCGCCCGCCCCGGCAGCGCCCGCCCCTCCCGCGAGCCCCGCCCGGACCCCGTACGGCGGACGCGGCCGCATCGCCCTGCTCGGTCTCGGGACGCTGGCACCGGTCGTGACCTTCGCCGTCAGCCGCCAGGCGCAGGTGCTCTTCGAGCGCTACCTGGCCTCGCCGCTGCCCTCCGGGGCCATCTCGCACCTCAACTACGCGCAGAAGGTCGCGCAGATGCCGATGGTGCTCTCGCTGATGGTGTGCACCGTCACCTTCCCCGTCGTCGCGCGGGCGATGGCCGACGGCGACCAGCGGCGCGCACGGATGCGCGTGGAACGCGACCTGGCGCTGGTCGGCATCGTCGTACTGCTCGGCGCCGCGTACGTCATCGCCTGTGCGCCGCAGCTCGTCGAACTCCTCTTCCAGCGCGGCGCGTTCGACGCCCGCGACACCGCGGACACGGCGTCGGTGATGCGCGTCTACAGCCTCGGGCTGCTCGGCCACAGCCTGGTGGGCGCGCTCGTCCGCCCGTTCTTCGCCGGTACGCGGCCCACCTGGTATCCGGCGGCGGTCATGGCGATCGGACTGCTCGTCACCGTGGCCGGAGGCGCGCTCGCCGTGCGCGCGTGGGGAGTTCACGGCATCGCCGCCGCCAACGCCGCCGGAATCCTGACCACCGCGCTGCTCCTGCTGCACGGTCTGGGCGCGCGCGTGGTGGCCATCGACGTACGCCGGGTCGCGGCCGGTCTCGCCCGACTGGTGCTGGCCGCGGCCGCCGCCACCGGGGCGGGCTGGGGCGCGGCGCTGCT
>NZ_LJGW01000275.1 GCF_001751255.1 Streptomyces nanshensis | reverse complement strand
CCGCTGGGCGAGCACGGGCTGCGGGCGGGGTGAGGGAGCGCAGCATGCGGGAGCGGGGCGCCGCCTACCGCCGCGCCCCGCTCCCGTACGGCCCGCTTCCGTACGTCCGATCTACGTACGGGAGCAACTCCCCTGCTCCGTACGCCGGTTCAGCAGATACGCGGTAGCTGCTCGCCGACCGGCAGGTCCACCACGCGCGTCCCGCCCAGCCCGGTGCGGGCGACGACCATGCCGGGGTGCGCCTCGACGCACTCGCCGACGACCGCCGCCTCCGCGCCCAGCGGATGCTCCCGCATGGCGGCCAGCACCTCCTCGGCGTGCTCGCGCGGTACGAAGGCGACGAGCTTGCCCTCGTTCGCGACGTACATCGGGTCGAGTCCCAGGACGGCGCACGCGTTGGCCACCGCGGGCGGCACCGGCACCGCCTTATCCTGGAGGACCACGCCGACCGTCGCGGCCACCGCGATCTCGTTGAGGGCGGCGGCGAGTCCGCCGCGCGTGGGGTCGCGCAGCACATGCAGGTCACGGGTCACGCCGAGCATCGTCTCGACGAGACCGCCCAGCGCGGCGCAGTCGCTCTCGACCTCCACGCCGAACTCCAGCCCCTCGCGCACGCTCATCACGGCCACACCGTGCGCGCCGACCGCCCCGCTGACGATGACGACGTCGCCCGGCACCGCGCGCTGCGGCCGGATGTCGACGCCGTCGGGGACGAGCCCGATGCCCGAGGTGTTGATGTAGAGGCCGTCGCCGTGCCCGGACTCGACGACCTTGGTGTCCCCGGTGGCGACCTCGACACCGGCCGTACGGGCCGCGGCGCCCAGCGCCTCGGCGACCCGTGAGACCAGCGGCACCTCCACTCCCTCCTCCAGGATGAAGCCGCAGGAGAGATAGGCGGCCCGTGCGCCGCTCATGGCCAGGTCGTTGACGGTGCCGTTGACGGCGAGGTCGCCGATGCTGCCGCCGGGGAAGAACAGCGGCCGTACGACGAAGGAGTCGGTGGAGAAGGCCAGCCGTGTCCCGCCGAGCGTGATCCTCGCCGAGTCGCCCAGTTCGGCGAGGAGTTCACCGCCGAAGGCGGGCGCGAAGATGTGCTGGACGATCTCCGAGGAGAGCGCTCCGCCGCCGCCGTGCCCCATGACCACACGCGGCTGGTCGCGCAGCGGCGCGGGACACGTCCAGCCGGAGAAGTCGGGGACGTCCGTACGGGTTCCGGGCTCTGCGAGGCCGGTGGTGTCAGACAACGGGGCTCCCCTCCAGCGGTGCGGACGCGGACGGCGCCGGCACCCCGGCCGGCCCGGACGCTTCGGCGGATTCGGTGAGTTGGGCGGATGCGGCGGGCTCGGCGGACGCGGACGGCTGCGGCGTACGGGATCCGCCCGTGCTCTCCAGCCGCCGGTAGAGGTAGTACGCCGCGCAGGCCCCCTCGCTGGAGACCATGGTCGCGCCGAGCGGCGTACGGGGCGTGCACACGGTGCCGAACGCCTCGCACTCGTGCGGCTTGAGCAGCCCCTGAAGCACCTCGCCGCTGCGGCACGCGGCGGGCTCCCGGGTGTCGATGCCGGTGACGGAGAAGCGGTGCTCGGCGTCGAACTCCCGGTAGTGCTCGGCCAGTCGCCAGCCGCTGTCCGGGATGACGCCGATGCCGCGCCAGGAGCGGTCGGTCACCTCGAAGACGTCGTCGAGCATCGCCTTGGCCGCCGGGTTGCCGCCGGGCGGCACCACGCGTGCGTACGCGTTCTCCACCGTGTGCTCGCCGCGCTCCAGTTGGCGCACCGCGCGCCGTACGCCCTCCAGCACGTCCAGCGGCTCGAAGCCCGTGACGACGATGGGAACCTCGAACCGCTCGGCCAGCGCCGGGTATTCGCCCGTCCCCATGACGCTGCACACATGCCCGGCGGCGAGGAAGCCCTGCACACGGCAGGACTCCGAGCGCATGATCGCCTCGATCGCCGGCGGCACGCGGACGTGCGACACGAGCAGGCTGAAGTTGCGGATGCCCAGCTTGCGCGCCTGGTGCACCGTCATGGCGTTGGGGGGCGCCGTCGTCTCGAACCCGATGCCGAAGAAGACGACTTCACGCTCGGGGTGCTGCTGGGCGAGGCGCAGCGCGTCGAGCGGGGAGTAGACCACGCGGACGTCCCCGCCCTCGCCGCGTACCTGGAAGAGGTCGCGTCCGGTGCCGGGGACGCGCAGCATGTCGCCGTAGCTGCAGAAGATCACCCCGGGCCGGGAGGCGATCTCCAGCGCCTTGTCGATGACCTCCAGCGGCGTGACGCACACCGGGCATCCCGGGCCGTGGATCAACTCCACCTGTTCGGGCAGGAGTTGGTCGATGCCGTGCCGGATGATCGAGTGCGTCTGGCCCCCGCACACCTCCATCAGCGCCCAGGGCCGGGTGACGGTGGCGTGGATGTCGTCCAGCAGCCTGCGCGCCAGCGCCGGGTCCTGGAACTCGTCGATGTACTTCATTGCGCCGCCTCCCGTGCAGCAAGCTCCCAGGGATCGCCGAACTCCTCCTCGAGCAGCCCGAGTTCCTCGAACAGCGCGAGCGTCTGCCGCGCCGACTCCTCGTCCAGCCGCTGGAGGGCGAAGCCGACGTGGACGATGGCGTACTCACCGGGCTTCAAATCCGGCAGGTACTCGCAGCACACGTCCTTCGCGACGCCGCCGAAGTCGACGGTCGCCATGCGGGTGCCGTCCCGCTCCTTGATCTCCAGCACCTTGCCGGGTACCGCCAGGCACATGGTGTCTCTCCTCGTTCCGTGGGTCTTCGGGCCGTACGGGCGTGGGCCCTCGGGCACATATGGGGGCGGCGGGCGGCGCCGCGTCAGCGTGCGGCCCGCGCGGGCGGCGGCGGTGCGTCCCTGCGGGCGGCGATCATCAACTGCCCCAGGGCCAGGCCGCCGTCGTTGGGCGGTACGAGCCGGTGCCGCAGCACCGTGAAGCCGTCCTCGCGCAGCAGCCGCGCACAGGCCGCCGAGAGCAGGGAGTTGGCGAAGACGCCGCCGCTGAGCGCGACCGTCCCGAGCCGGTGGCGCTCCCGTGCGATGCGGCAGACCCGCAGGACGAGCGCGGCGACGGACCGGTGGAAGCGCGTGGCCGTCGCCCCGGCGGGCACCCCCGCCCGTACGTTGGCGACGATCCCCGCCAGCACCGGAGCCGGATCGCACGTCAGGGTCTCCCCCGCCGAGACCCGCAGCGTGAACGCCCAGTCGCGGGCGGCCCGTTGGCCCTCGTCCTCGTGCGCCATGGCGGCCGCCGCCTCGAACTCCATGGCGGCCTGCGCCTCGTAGCCGGAGCGGTGGCACACCCCGGCGAGCGAGGCCGCGGCGTCGAAGAGGCGTCCCATGCTGGAGGTCGGCACACAGCCCAGACCGCGTTCCAACTGGACGGCGAGCGCCTTGAGTTCGTCCTCGGGGCAGGCCGCGGCGCACGGCAGCAGATGGTCCCAGGCGATGCCCGCCGCGTAGAGATGGGCCAGCGCCATCCGGTACGGACGCCGCACCGCCGCGTCGCCGCCGGGCAGCGGCACGGGACTGAGATGCGCCAGGCGGCGGTAGCCGTCGTAGTCGGCGAGGAGGAACTCCCCGCCCCATACGCTCGCGTCGTCCCCGTAACCGGTGCCGTCGAACGCGACGCCGATGACGGGATCGCCGCCGTCCAGCCCGTGTTCGGCCATGACGGAGGCGATGTGCGCGTGGTGGTGCTGTACGCGGTGCACCGGACGTCCCTCGGCGTTGCGCCCGGCCCAGCCCGCGGAGCGGTAGCCGGGATGCCGGTCGGCGGCCAGCAACTCCGGGCGCACACCGGTGATATGGCGGAGTTGACGCTGCGCGCCGTCGAAGGCGGTGAGCGTGGCGAGGTCGTCCATGTCGCCGACGTGCGCGGAGAGCCACGCGTGGTGGCCCTCGCCGACGCAGAAGGTGTTCTTCAGATCGCCGCCCACCGCGAGCGCCGGCGTCACAGGCACCGGCAGATTGACGGGGAAGGGCGCGTACCCGCGTGAGCGCCGTACGGGAAGCTGCTCGCCGCCGGTGACCCGTACGACCGAGTCGTCGCAGGGCACATGGATCGGCCGGTCGTGGGTGAGCCAGGCGTCGGCGAGCGGCGCGAGCCGCTCCAGGGCCTCGGCGTCGTCGGTGACGATCGGTTCGCCGCCGAGGTTGCCGCTCGTCATCACCAGCGCACGCGGACCGGGAGCGTCGCCCGGGAGCCCGAGAAGGAGATGGTGCAGCGGCGTGTAGGGCAGCATGATCCCCAAGTCGGCGCTGCGCGGGGCGACTTCACCGGCGACCGTCAGCCCCGCGTCCGCACCCGTACCGTCCGCAGACGCCGTACGGCGGCGCAGCAGAACGATGGGACGGCGCCCTCCGCTGAGCAACCCCCGTGCGACGGGGTCGAGTTCGACGAGCCGTTCCGCGTCGTCCAGGTCGCGCACCATCACCGCGAACGGCTTGTCGCCGCGTGCCTTGCGCTCCCGCAGCAGCCGTACGGCAGCGGGATTCGAGGCGTCGCAGGCCAGGTGGTAGCCGCCGAGCCCCTTGACCGCCACGACATGTCCTTCGGCGAGCAACGTCCGTGCGGCGGCGACCGGTTCGCCCTCCCCGGCGGTGCCCGGCGGTTCGCCGCCGCCGGGCACATGCAGCCGCAGCCGGGGACCGCAGTCGTGGCATGCGACGGGCTGCGCGTGGAAGCGCCGGTCCCGCGGGTCGGCGTACTCCCGGGCGCAGCGCGCGCACATCGGGAAGCGCTCCATGGTGGTGTGCGCGCGGTCGTACGGCAGCCCGGTCACGATCGTGAACCGGGGCCCGCAGTGCGTACAGGTGATGAAGGGGTGCCGGTGGCGCCGGTCGGCGGGGTCGCGCATCTCGGCGAGACAGTCCGCGCAGGTCGCGGTGTCGGGCGCGACGAGCGTGCGTGCGGTCCCGCCGCTGCCCCGTGACTCGGCGATGCTGAATCCGCGTCCCCCGGCCAGGGCCATCGGCTCGTGTGTCACCGACTGGACGACGGCGAGCGGCGGGGCGTCCGAGGAGATGCGTCCGCAGAACGCGGCGAGCGCCTCGGGCCCGCCCTCGACCTCGGCGACGACGCCGTCCCCGGTGTTGGCGACGTGCCCGGAGAGCCCCAACTCCCCGGCGAGCGCGTACACGAAGGGACGGAATCCGACGCCCTGCACCACGCCCCGCACGGTGACCTTGCGGCGTTCCGGCGCCGCGGTGAACCGTGCACCGCCGGGCGCCGCCGTGGCGGTGCCGCGCTGCGGGTTCACGACTGGCTGCGGGCCGGCACACCGGCGGCCTGTGTGTGCGGGTGCGCGTGTACGCGGGTGTGCAGATGCGTGTGCCCGTGGGCGCTCTCCGTACCGGAACCCGCCTCGGTCCCCGTGCCGGTCCCGGTGCCGGTGTCGGTTCCGGCGTCCTCGCCGGTGCGCGCCATGACCGGCCGGTGGGCCTGCTCGCCGGCGGCGACCGCCAGTGCCCGGTCCAGTACGAGCCCGAGGCCGGTGCCCCGCCGCGCCGAGGTGAGCACCACCTCGACCCCGGGGTTGACCTGGCGGACGTTGGCGCGGAACGCCTCCTCGTCGAAGCCGGCCGCCTCCGCGATGTCGTCCTTCGTGACGACGACGAGCTGGGCCAGCCCGAACGCCGTCGGATACTTCAGCGGCTTGTCCTCGCCCTCCGTCACCGACGCGAGGACGACGCGCAGCGACTCCCCCAGGTCGTAGGAGGCAGGGCAGACGAGGTTGCCGACGTTCTCCACGAACAGCAGCCGCGTCCCGTCCGGCAGCCAGCCCTCCAACTGCGCCCGGACCATGTCGGCCTCCAGATGGCACAGCCCGTCCGTGAGCACCTGCTTGACGGGGACGCCGGCGCGGGCGAGGCGCTCCGCGTCGTGCTCGGTGGCCAGGTCCGCCGTGAGCGCGGCGACCGGAACCCCGCGGGACGCGGCGAGCGCCAGCTCCGCTTCGAGCAGCTCCGTCTTGCCGCTGCCCGGGCTGGAGAGGAGGTTGATCACCGTGGTCCCGCGGGCGGCCAGTTCGGCACGGAGCGTGCCGGCGCGCTCGTCGTTCTTCACGAGCACCGCCTGCTGCAGATCGACGACTCGGCACATGCGTCTCAGCTCTCCTTGGCGTGTACGGGTACGGGGCCGGCGGGGTCCGGGCCGGGGCCGTCCTCGCCGTGGCGGAGGGCGACGATCTGCATCTCGCGTCCGGCGAGCAGTTCGGCCCGTCCGCCCTCGCACTGCGGGCAGCAGAGCTGCGGCGGCATTCCGGTCGCCCACTCCGCTCCGCAGGGTGCGCAGCGGGCACGGCCCGGCACGTGGTCGATGAGGAGCTCGGCGCCTTCGAGCACCGTTCCGGCGCAGGCGAGCGAGAAGCAGAAGCGGAGCGAGTCGGCCACCACTCCGGCGAGTTCGCCGAGCCGCAGCACCACGGCGGACACCTTCGCGTGCCCGTCCCCAGCGGGGGCCTCGGTCACCTGCTCCACCATCGCCACGGCGACGGACATCTCGTGCATCTGATCCCTCCGCTTCGCGGTTCATTACAGGCCCGGCCCCCTGGGGCGCCTCCCTGACACGCCGCCCTCCGGCGGCAAGGTGATCCGATCGGCTCACGCGTCCCGGCGCGCTTACCTGGTGGCTTATCCACCTATATGTCAGATTTTCAAGCGGCATTGCTCAAAGCTGTACGGCGGTCGGCGACGGCGCGAAGGGATCGGTCCCATGGGCGAGACGGCAACGGCTACGACGACGGCAGCGGCGGCGGAGGGAGCGCTCGACGAGATCCATATCCTCTGGACCTCGGAGGGCATGAGCTGCGACGGCGACACGGTCTCGGTGACGGCGGCCTCGCTGCCCAGCCTGGAGGACGTGGTGCTGGGCGCCGTCCCGGGCCTTCCCAAGGTTCACCTGCACAACAAGGTGCTGGCCTACGAGTCGGGCGAGGACTTCCTGGAGGCCTTCCGCAAGGGCGCCCGCGGCGAACTCGGCCCGTTCATCCTCGTCGTCGAGGGCTCCATCCCCAACGAGAACATCAACGGCGACGGCTACTGGACGGCGATGGGCAACGACCCTCAGACCGGCGAGCCGATCACCCTCAACACCTGGCTGGACCGTCTCGCTCCGCACGCCTGGGCCGTCGTGGCCATCGGCACCTGTGCGACGTACGGCGGCATCCACGCCATGGCGGGCAACCCGACCGGCTGTATGGGCCTGACCGACTATCTCGGCGCGGACTACCGCTCCACCGCGGGCCTGCCCATCGTCAACGTGCCGGGCTGCCCGGTGCAGCCGGACAACTTCATGGAGACCCTGCTGTGGGTCCTGCACCAGGCGGCCGGGCTCGCCCCGACGATCCCGCTCGACGAGAAGCTGCGTCCGACGTGGCTGTTCGGCAAGACCGTCCACGAGGGCTGCGACCGGGGCTCGTACTACGAGCAGGGCGACTTCGCGAACGACTACAACTCCCCCAAGTGCCTGGTGAAGATCGGCTGTTGGGGCCCCGTCGTCAACTGCAACGTCACCAAGCGCGGCTGGATGGACGGAGTCGGCGGCTGCCCCAACGTCGGCGGCATCTGCATCGGCTGCACCATGCCGGGCTTCCCCGACAAGTTCATGCCGTTCATGGACGAGCCTCCCGGCGGCTCGCTGTCCTCGTCGCTGATGAGCCTGTACGGGCCGTTCATCCGCAGCCTGCGGTCGATCACGAACCGGTCGGCGGACCGGGAACCGAAGTGGCGGCACAACGAGCCCGCCCTCACCTCCGGCTACCAGCCCCGCTGGACCGGCCGCAAGTAATCAGCGAAGCGACCTGCGAGAGGAACGAGACGTGGCGACCGCCCAGCAGTCCACCAGACAGCCCGGAACCGGCGAACGCGAACTGACCGAGGTGGCCTTCGACCCGATCACCCGGATCGTCGGCAACCTCGGGATCTACACGAAGATCAACTTTCCGGGCCGCGAAGTGGCGGAGTGCCGCAGCACCTCGTCGATCTTCCGCGGCTACAGCGTCTTCATGAAGGGCAAGGACCCGCGGGACTCGCACTTCATCACCAGCCGGATCTGCGGCATCTGCGGCGACAACCACGCGACCTGTTCCGTCTACGCGCAGAACATGGCCTACGGCGTGAAGCCGCCGCCGCTCGCGGACTGGATCATCAACCTCGGCGAGGCCGCCGAGTTCATGTTCGACCACACGATCTTCCAGGACAACATGGTCTTCGTGGACTACTGCGAGCGCATGGTCCGCGAGACCAACCCCTCCGTCCTCGAACGCGCCGAGCGCACCCCCGCGCCCCGCGCCGAGTCGCACGGCCACCGCACGATCGCCGACATCATGCGCTCGTTCAACCCGTTCGAGGGCGAGACGTACAAGCAGGCGCTGGTGATGAGCCGGCTGACGCGCGAGATGTGCTGCCTGATGGAGGGGCGGCACGTGCACCCCTCGACGCTCTACCCGGGCGGCGTCGGCACCGTCGCCACGCCCCAGCTCTTCACCGACTATCTCGTACGGCTCATGCGCTGCATGGACTTCGTGAAGCGGGCCGTCGCCATGAACGACGACGTCTTCGACTTCTTCTACGAGGCGATGCCCGGCTACGAGGAGGTCGGCCGCCGCCGCACGCTGCTCGCCTGCTGGGGCTGCTTCCAGGACCCCGAGGTCGTCGACTACGACTACCGGACGATGAACACGTGGGGCAACGCCATGTTCGTCACCCCCGGCATCATCGTCGACAACAAGCTGGTCACCACCGACCTCGTCGACATCAACCTCGGCATGCGCATCCTGCTCGGCAGCAGCTACTACGAGGACTGGACGTCGGAGGAGACCTACGTCGAGCGCGACCCGCTGGGCAACCCCGTCGACCGCCGCCACCCCTGGAACCAGACGACTCTGCCGCAGCCGCAGAAGCGCGACCTGGACGGCGGCAAGTACAGCTGGGTCATGAGCCCCCGCTGGTTCGACAAGCGCACGGGCGACCACCTCGCCCTCGACACCGGCGGCGGTCCCCTCGCCCGCCTGTGGGCGACCGCGCTGGCGGGCAAGGTCGCCACCCCGTATGTGCGCTCCACCGGGCGCAGCGTCCAGATCGACCTGCCGAAGACCCCCAACTCCCCTGAGACGCGGCTGGAATGGACGCCGCCGCCCTTCCCCAACACCCTGGAGCGCAACCGCGCCCGCATGTACTTCGTCGCGTACGCCGCGGGCATGGCACTGCACTTCGTCGACCGCGCGCTCGCCGAGGTCCGCGCCGGGCACACCAAGGTCTTCGAGGACTTCAAGGTGCCCGAGGAGGCCATCGGCGTCGGCTTCCACGAGGCGGTGCGCGGTGTGCTCTCCCACCACCTCGTCATCCGCGACCACAAGATCGCCAACTACCACCCGTACCCGCCGACTCCGTGGAACGCCAGCCCGCGCGACCACTACGGCACCCCCGGCCCGTACGAGGACGCGGTGCAGGGCATGCCGATCTTCGAGGAGAACAGCCCGGAGAACTTCAAGGGCATCGACATCATGCGCACCGTCCGCAGCTTCGACCCGTGCCTGCCGTGCGGCGTGCACATGTATCTCGGCGGCGGGCGGACCGTACGCGAGAGCCACTCGCCCACCTTCGGCACGCAGGCGTAAGGCGCGCGGAGATGGCATGGGACGAGCGCGAGGCGCGTGAACACGTCGCCCGCACCGAGGAGTTGCTCTCCGCGCTGGACGGCCTCGCCGACACCGCGGCCCGCGAGCAGGCGCTCGACGCGCTGCACGCGCTGGCCGGGATGTACGGCGAGTGCCTGGCGCGGGTGATGAGCCATACGGACGCCGCGACCCGATCCGCCCTCGCGGCCGACGAGTTGGTGGGCCGTCTGCTGCTCGTACACGATCTGCACCCCGAGCCCGTGGAGCAGCGGGTGTGCCGCGCCCTGGAGGACGTACGGGGCGTGACGGTGCTGGACGCCGGCGAGGCGGAGGTACGGGTGCGGCTCGCACCGGGGGGCTGCGGCTCGCCGGGCGCCGAGGAGCTGGCGCGGCAGGTACGGGAGGCGGTGGCCTGCGCGGCGCCCGAGGTCGCCCGGGTGGAGACCGAGGAGGCGGGACCCGAACCGTCGCTGATCCCGGTGGACGCCCTCTTCCGCGGCGCGGACGCGGCGCCCGCGGGGCAGCGGTGAACAGCGGGGCGGCGGCGGACGGTCGGGCGCAGGGCG
>NZ_LJGW01000280.1 GCF_001751255.1 Streptomyces nanshensis | reverse complement strand
CGTCCCGTCGTCCCGGCGCGGACGGCGCGGCGCGGTCTGGGCGGTGTGCGCGGTGGTGGCCGCGGCCCTCGTCGCGGGCGGCGCCTGGTGGCTCACCGAGGGCCGGAACGGCGGCGAGGGTTCGGGGAATCCCGCGCCGTCGTCCACGTCCCGTCCCTCCCACACGGGACCTCCCCCGCGTCCGCCCGTCGCCGACGGGTACCGCCGTGTCAAGGAGGACATCGGTTTCTCCGTCGACGTGCCCAAGGGCTGGAAGCGGCAGGAGAAGCCCGGCGGCCAGCAGGTCGACTTCGTGGGCGGACCCGCCGGACGCATCGAACTGACCTTCAGCGTCCTGGACTTCGCGGAGGGCAGCCCGCTGAAGCACTGGCAGCGGCTGGAGCCGGAGGTGCGCGAGAAGTCGCCGGGCTACCGCAACCTCCGGATGAACGCGACGAGATACCAGCGGCAGCAGGCCGCCATCTGGGAGTACACCTGGAACGGCCGCGAACGGCCCTACCACGCCGTCGACTTGGGCTTCGGCAAGGAGGGCCGGCGGCACTACGCGCTGTATCTCTCGGCGCCGGACGCCCGATGGGCCGACTCCAAGCGGTACTTCGACATGGCGGTGAAGACCTTCCGCGTCACGCGCGGCGGTTGACGCCCGGCAGGTGACGCCTGTCCGCCGACGTCCGGGCGGAAGCGCGCCCGGTCTCAGCCCTCCAGCCAGTGGCGCCGGCCGGTGCTGATGAGCTGGAGCCGTCGGCGTGCCGTACGGGCCACGCTCGCCTCGTCCGGGCCCTCCCCCAGCGCCGCGTCCAGGAACGCCGAGGCCGTCATCACCATGTGGTCGACGAAGAGTTCGCCGAGCATCCGCATGTCCCGCTCGCTCCAGCCCTCCGAGACCTCGTCGGCGGCGAGCGCCGTGGCGACCTCCTCGGCGAAGCGGTCCAGTTCGGCGCCTATCGCGGCGCGTACGGCCGGGACGCCGCCGTGCCGTTCGCGGACCACGAACCGGATGTGCGTGGGGTGTTCGCGCACGTAGCGGGCGATCGTGGAGACAGTGCGCTCGATGCGCGCGGCCTCGTCGTCGGGGCCCGCGAGGATCTCCTGTACGACGCCGTGGAGGCTGCCGAGCGACTCCTCGACGAGGGCGACGCCGAGGTCGCCCATGTCCCTGAAGTGCCGGTAGAACGCGGCGGGGGCGACGCCCACGACACGGGTCACCTCGCGCAGTCCGAGGCTGCTGAGGCTCTGGTGCTCCAGCAGCCGGAGTCCGGCGTCGAGGAGGGACCGACGGGTCCGTGCCTTCTGCGCCTCGCGGGAGGTCGGTGCGGACGTGGAGGTGTGGCTCATGTCATTCAGTAAACAGGTGTTCTCCGCCGCCTGCCAAGGTAGTCTGTTCTCAGTGAACAGTTGTTACCCCAATTGTTCACTGAGAACCGTCCGAACGGAAGGCCGATCATGCTCTTCATCGTTGCCGCGTTCCTCCTGCTGGGACTTCTGGTGGGGACCGCGGCGCACATCCCGGTCGGCGCGACCTTCGCAGCGGCCGCGGTCATCTGCGCCTGGCTGCTGGTCTTCGCCGTCCGTGAGCGCAAGCACCACCGTCAAGGGAGCTGACCCGTGAACGCCTTGAACACCCTTGTGCCGTCCCGTACTTCGGACCGGGACGAGACCGCCGCCGACAGCGGCGCCACGGAGACCGTCGCCCCGGACACGGGCGCCACGGAGACCGGCACCGCGCAGACCTCCGGCACCGCGCAGACCACGACGGCCGGCGCGGACGACGCGACCAGGGCCGGGACCGGGGCCGGGGCCGAACAGCCCCTGGCCACACGCACGGTGCGCGGACGGGAGGCCGACGGGATGGCCGTCGCCTCGTTCGTCATGGGTCTGGCGGGACTGCTCGTCTTCAACCTCGTCCTCGGGCCGTGCGCCCTGGTGCTCGCCGGGCTCGCCCTGAAGCGCGGCACGACGCGCCGCACCCGCGCCGTGCTCGGACTGACGCTGGGTGCGGCCGACATCGCCGTCCTCGCGGCCGTCGCCGCCGCGGATCAGTCGTTCTCGTGGAGCATCACCGGCTGACCGCTCCCCCGTCGGCCGCCGCCGGCGCCGGCCCGGCCAGCAGCAGGGCGAAGCGCCCCTCCTCGTCCGTCCACCAGCGGTCCACTTCGAGGCCGCCGCGGGCGAGTTCGGCCGTGAGCCGGTCCCGGCGGAACTTCACGGCGATCTCCGTGAGGATCTCCTCGCCCTCCTCGAACTCCGCCGTCATCTCCAGCGCGGGCAGCTCCACCGCCTGCGCACGGCGCGAGCGCAGCCGCATCTCGACGCGCTCCTCGTCCTCGTTCCAGACCGCGACGTGCTCGAAGCTCTCCGGGTCGAAGGCGGCGCCGAGTTCGCGGTTGAGGACCCGCAGGACGTTCTTGTCGAACTCGGCGGTCACGCCCTGCGCGTCGTCGTACGCCGGGACCAGCACGCCCGGGTCCTTGACCAGGTCTGCGCCGAGCAACAGGGCGTCCCCCGGGCTCAGTTGGCGGCGCAGCGCGGCGTAGAAGGCGGGACGCGCGTCGCCGTCGAGATTGCCGAGGGTGCCGCCGAGGAAGGCCACGAGCCGCGGTCCGGGGGCCTCTTCGGGCAGGCCGAGGTCGGTCTCCAGATCGGTGACGCATCCCGTCACCCGCAACTCCGGGTATTCGCGGCACAGTTGCCCGCCCGCCTCGCGCAGCGCGTCCGCGCTGACGTCCAGCGCCGCATAGGACTCCAGCGTGCCGTGGTCGCGCAGACTGTCCAGCAGCAGCCGTGTCTTGCGGGACGAGCCGGAGCCCAGCTCCACCAGGGTGCGGGCGCCGGTGGCGGCGGCGATCTCGGCGCTGCGCTCCCGCAGGATCGCGTGCTCGGCACGCGTCGGGTAGTACTCGGGCAACTGCGTGATCTCTTCGAAGAGTTCGCTTCCCCGTGCGTCGTAGAACCACTTGGGCGGCAGCGACTTGGGGCGGCCGGTGAGGCCCTTGAGCACGTCGGTGTGGAGCGCGTCGGTGAAGTAGTCGCCGGGCAGCCGGCGGGTGAGGGCGAAACGGCCCGTCATCAGGTTCTCCTTGCGTGGACGCCCCGTCCGTCCCCCGCGGGGCCCGTACGGTCCCTGCGGTCCGGGGGCGGCGGAGCCGGGTGGGCGAGCGGGAGGGTGCGTACGGACGAGACGGTGGCCACCAGCAGCGAGTCGTCGGGGACCTCCTGCCAGCCGGCCTCGGCGTCCGGCACGGCGGCGGTGTCCGGCTCGGAGGCGACGCGCACGCTCTCGTGCCCGGTGCGGTACCAGAGGGTGTCGCCGCGGCGGGTGGCCCAGACCGTCCGGCCGTCCGTGAGCAGGAAGTTGAGGCGGGCACCGGGACGTGCCTCCGCGACGCGGCCGGTGAGCCACGCGAGCGCGTCCTCGATGCCCTCGCCGTCGTGTATTCGGCGGACGAGCAGCGCCCACAGCAGCGCGGAGTCGCATCGCGCCTCCAGGCCCAGCAGTTCGGCGGGGCCCAGCAGTTCGGCGGGGTCCAGCACCGCTCCGGTGCCGGTGTCCGTGCCGAGGTCCGTGACGAGCCGTTCCCAGTCGCGCACCGCTCCGTTGTGGCTGAAGAGGAGACGGCCGTCCGCGTACGGGGCGGCGGCCGTCTCGTCCTGTGAGGTGCCCTCGGTGGCGTCGCGCACGGCGGCGAGCACGGCGGCGCTGTGCACGGCACGCGTCAGATCGCGCAGATTGCCGTCCGCCCAGACGGGGACGGCGCGGCGGTAGCGGGCGGGCTGCTCCTGCCCGTCCGGATACCAACCCAGCCCGAAACCGTCGGCGTTGACGGTCCCGTACCGCTGCATGCGCGGCGCCCAGGACTGCTCGTACAGGCCGCCCGGCGGCGCCAGGAGCAGATCCGCGAGCGGCGTGCGCGGGCCGAGATAGGCGAAGTGGCGGCACATCAGCGGGAGTTCCCGTCCGCCGAGGCTCCCGTATCCGCCGCGTCCGCGTCGCGCGCCGTACGGAAGCCCGCGAAGATCTGGCGGCGCAGCGGCAGGTCCCAGTTGCGGAAGGTGCCCCGGCAGGCGACCTCCGCGGTGCCGAACGAGCCGCCGCGCAGCACCTTGTAGCCGTCGCCGAAGAAGACCTCCGAGTACTCGCGGTAGGGGAAGGCGGCGAAGCCCGGATACGCGGTGAAGTCCGAGGACGTCCACTCCCACACGTCGCCGATGAGCTGGCGCGCACCGCACGGTGCGGCCCCCGCGGCGTACGCCCCGGCCGGTGCCGGACGCAGATGGCGCTGCCCGAGGTTGGCCAGACCCTCGTCCGGGTCCGCGTCGCCCCACGGATAGCGCCGGGACACCCCGGTCTCCGGGTCGTGGCGGGCGGCCTTCTCCCACTCCGCCTCGGTCGGCAGTCTGCGGCCGGCCCAGCGGGCGTAGGCGTCGGCCTCGTACCAGCTCACGTGCATCACGGGCTCGCCCGGCGGTACGCGCTCGGTGTAGCCGAAGCGGCGGCGCACCCACATGCCGTCCGCGTCCTCGTCCCGGCGCCAGAACAGCGGCGCGCCCAACTCGGCCCGCTGCACGTACTCCCAGCCCTCGGGGTGCCACCAGCGGGGGTCGCGGTAGCCGCCGTCGTCGATGAAGCGCTGGTAGGCGCCGTTGGTCACGGGCACCGCGTCCAGACGGAAGGCGGCCACCTCGACGGTGTGCGCGGGGCGTTCGTTGTCCAGCGCCCAGGGCTCGTCCGAGGTGCCCATGGTGAACGGCCCCGCGGGCACGAGGACTTCGCCGTGGCGCTCGTCCCGGGCGCGGGAGGTGGGCGCGGGCGGGTCGGGGGCGTCGAGCACCGCGGGACCCCGGCGCAACTGGTGCGTGGCCAGCATGGTCTCGTCGTGCTGCTGCTCGTGCTGGGCGACCATGCCGAAGACGAAGTCGCCCTCGAAGAGCCGCTCGTCGGCGCCCTCCGGCGGCGCTCCGGCGAGTACCTCCAGGACGCGGGCGCGTACGTCGGCGATGTAGGCGCGGGCCGCGTCCGGGGAGAGCATCGGCAGGGCGGGACGGTCGGCGCGCGGCGTCTGGAACGCGTCGTAGACGTCGTCGAGATCGGGGCGCACACCGCTGCCGGTGCCCGCCTCGCGCAGCAGCCAGATGTCCTCCTGGTTGCCCACATGGGCCAGGTCCCAGGCGAGCGGCGACATCAACTTCGAGTGCTGCGCGGTCAGTTCGGCCTCGTCCAGACAGTCGGTGAGGGCCAGGGTGCGGCGCCGTGCGGCTTCGAGCGCGGCGAGCGCGCGCTCACGGGTGGCGCCGCGTACGGGTCGGGAGCCGCCGCCGGCGGAGCCGGCAGGGGCGGGAGCGGTGGCGGCCGTGCCCGCCGTGGTGGCTGTGTGCGCCGTGGTGGCCGGTGCGGCCGCGGCCGCGTTCTCGGACATCTCGGGGGTGTCTCCTCTCTCGGTGCTCGACCGCGAACGGGCGCGGCGCGTACGGGCGTTGGGCCGTCGAGCCGTGCGCCTCAGCCGCGCAACGCGTCCAACTGGTCGTGGGCGGGGCAGCGTCCGCGCTCGGAGTAGCGCTCGGCGAACGCGGCGACGGCGTCGTGGATCAGGCCGCCGGGGTCGTGCCGGGACAGGGCGTCCTCCGCGGCGGCCACACACCGGCGCACCGCGGGTCCCAGCAGCGGATCGGCGGGGCCGTCCCGTGCGGCGCGCTGCCACACCTCCGGGTCGCAGGCGAGGGGTTCGGTGGCGGCCCACGCGGACTCGGCGGCCTTCGGGTCGTCCAGCAGCGACGCGGCGACGGCGGTCGCGGCGATCCAGCCGTCCCCGCACTGCGCGTCGATCATCCGCAACTCCAGCCAGCCGCGCGGGCGTACGGGCGGGAAGAGCGTCCCGAGGTGGTAGTCGAGGTCGTCGCGGGTGGGCGGGCGCTCGCGGTGCCCGCCACGCAGCCACTCCCGGAAGGACATCCGGGGCGGCGCCGTCCAGTCGGCGGGCGGATCGCGGCGCAGACACAGCAGTTCGGCGTCGAGCGCGTAGCGGGCCCAGCCCTCGCGGGGATCGCTGTGGGCGCGCGGCGGGCTGGTGCGTCCCGGATCGGCACGGGCCCACACGCTCTGCCGGGTGGAGACCCAGCCGGTCGGACGGGAGCGCCACAGCGGGGAGTTGGCGAACGCGGCGACGAGCACGGGCCCGAGCCGGTGCGCGAGGCGCCAGCGGTGGGGGTAGCCGGCCGGGCCGTCGCTCTCGTCACCGGCGTCCAGACTGACCTGGACGGCGGCGGTGGCCCGCATCATCATCCGGCCCCAGGGGCCGCAACGGTCGAAGTGCGCCTCCATGGCGCGGTAGCGGGGATCCTCCAGCACACGCGGCGGGCTGAGGCACGGGTCCAGGCCCCGCCCGTAGAGGAGCGCGCCGCAGCGGTGCACGCGGTTGCGCAGCGCGGTCAGATCGGCGGCGGTGGTGGCGACGCACTCGGAGAGCGTCTCCCCCGGCGGCGAGGAGATCTCGAGCTGTCCCCCGGGCTCCCGCGTGAGCCTGCTGCCGCCCGGCAGGCCACGCTCCCACAGCGGAGCAAGCGCCTTCTCCAGCCGTCCCGGGGGTACGGCCCGTGCAGGCGCGGAGCGGTCTCTCACCAGCCACTCCAGCTCCACCCCGACCCGGCGCGGCGGGCCGGTCTTGAAACAGATCCCGCCGACGTACGCGGCTGCTTCGTCCTCGTTCAGCACGGCATCCATGGGATACGGCGTCTCCAACCGGATTCGGAACGGTGCGTGTGCGTTTGGTCCCAGGGATCGAGACTGCTCGGGGGAAGCGCCGTACGCAAGACGGCGACGTCGGCCGGAGTGACGGACACGGCGGTGCGGGCCGGGCGCCGAACGGGTCGTGTGCGGACGGTTTGCGCTGCTGGGAGCGGTCAACTCGGCCTGCCGTGAGGGACATCGAGATCAGCAGGCCCGAGAAGGTGCTCTTCCCCGACGACGGGATCACCAAGAGCGAACTGGCCGAGTACTACCGGCGGGTGGCCTTCCGTGCCGTACCGCGGCTGCGGGGGCGCGCGCTGATGATGGAGCGCCACCCCGACGGCATCGGCGGCAAGCCGCTGATGCAGAAGAACACCCCGGACTACTTCCCGGACTGGGTGCACACGGCCGAACTCGCCAAGGAGGGCGGCACGGTGCGCCACCCCGTGTGCGACGACGCCGACACCCTCGTGTATCTCGCCGGGCAGGCATGCACCACTCCGCACCGCTGGCTGTCGAAGACGGACCGGCCGCACCATCCGGACCTGCTCGTCTTCGACCTCGACCCCAGCGGCGACGCCGACTTCGACGACGTACGGTGGGCCGCCGCGTGCGTCGGCGGGCTGCTGGAGACGGTGGAGCTGCCGACGCAGCTCATGACGACGGGCTCGCGCGGGCTGCACGTCATCGCGGCGCTGGACCGCAAGTCGGACTTCGACACCGTACGGGCCTTCGCCCGCCGCGTCTCCGGCGTGCTCGTCGCCCGCCATCCCGGCCGGCTCACCGACGAGCCGCGCAAGGCGGACCGCGGCGACCGCATCTACCTCGACATCCAGCGCAACGCCTACGCGCAGACGGCCGTCGCACCGTACGCGGTGCGGGCCAGGCCGGGAGCGCCGGTCGCCACCCCCATCGCCTGGTCCGAGCTGGAGGACCCGGCGCTGCGTCCGGACCGCTGGAGCCTGCGCACCGTCGGCGAGCGGCTGCGCGAGGACGACCCGTGGGCGCGGACGGGCGTGCGCGGACGGTCCGTCCGGGCCGCGGACCGGCGGCTGTCCGACAAGGTCTGAGGGCACTCGGGCGGCGTCTCCGGGACCGTACGGACGGCCCCGGCGCATCCCCGGGTCAGCCCCGGTAGGTCTCCAGCAGCCGCAGCCACACCTCGCTGATCGTCGGGTACGCGGGGACGGCGTGCCACAGCCGCTCCAGCGGCACCTCGCCGGCCACGGCGACGCTCGCCGAGTGCAGCAGTTCGCTGACGCCGGGACCGACGAAGGTGACCCCGACGACGGTCTCGCGGTCGAGGTCGACGACCATACGGGCCCGGCCCCGGTACCCGTCGGCGTACAGCGCGGCGCCGGCGACCCCGCCCATGTCCAGATCGACCGCCCGCACCCGCAGCCCCCGCTCCTCGGCCTCCGCCGCGGTCGGTCCGACCGAGGCGGCCTCGGGGTCGGTGAAGACGACCTGCGGCACCGCGTCGTGGTCGGCGGTCGCGGCGTGCGCGCCCCAGCGGTCGGTCTCCAGCAGCGGCACACCGGCGGCCCGTGCCCCGATGGCGCTCCCGGCGATGCGCGCCTGGTACTTGCCCTGGTGGGTGAGCAGGGCACGGCCGTTGACGTCGCCCACGGCGTACAGCCAGCCGCCGTGCACGCCCTCGACGCGGAGGCTGTCGTCGACGGTCAGCCAGTCCCCCGGCTCGCAGCCCACGGTCCGCAGACCGAGGTCGTCCGTGCGGGGCCTGCGTCCGGTGGCGAAGAGCACCTCGTCCACCTCCAGGCGCCCGCCGTCGCTGAGCGAGAGCGTGACGGGCCGGTCCGGGGAGGGCCGCTCCAGCGCCTCGACGGAGACGCCCGTACGCACCGAGGCGCCGGCCTCCGTGAGCGACTCCGCGACGAGTTCGCCCGCGAAGGGCTCCATCCGCTCCAGCAGCCGTCTGCCCCGTACCAGCAGGGTCACCTCGGAGCCCAGCGCCTGCCACGCGGTGGCCATCTCGGCACCGACGACGCCGCCGCCGATCACCGCGAGCCGCCCCGGCACCTCCTTGGAGCTGGTCGCCTCCCGGCTCGTCCACGGCCGTGCCTCCGCGATGCCCGGCAGATCGGGCAGGGCGGCGCGGCTGCCCGTGCAGACGGCGACGGCATGGCGGGCGGTGAGGACGCGCGCCGAGCCGTCCGGGGTGTCGACGACGACGCGGCGGGGGCCGTCGAGCCGCCCGTGTCCGCGGACGAGGTCGACCGCCTCCGAGTCCAGCCACGCGACCTGGCTGTCGTCCTGCCAGCCGGAGGCGAAGGAGGTGCGGCGGGCGAGGACGGCGTCGGCGTCGAGGGGGCCGCGTACGGCCTGGGCGGCGCCGTCCACGCGGCGGGCGTCGGCGAGCGCGGCGGCCGGGCGCAGCAGCGCCTTGCTGGGCATGCACGCCCAGTAGGAGCACTCGCCGCCGACGAGTTCGTTCTCGACGACGACCGTGCTGAGCCCCGTGGCGTGCGCGCGCTCGGCGACGTTCTCCCCGACCGGGCCCGCGCCGATCACGACGACGTCGTACTCCTCGGCCTCGCCGGTGCCGGCCGCGGCGCCGGCCGGTGCGCTCGCCTCGGAAGGTGACATGTGAGCCTCCACGTGCTGGGTGCCGGAGTGCTGCGAGTGCGCAGCGCGTGCCGCTCGTAAACGGTGCGCGGGGCCGGTGGCGTACGCACCACGGGCGTCCGCGGGCGGTGCCGCTCTCGTACGGGACGTACGCGGAGGGGGCGCCTCCGCGGGGAGGGCGGAGGCGCCCCGCCCGTCACGGGAACGCGGGGGCGCTCAGCGCACCGGCGAGGGCAGCAGCACCACCGGGCAGTGCGCGTGGTGCAGCACCGCGTGTGCGACGGTACCGAGCTGTAGCCCGAGGCGGCGCTGCCGACGGTGCACGGCGATCACCGCGAGGTCCGCGGCGCGGCTGGCCTCGATGAGGGTGGCGGCGGGGCTGCCGTGCTGCTCGTCGGCGCTGAACTCGACGTCGGCGTGCTCCTTGGCGACCGGGTCGACGATCTCGTGCAACTGCTTCGTCGCGGCCTCGTGCGCTTTGCGGGCCTCGCTGGGCGGCAGTTGGAGCCGTCCGGGCATGCGCGGCTGGTTCCAGGCGTGGAGCACGCGCAGCGAGGCGCCGCGCCGGACGGCCTCCTCGAAGCCGAAGCGCAGCGCGGGCACGTCCCGTTCCTTGTGCACGCCGACGAGGACGGAGCCGCGCTCCGGGTGCGGGTCCACACGGCTGTCGCCCACGACGAGCAGCGGCCCCTCGCAGTGGGTGGCGACGCGGAGGCCGACGGACCCGACGAGCAGCCCGGCGAATCCGCCGTGGCCGCGGGTGCCGACGACGGTCACCGCCGCGGTGCGGCTGGCCTTGACGAGGGCGTCGGCCGCGAGCGACTCGGTGTCGATGTGCGCCACGACGCGCAGTCCCGGGACGTGTTCGTGGGCGCGCTGCCCGGCCTCGTCCAGGACGGCGCCCGCGGCGACCCGCATCCGTTCGGTGTCGGCGTCGGTGACGGGGACGCGGGAGCGCCGCGGCCAGACCGCCGAGAAGAGCATCTCCAGGGTGGTGTTGCGGCGGCCCGCCTCCTCGGCGGCCATGTCGAGGGCACGCAGCGACGATTCTGATCCGTCGACGCCGACGACCACGCGGCCTTCGGCGGCTGGAGCTGCGGAGCGGTCATTCATCTGGAGGGTCTCCTCGCGTCGGCTCGTCCGTGTGTCCCAGTGTGCGGGATGCGGGCGAACGCCGGGAGAAGGCGGCACGGAGCACTCCGACACGGCGTCAGCCGCGGTACGCGGCGTGCGGAGGGACGCCCGCGGCACCGGCGGCGAGGGCCGGCGGACGGCGGGTGAACGAGCGCGCGTACGGGCCCCGGTCAGCCCTCCGGGGCGGTGTCGGGGCCGCCGCGGTGCGCGCTGCGGGCGACCTCCCGGAGCCAGTCGGGCCGGTCGGCGATCTCCAGCAGCAGGAGAAGGCGCGTCAACGGGTCGTCCCAGTCGCAGTGTTCGAGTTCGGCGAGGGCGGCCTGGCCGTCCACCGGTGCCGTCGCGGAGGAACGTTCGTATCCGTATGAGGTCACCAGGACTCCTGGGTGAGGGACAGATGAGCCGAACTGCGGTGCCACCGAAGCCTGTTCACCCCCGGACACCGCCGAGTGCCACTGCTGCGT
Organism: Streptomyces nanshensis; assembly: GCF_001751255.1. Lineage (GTDB taxonomy): Bacteria > Actinomycetota > Actinomycetes > Streptomycetales > Streptomycetaceae > Streptomyces > Streptomyces nanshensis_A. Next base: position 7,480 of record NZ_LJGW01000280.1, on the reverse strand, counting down.
CGGCCATTCTCCACAGCCGTACTTACGGCTGCAAGCACATCTGCAATTACAGATGCAAGAACGCTCGGCTGTGAGACAGTCTGCTCCAACATCCCCTGTCCGTCTGCGAGATGGAGAGTGAGAGGCATACATGCGGATCGACAACGGCATCGAGGCGAGCCGGCTCAAGGGCGTCACCTGGCGGAAGAGCACCCGCAGCAACCCGAACGGCAACTGCGTCGAGCTGGCGGGCCTGCCCGGCGGCCATGTCGCGGTGCGCAACTCGCGCCACCCCTCGGGGCCCGCGCTGATCTACACGCCCGCGGAGATGGCCGCGTTCGTACAGGGCGCCAAGGACGGCGACTTCGACGACCTGCTGGCGTCGGAGAGCTGACCGGCACACCGGCGCGACGCACGGGAGAACACACCGTCAGGACCCACGAGTTGGGCCCATGAGCTGAAGACACCAACGGGGTGCGCCCCGGCCGTGTACGGAGCCGTATGGCATTGGCACATGGCCGGGGTATGTGCAACCAGCATGACTGTACGGGTGGTTCGCCAAGTGGGACACTGAGCGCTCGACTCGTCACTCAGGGGAGCAGGTAAGGCCTGATGTCAGCACAGCGGGAAGGCGATTCGTCGGTGCGGCGGATCCTCGACCATCCTCGTGGCGGGCCGACGATCCTGCGGATCGTGCTCGGGACGCAGTTGCGCAGGCTCCGGGAGGAGTGCGGCATCACCCGTGAGGCGGCGGGCGACGCGATCCGCGGCTCGCACGCCAAGATCAGCCGGCTCGAACTGGGCCGCGTGGGCTGCAAGGAGCGGGACGTCGCCGATCTGCTCTCGCTGTACGGAGTCGACGACGCGCAGGCGCGCGAGGAGTATCTGGTACTGGCGCGGCAGGCCAACACCCCGGGCTGGTGGCAGAAGTACAGCGACGTGATGTCGCCGTGGTTCGACAGGCTGATCGGCCTGGAGGAGGCCGCGTCCGTCATCCGCATGTACGAAGTGCAGTTCGTGCCCGGCCTGTTGCAGACGGAGGACTACGCGCGGGCCGTGATGCGGCTCGGCCATCCGCGGGCCTCGACGGAGGAGATCGAGCGCCGCGTCGAGCTGCGCCAGGACCGGCAGGCGATCCTCACCCGCCCGCACAGCCCGAAGCTGTGGGTCGTCGTCGACGAGGCCGCGCTGCAACGTCCCCTCGGCGGAGCGGCGGTGATGCGCGAGCAGATCAAGAAGTTGCTGTGGGCTACGGAGCAGCCCAGTGTCACGGTGCAGATCGCCCCGTTCGCGATCGGCGGCCTTGCGGCCGCCGGCGGCCCGGTGACGATACTCCGCTTCCAGGAGCCCGACCTGCCCGACATCGTCTATCTCGAACAGCTCACGTCCTCGCTGTACTTGGAGAAGCGCGAAGAGGTGGAGAACTACATGGTGGTGATGGACCGGCTGTGCGCCACGGCCGAACCGCCCTCCATGACCGTGGACTTCCTGGAGCGGCTGCTGCACCGCTTCGAGCGGCAGTCCTGCTAAGCACCGCAGTCCTGCTAAGCACCAAGGCCGGGGAGCGCTCCCGTACGCGATCGGCGGGGCCGTGTGCTCGGCCCCGCCCCGCGCTCTTCCGTGAACCGCGCCGGTGGACGTTCCCCGGCGAACTCCCGCGCACCCGTCAGGGTTTGCGGGCCACGCCCCCGAACTCGTACCACTCGTCGGTCAGTTGCTTCGGACCCAGCTCCGAGTCCGCCCGCCAGTCGTTGATCTCGCCGAGGCCCGGCTCCAGGATCTCCAGACCCTCGAAGTAGCGCTCGACCTCGTGCGCCTGGCGCACGCGTCCCCAGCGGTCCCCGGTGCTCTCGGCCATGAACTGCGTGACGAAGTCACGCGTCGCCTTGTCCTCGCTGACGAGCTGATTGATCACCAGGAAGCTGCCGGAGGGCAGCCGTTCGACGATCCCCCGCAGCAGTCCGCCGGGGTCGGAGGAGTCCGGGATGCAGTGCATCACGGAGACGAAGAGCGCGCCGACGGGCTCGGAGAGGTCGATCAGCCGGCGCACCTCCGGGTGCCCGAAGATCTCCTCGGTGTCGCGCAAGTCCGCCTGGATCACCGCCGTGTTGGCGTTCTCGTCCAGCAGCGCGCGGCCGTGCGCGAGCACGATGGGGTCGTTGTCGACGTAGACGACCCGCGCCTCGGGGTCGACGCGCTGCGCGACCTGGTGCACGTTGTCCTGGGTGGGCAGCCCTGACCCGTGGTCGAGGAACTGCCGTACGCCGTACTCCTCGGCGAGGACCCGGACGACGCGCTGGAGGAACCGCCGGTTGTTGAGCGCGAGCGGCCGGGTGCTGGGAACGACCTTGTCGAGTTCGTCGACGGCCCTGCGGTCGACCTCGTAGTTGTCCTTGCCTCCCAGGTAGTAGTCGTACATCCGCGCCACGCTGGGAGTGGTGACGTCCACCACCGGGCCCGCGCCGACCTCGTCTTCGCGCATACGTGCCTCACCGTCTCGATGTGCACGCACCCCGGCCGCGTGCACGTTCCGTCACCGGGAAGCATCCCACAGCGACACGGCACGCAGCGTCTCAACTGCCCAGTAGGAAAAGGGAATTGCGTGAAGGCCGCCGCTTGTCACGACGGCGGTGCGGCCGAAGCGCGGCCGACGTGCGGTCACACGCCGTGCAGAGTCAGCTCCGCCCAAACGACGCGCCCGGAGCCGGAATCCTCCGGGCCCTCCGGGCGCACTCCCCATGTCTCCGCTACGGCGTTCACCAGTTGCAGTCCGCGGCCGTTCACATCGCCGGGCGCCGCCTCGCGCGGTGCGACCTGACCGCATTCGGTGCCCTCGTCGCACACCTCTATGCGCAGGCGCTGGTCGCACACCTGGAGTCTGCATCTCACGCGGCAACTCTCGGTGTGGACGACGGCGTTGGTGAAGAACTCCGAGACGACGAGCTGCGCGGTGCGCCCCAGCTCCTCCGGCAGTCCCCAGCGGCGCACCTGGCCCCGCACCTTCTCCCGTGCGTCGGCGACCGCCGTCGCGTGCGCGGGCAGCTCGAAGCCTTCGTGGCGCACGACAGCCCCGACCGGTACGGACGGGACGAACGGTATGACGGGACGGGAGAGAGCCACGGTGGGTCAGGCCTTCCGACTACCCGCGGGGGGACGGGTCAGCGCGCGAGGGCACCTTGGGGGGCAGGGCGATATCACGTAGCTCACTATGCTCCGCGTGCCTCACACTTGGCAAGAGGCGTTCTGCGAATTGCAGAATCGGAGAGACAGTGTGGCCGGTGCACTGATCACATGGCACACTTCTTGCGCAGCAAGTCCGGTGGAAGGGAGGCGTCTTGGCTGACGGCCGCACCGCACCGACCGTGGGGCAGATGGTTCTCGGCCTGCGCCTGCGGGACCTCCGGGAGGGCGCCGGGTGCACCTTCGCCGAGGCCGCCGCCGCTCTCAGCGTCAACACCACGACGGTCCGCCGCATGGAGAAGGCCGAAGTCGGCCTGAAACCACCGTATGTGGAGAAACTTCTCAAAACGTACGGGATACCCGAGCCGGAGATCACCGGGTTCCTGGAGCTGGTGGACGAGGCCAACAGGCCCGGCTGGTGGCACGGTTTCCGCGACGTACTGCCCCCGTGGTTCAGCCTCTACGTCAGCCTGGAGGGCGAGGCCGGACTCATCCGCTCCTACGAACCGCACTGTGTGCACGGGCTGCTCCAGACCGAGGACTACGCACGGGCGCTGCTGCGCACCGGCTTCCCCACGGCGAGCGACGAGGAGCTGGGCCGCCGGGTCGCGCTGCGCATGGAGCGGCAGGAGCTGCTGCGGCGCACCGACGCACCCAAGCTGTGGGTGCTGCTGGAGGAGCAGGTGCTGCGCCGCCACGTCGGCGACGCCCGCGTGATGCGCGGACAGATCGACCGGCTCGTGGAGTGCGGCAGCATGCCGAACGTGACGGTGCAGATCATCCCGTACACCTCCGGCGCGCACCCCGCGATGTTCGGGCCGTTCCAGCTCTTCAGGTTCGACATCCCCGAACTGCCCGACATCGTCTACACGGAGAGCATCAGCGGCGCCGTCTACCACGACGAGCGCAAGGACACGACCGTCTATCTGGAGGCCCTGGACCGCGTGGGTGCACAGGCGGCACCGGCACAGCACACCGAGGCCATCCTCGGTGAGATCCGCAAGGAGTTCTGAGCGCATGGCCCCCGAGACCGCACAGCACATCTACAACGGCATGCCCTCCCGCGAACTGGGCGCCGAGGGCTGGCACAAGCCGTGGAGCGGCCCCAACGGAGGCAGTTGCCTGGAGGTCATGCAGCTTCACGACGGCCGCGTCGCGCTGCGCCAGTCCACCGACCCCGACGGTCCGGCCCTCATCTACGACCCCGCCGAGATCGAGACGTTCATACGCGGCGCGAAGCGCGGAGACGCGGACTTCCTGCTCACACACGGCTGACCACACGGCTGACCACGAACGCCCAGGACGGAAACGGAGACACCGTTGACTGGAGTGACCGGAGCGGCAGACACGAAGGGACGGACACAGACGGAGAGCCCGGCGGAGAGCTCTCGCGGAAGCGGCCGGCGCACGGGCGGCGGTCCGGGAGCCGCGGCGGCACGGGCCACGGCGGTGCCGGACCCGACGGCCCTGCACGGTACGGCGGTTGAGCACGGAGCAGCGGTCGGCGGGACACCAGCGGGCGGCGCACCGGTGGACGGCACCGCCGCCGGACCGGAGCACGCGTCGCCGGAAGTGCCGCACCCGGCCCGTATGTACGACTACTACCTGGGCGGCCGCGACCACTTCGAGGCCGACGCCAGAGCGGCCGAGGCCGTCGCCGCCGCGATCCCCTCCATACCTGCCGAGGCCCGCGCCAACCGTGACTTCATGGCACGGGCGACCCGCTGGCTCGCGGCGGAGCGGGGCGTACGGCAGTTCCTCGACATAGGGTCCGGGCTGCCCACCGAGCCCGGTCTCCACCAGGTCGCCCAGGCGGTCTCACCGGAGGCGAAGGTCGTCTACAGCGACAGGGACCCGTTCGTCCTGCGGCACGCACGCGCCATGCTGCGCGGCACCGCCGAGGGCAGCACCGCCTATGTGCGGGCGGACGTCACCGACCCGGAGAGCATCCTCGACGCCCCCGGGCTGAGCGACACCATCGATCTCGGGCGGCCCGTCGCGCTGTCGCTCAACGCCGTCGTCCACTTCGTGCCGGACGAGCAGCACCCGTACGACATCGTCCGCACGCTGCTGGGCGCGCTGCCCGCGGGGAGCCATCTCGTCCTCACGCATACGACCGCCGACTTCCGCGGCCGGGCGCGGCGCACGGCGACGGAGCCGCGCACATGGGGCTGCCCGCCGCTGCGGCCCCGTACGCGCAGGGAGGTCGCGCGCTTCTTCGACGGCCTGGAGCTGGCCGACCCCGGACTGGTGCTCCCCCACCGCTGGCGCCCGTCCCGGGAGACGCCCGCGGACCTCTCCGGCGCGGACGTCCCCAGTTACGCCGGGGTGGCGCGCAAGCCCTGAGCCGGCGGGCGCTCCGGGCGGCCGGGGCACCGTTGACACGCGGCAGCACACGGACGCACGATAAGCAAGCGCTTAGGCACGCGCCCGTACGCCGCCGACCGTGATCGGATCACGCCACATGGCCACATCGTCGCTGCTCCTCTCCCGCCGGGACCTGGACTTCCTGCTCTACCGGTGGCTCGACGCCGAGGAGTTGACCCGGCGCCCGCGCTTCGCCGAGCACTCGCGCGAGACCTTCGACGCCGTGCTCGACCTCAGCGAGCAGATCGCCACCCGCCACTTCGCGCCGCACAACAAGAAGAACGACCAGGAGGAGCCGCGCTTCGACGGCGAGCGCGTGCACACCGTCCCGGAGGCCAAGGAGGCCCTGGACGCCTTCACCAAGGCGGACCTGCTCGCGGCCCCCATGGACGAGGAGCTGGGCGGCATGCAGTTGCCGCAGCTCCTGACGACGGCCTGCTTCGGCTACTTCCAGGCGGCCAACGTCGGCACGTCCGCGTATGTCTTCCTCACCCTCGGCAACGCGCGGCTGCTGTGCGAGCACGGCTCGGACCGGCAGATCGACCGTTACGTACGGCCGATGCTCGCCGGACGGTTCTTCGGCACGATGTGCCTCTCCGAGCCGCAGGCCGGCTCCTCCCTCGCGGACGTCACGACCCGTGCCGAGCCCCAACCGGACGGCACCTACCGGCTGTTCGGCAGCAAGATGTGGATCTCCGCGGGCGACCACGAACTCGCGGAGAACATCGTCCACCTCGTACTGGCCCGCATCCCCGGGGCGCCGCCCGGCGTGAAGGGCCTCTCGCTCTTCGTCGTGCCCAAGCATCTGGTGAACGCGGACGGCACGCTCGGCGAGCGCAACGACGTCGTGACGGCGGGCCTCAACCACAAGATGGGGTACCGCGGCACGACCAACACCCTGCTCAACTTCGGCGAGGGCGCGCACACTCCGGGCGGCGAGCCGGGCGCGGTCGCGGAGCTGGTGGGCACAGCGCACCGCGGACTCCCGTACATGTTCCACATGATGAACGGCGCGCGCATCGGCGTCGGCGCGGGCGCGATGGCGCTGGGCTACACCGGCTATCTGAAGTCCCTGGAGTACGCGCGCGAACGGCCGCAGGGCCGTCCCGTGGCCGCCAAGGACCCGGCCGCACCGCAGGTCCCCATCATCGAACACGCCGACGTACGGCGGATGTTGCTGGCGCAGAAGTCCTACGCCGAGGGCGCGCTCGCCCTGCTGCTGTACTGCTCACGCCTCGTCGACGAGCAGCAGACGGCCGAGCGCGAGGAGGACCGCGCTCACGCCGGACTGCTTCTGGACGTGCTCACACCGATCGCCAAGAGCTGGCCCTCGCAGTGGTGTCTGGCCGCCAACGACCTCGCCATCCAGGTGCACGGCGGCTACGGCTACACACGTGAGTACGACGTCGAACAGCACTACCGCGACAACCGCCTCAACCCCATCCACGAGGGGACGCACGGCATCCAGGCCCTCGACCTGCTCGGCCGGAAGGCCGTCATGGACGGCGGCGCGGGCCTGGTCGCCCTCGGCGAGACCGTGGGGCAGACCGTGGAGCGGGCCCTGGACACCGAGGGCGAGGCGGCCGAACTCGGCGCCGCGCTGCGGGAGTCGTGGGAGCGGGTCACCCAGGTCACCGCGCGGCTGTGGGGCACGGGCGACCCGTCGGTGGCGCTCGCGAACGCCTCGGTCTATCTGGAGGCGGTGGGGCACACCGTCCTCGCGTGGATATGGCTCGGCCAGTTCCTCGCCGCGTCCGGTCACGACGACGCCTTCCACCGGGGCAAGCAGCAGGCCGCGCGCTACTTCTTCCGCTACGAACTGCCCCGCACGGGGCCGCAGTTCGACCTGCTGGAGACGCTGGACACGACGACGCTGGAGACCGAGCCCGACTGGTTCTAGGGCGTGTCCGGAGGTGCCGAGCCGACGGCACGCGGCGCGGGCCCGGGGAACTCC
>NZ_LJGW01000294.1 GCF_001751255.1 Streptomyces nanshensis | reverse complement strand
CGCGCCTGCTCCTTGGCGGCGCGCAGCGCGACCCGTGCCAGATCGACGCCCGTCGGCTCCCCAGGCTGTGGACGCTCGGCGCCGGCGGACTCCCCGCCCGGCGGCTCCTCGCGGGACGGTTCCTCGCGGGGCGCGGACGCGGGCCGCTCGCCGGGCCCCTCGCTCATCGCCGTACGACCTCGCCGTCGGACACCGCGAAGCGGGCGCCCTCCAGCACCTCGGGCACGTCCTCGGGCACCGCCGCCGTCACCAGCACCTGTTCGCCGGGGGCGACCAACTCGGCCAGGCGCGCCCGGCGTTGGACGTCCAGCTCGGCGAAGACGTCGTCGAGGACGAGCACCGGCTCGTTGCCCTCGCTCTTCAGCAGCTCGTACGAGGCCAGCCGCAGCGACAGCGCCAGCGACCAGGACTCGCCGTGGCTCGCATAGCCCTTCGCGGGCAACTCCCCCAGTTTCAGCAGCAGATCGTCCCGGTGCGGGCCCACCAGCGTCACGCCGCGCTCCATCTCCGCGCGGCGCGAATCCCGCAGGGCCCCCAGCAACCCCTCGTACAGCTCGGCGGGTTCGGACGGTGCGGGGGACGGCTCCGCGGGCGCGTCCGCTCCGGCACCCTCGGCGCGGCCGCCGCCGTCCACCGGAACCCCCCGGTACTCCAGCCCCACCGGGCCGCCGCCCGGCGCCAGCCGCTCGTACGCCTTGTCCGCGAGCGGCCGCAGCGCCGATATCAGCTCCAGCCGCCGCGCCAGCAACTCCGCGCCCACGCGCGCCAGATGCTCGTCCCACACGTCCAGCGTCGAGGTGTCGACGTCCCGTCCGCCGTGGCGACGCGCCAGCACCGCGGACTTCAGCAGCGAGTTGCGCTGCTTGAGTACGCGGTCGTAGTCGGAGCGCACCCCGGCCATGCGCGGCGAGCGCGCCGTGACCAACTCGTCCAGGAACCGGCGCCGTTCACCCGGATCGCCCTTCACCAGCGACAGATCCTCCGGCGCGAACAGCACGGTACGCAGGATGCCCAGCACGTCGCGCGGCTTGACCTGCGAAGACCTGTTGATCCGGGCACGGTTGGCCTTGCCCGGGTTCAACTCCAGCTCCACGAGCTGCTGCCGGTCCCCCTGCCGCACCGCCGCTCGTACGATCGCGCGCTGCGCCCCCATCCGTACGAGCGGGGCGTCGGACGAGACACGGTGGCTGCCCAGCGAGGCCAGATAGCCCACGGCCTCCACCAGGTTCGTCTTCCCCTGCCCGTTCGGACCGACGAACGTCGTCACGCCCGGACCGAGCGGCACCTCGGCCCCGGCGTACGAACGGAAGTCGGCGAGCGACAGATGCGTGACGTGCATCGGAGCCGTCAGCCGTCCACCGGCGGAAGCACGTCCGCGCCCGGGGTGTCACCGTCCACATGGGCGCCGCTCGCGGAGACCGCGTGGCCGCCGAACTGCTTGCGCAGCGCCGCCACCATCTTCATCTGCGGGGAGTCCTTCTGCCGGGACGAGAAGCGCGCGAAGAGCGACGCGGTGATCGCCGGCAGCGGCACCGCGTGGTCGATCGCCGCGTCCACCGTCCAGCGGCCCTCGCCCGAGTCGGCGGCATAGCCGCGCAGTTCGGCGAGATGCTCGTCCGACTCCAGCGCCTTGACCGCGAGATCGAGCAGCCAGGAGCGGATGACCGTGCCCTCCTGCCAGGAGCGGAAGATCTCGCGGACGTCCGTCACCGAGTCGACGGCCTCCAGCAGCTCCCAGCCCTCGGCGAAGGCCTGCATCATGGCGTACTCGATGCCGTTGTGGACCATCTTGGCGAAGTGGCCCGCGCCGACCTTGCCGGCGTGCACCGCCCCGAACTCGCCCTCGGGCTTGAGGGCTTCGAAGACGGGCAGCACCCGCTGGACGTGCTCGGACTCGCCGCCGTACATCAGCGCATAGCCGTTCTCCAGGCCCCACACGCCGCCGGAGACACCGCAGTCGACGAAACCGACGCCCTTGGCGGCCAGCTCCTCGGCGTGCTGTTCGTCCTCCGTCCAGCGGGAGTTGCCGCCGTCGACGACCACGTCGCCGGGGGAGAGCAGCTCGCCGAGCTGGTCGATGGTGGACTGCGTGGCGGGCCCCGCGGGGACCATCACCCAGACGACGCGCGGTCCTTCGAGCTTCGTCACCAGCTCTTCGATGCTGCGCACGTCCGCGACGTCCGGGTTGCGGTCGTAGCCGATGACGGTGTGGCCGGCACGGCGGATGCGCTCGCGCATGTTCCCGCCCATCTTGCCGAGACCGATGAGACCGAGCTCCATCAGTGCCCCTTCTTTCACGCTTCGTACCTGAGCCCGACCCTACGCCCACAGGGTGCGCGCACACCTGTGGACACCGGCCGCTCAGACGTGCTGACCAGGGGCGACGGCATGGGCCGTGCGGACGCCGGAAGTCTCAGCCGGACAACCGCACAGGCATGATCAGGTACTTGTACGACTCGTCCGCCTCTACGTCCCGTGCGGGCTTGCCGCTCAGCAGGGCCGGCTTGGTCGAGGTGGTGAAGGAGAGCTGGGCGACCGGGGAGTCGATGGCGCTCAGACCCTCCAGCAGGAAGCCGGGGTTGAAGGCGATCGAGACGTCGTCGCCCTCCAGTTCCGCGTCGACGCGCTCCACAGCCTGTGCATCGTCGCTGGAGCCCGCCTCCAGGGTCAGCACGCCCTGCTCGAAGCTCAGCCTGACCGGAGTGTTCCGCTCGGCGACCAGCGCGACGCGCTTGACGGCCTCGACGAACGGGGCGGTCTCGATCACGGCGACGGAGTTGAACTCCGTCGGGAACAGCGTGCGGTACTTGGGCAGATCGCCCTCGAGCAGCCGCGTCGTCGTACGGCGCCCCGCGCCCTCGAAGCCGATGAGGCCCTCGCCGGAACCCGAACCGGACAGCGCCAGCGAGACGTTGTCGCCGCTGCTGAGCGACTTGGCCGTCTCCAGCAGGGTCTTGGCGGGCACGAGCGCGACCGAGGACGCGTCGGGCGTCTCCGGCTTCCACAGGAACTCGCGTACGGCGAAGCGGTACCGGTCGGTCGAGGCCAGCGTCACCGTGTCGCCCTCGATCTCGATCCGTACGCCCGTGAGCACCGGCAGGGTGTCGTCGCGGCCCGCGGCGATGGCGACCTGGGAGACGGCGGAGGCGAACACCTCGCCCGGCACCGTGCCGGTGGCCGCGGGCATCTCCGGCAGCGCCGGATACTCCTCAACGGGCAGCGTGTGCAGGGTGAACCGCGAGGAGCCACAGGAGACGGTCGCCCGTACACCGTCTGTGGAAATCTCGACGGGACGGTTGGGGAGCGAGCGGCAGATGTCGGCGAGCAGCCGGCCGGAGACCAGGACGGTGCCCTCCTCCTCGACCTCGCTCTCGACCGAGACCCGCGCCGAGACCTCGTAGTCGAAGCCGGAGAGGCTCAGCGAACCCTCCTCGGCCTTGAGCAGCAGGCCCGCAAGGACAGGCACCGGCGGACGGGCGGGCAGGCTCTTCGCCGCCCAGGCCACCGCCTCCGCGAGTACATCGCGCTCTACCCGGATCTTCACCTTCAGCCGCCTCCTGCTGTTGCTGGCTGCTCGCCGTGCCGCCTGTCGTAGTCGGCTCGTTGCCGGAGACCAGTCTGACGCACGCCGCCGACAGTCGGCGCGGGTGTGCGTCAAGTCGTTGCGGGGTGGGTAGGAGGCCCGTCGGCCGACTTGTGCACAGCCCCCACTTCGAAACAGATTCCGCGCTATATATCCGTGGTCGTAGTAGTAGGGGTTGTGGAAACCGTGGACAAGCCCGTTTTCCCTGCTCAGCGCGTGAATTTTGTCCACCGCGCCTGTGGGCGGGACCGGTGGACAAACGGCCCTTCCTGTGGACGACGGAAAGTTCTGCACACCCGGTTCACAGCCCCCGGCGACTTCCCCACAGCGGACGCCGCTGTTTTCCCCACGTTTCCCACAGGGCGATCCGGGGGTCCGGTGTGACGCCTTTCACTCGAACCAGTGAGCAGGCGCGTTGAGTTGCCGAACAGTGGACAGCTCTGTGGAGAAGCTGGGGATCGCTGGGGACAACATCGCTTTCGCTGTGGGCGGCCGGTGGACAGAGCCGTTGACGACTGCGGCGGCCGTCCCCGGGTCCACATCCTGTGGACCGCAGTTGCTCACAAGTCCACAGGCGGGTGACCTCCGTAGATCATCTCTCAGCAGCCGCCTCTGTGGACGCCGTTGGGACAACTTCCCGGGCCCACAGGGTGTGGACGCCTCGTTCGCCCGCAACCTGTGGAGCGCGGTCTCCCCAGCCTGTGGATTCGAACACCGAAAAGTCCCCGGGGACTTGGCTCCACGGGGGCTCGGGACGAAGTGACGCGGTACGGGGCCGGGCGCGGCGGCGCGCGAAGGACGGCCGTGGCGGCCGGTACGGCCGCCACGGCGGGGAACAGTGCGGAAGTCGCCCGCGCTCAGGCGTTCTTGATGCGGTTGGTCAGCTCGGTGACCTGGTTGTAGATGGAGCGCCGCTCGGCCATGAGCGCACGGATCTTGCGGTCGGCGTGCATCACGGTCGTATGGTCGCGCCCGCCGAACTGGCTGCCGATCTTCGGCAGCGACAGATCGGTGAGTTCGCGGCACAGATACATCGCGATCTGCCGGGCCGTCACCAGGACGCGGCTGCGGGACGAGCCGCACAGGTCGTCGACGGTGAGCCCGAAGTAGTCCGCCGTGGCGGCCATGATGGCCGGCGCCGTGATCTCGGGCGTTGCGTCCTCGCCGCCGGGGATCAGGTCCTTGAGCACGATCTCGGTCAGACCGAGGTCGACGGGTTGCCTGTTGAGCGAGGCGAAGGCGGTCACCCTGATGAGCGCGCCCTCCAGCTCCCGGATGTTGCGCGAGATGCGGGAGGCGATGAACTCCAGGACTTCCGGAGGTGCGTTGAGCTGCTCCTGTACCGCCTTCTTGCGCAGGATCGCGATGCGCGTCTCCAGCTCGGGCGGCTGCACGTCCGTGATGAGGCCCCACTCGAAGCGGTTGCGGAGCCTGTCCTCCAGCGTGATCAGCGCCTTGGGCGGCCGGTCGCTGGAGAGCACGATCTGCTTGTTCGCGTTGTGCAGCGTGTTGAAGGTGTGGAAGAACTCCTCCTGCGTCGACTCCTTGTCGGCCAGGAACTGGATGTCGTCCACGAGCAGGATGTCCATGTCGCGGTAGCGCTTGCGGAACGCGTCCGCCTTGCCGTCGCGGATCGAGTTGATGAACTCGTTCGTGAACTCCTCCGAACTCACGTACCGCACCCGCGTACCCGGGTAGAGGCTGCGCGCGTAGTGCCCGATCGCGTGCAGCAGGTGCGTCTTGCCGAGGCCGGACTCCCCGTAGATGAACAGCGGGTTGTACGCCTTGGCCGGTGCCTCGGCGACGGCGACGGCGGCCGCGTGCGCGAAGCGGTTCGAGGCGCCGATGACGAAGGTGTCGAAGAGGTACTTCGGATTCAGCCGGGCGGTCGGCTCACCCGGACCCGTCGCGGGTGCGGGCTGCGCGGCGAGCGGCCCGGGAGCACCGCTGGAGGCGGGGAGCTGGGACGGCCCGTCGTAGCGCGGAGCCGGCGGCTGCCCCTGCGGTGGCACCTGCGGCTGCGGCAACTGACCCTGTGGGGGCGGCAGTTGCTGCTGCGCCTGGCGCTGCTGCTCATAGGTCTCGTACGAGTCGTACGCGGGCTGAGCGCGCTCGTACTGCTGCTGATGCGGCGGACGGTGCTGCTCGTAGCGCTGCTCGTACGTCTGCTGCGGGTGCTGCTGCTGCGTCTGCTGAGGGGGCTGGGGATGCGCCTGCTGCGCGGGGTGCCCCTGCGGCTGCTGGTGCCGGCCGCCCTGCGGCTGTCCTTGGTGCTGCGGCTGCGGGTACTGCTCGCGCTGCGTCTGGGGCCATGCGCCGGGCTGCCGCGGCGCCTCCGGATAGTCGGGGTACGCGGGGCGCGGGCTGGGCAGGTCGTGGCTCTCGTAGCCCTCGTACCTTCCGCCGGCGCCGCCCCCGTAACCGCCGTTGTCATACGGGCCGTTGTCGTATCCGGTGTCGTAGCCGCCGTGGTCGCGCCTCGCGGGCCCGCCCGCGCCACCGCTTTCGTGGGGCGGGCTGTGCTGCGCCGGTACGGACGGGGTGCTCTGCTGCGTCGTCTCCGTGCCGGGCCCGGAACCGGTCACCGTGCCGGATCCCGCGCCCGTCGCCGCCGATGCCTGGCCGGGGTCTGCGGCCGCCGCCTGCCCGGAGCTCTCCGGCGCGGGCCCCGTCACGGTGATCGCGAGCCGGATCGGCTGCTGGCACTCGCGGCTGAGAGCATCGCTGATCACCGGCGACAGCCGGCCCTCGAGAACCCCCTTCGCGTACTCGTTCGGCACGCCGAGAAGGGCGGTGCCCGAGACGAGGACGAGAGGCTGGGCCTCGCGCAGCCAGCGCTGGTCCTTGGCCTCGACACCCTGGCCGTCCGAGAGGAGCTGTTCCAGAACCCGCGGCCACACTGCGGCAAGATCGGCAGGCAGGTCAGCCACGGGGCACGCTTCTCTCACTCGCTGGATGTGGTGCTTCGGTGAAGCCGCCCGGATCCCACGAATGTGTGGTTCTGCGGACGGTCGGGAGGGATGGGAAGTTCAGTCACGGTAGTCAGGGCGGCGTGCAGCATTCAAGTCGTTGTCCACAGGCTGTGCACGAGTGGCGCCCAACCCCCGCGCGGAGCCCTCGATCCGGCCTTCGTCGCGCTCGTCGGTGGTTTGACCGAATGGCGCAGCCGCGCGTACCGTAACGAGGTCGAGTTGTCGATGGCTGCTGCCGCCTGCCTCCGATGGGCAAGATCCACGGGACTCCTCGCGGATATGAAGCGGTGCACACTCGGGCGTTGCGAGCTACTCGTGGGCGCACGGTGACAGCCTGTCGGCACCACATATGCCCACCTCCCGCGATCGCCGCGGGACCCGAAGCTTTCCTGGAGCCCCCGAGTGAGCAAGCGCACCTTCCAGCCGAACAACCGCCGCCGCGCGAAGACCCACGGCTTCCGGCTGCGCATGCGGACTCGCGCCGGCCGCGCGATCGTCGCGAACCGGCGCAGCAAGGGTCGCAGCCGCCTGTCGGCCTGAGCGCCCGACCTCCGGTCCATGACGTGCTGCCTACCGAGAACCGGCTGAGGCGGCGCGAGGACTTCGCGGCCGCGGTACGCCGAGGACGCCGGGCCGGCCGCCCGCTTCTCGTCGTCCACCTCCGCAGCAACAGCAGTTCATCGGACCCGCACGAGGCGGGGGGAGATGCTCCCCCGGCCCGTGCGGGTTTCGTCGTGAGCAAGGCCGTCGGCGGTGCCGTGGTGCGTAACCGCGTCAAGCGTCGGCTGAGGCATCTGGTCCGCGAGCGATTGACCGCGTTGCCCCCAGGTAGCCTGGTTGTCGTACGGGCGTTGCCGGGTGCGGGTGAAGCAGGTCATGACGAACTGGTGCGCGACCTGGACGCCGCTTTTCGGCGGCTGCTTGGAAGGCCTCCGTCATGAAGTACCCCCTGCTGTGGTTGATCAAGTTGTATCAGTGGACCATCAGCCCGATGCTCGGGCCGGTCTGCCGCTACTACCCGTCGTGTTCGCACTACGGCTACGGAGCCATCGCGCGGCACGGCGCTGTGAAAGGGACGGCGCTGACCGCCTGGCGCATCCTGCGCTGTAATCCGTGGTCCCCCGGAGGCGTCGACCACGTCCCCGCCCGGAAGCATCCGGTCTGGCACCAGCGGCTGCGTCACCGCTGGGAGCAGCACCGGACCGAGTCCAACGCCCAAGGAGCCTGATTAAGTTGCTGGACACGATCCTGAGTCCTCTCTATACCGCTGTCTCCTGGATCATTGTCCAGTTCCACTCGCTGTTCAGCCTGGTCTTCGGCCAGAGCAGCGGCTGGTCCTGGGGTCTGTCCATCTTCTTCCTGGTCGTACTGATCCGGATCTGCCTGATCCCGCTCTTCGTGAAGCAGATCAAGTCGACCCGGAACATGCAGGCGCTCCAGCCGAAGATGAAGGCGATCCAGGAGCGCTACAAGAGCGACAAGCAGCGTCAGTCCGAAGAGATGATGAAGCTGTACAAGGAGACGGGCACGAACCCGCTCTCCAGTTGCCTGCCGATCCTGGCGCAGTCGCCGTTCTTCATCGCGCTCTTCCAGGTGCTGAACCACATCGCGAACAACCGGCCGGTGGGTGTCCTCACTGCCGAGCAGGTGGACAGCGCCCGTAACGCCTCGGTCTTCGGTGCCCCGATCGCGGCGAAGTTCATGGACAGCGCGGACAAGGTCGCGGAGCTGGGGGCGGCGCTCACGGATGTGCGCGTCGTCACAGTCATCATGATCGTCCTGATGTCGGCGTCGCAGTTCTACACGCAGCGCCAGCTCATGACGAAGAACGTCGACCTGACGGTCAAGACGCCGTTCATGCAGCAGCAGAAGATGCTGATGTACGTCTTCCCGCTGATGTTCGCCGTCTTCGGCATCAACTTCCCCGTCGGTGTCCTGATCTACTGGCTCACCACCAACGTCTGGACGCTCGGGCAGCAGATGTTCGTCATCAAGCGGAACCCGACTCCGGGCTCGCTCGCGTACAAGCAGCGCCAGGAGAAGCTGCGTGCCGCGGGCAAGCTGCAGGAGGACCCGAAGGAGGTCGAGGCGCGCGAGGCCGCCGAGGAGGCGCGCACGCGGCGCCAGCAGCCCAAGCGGCAGAGCAAGTCCCAGCGCCAGCAGGGCAAGCCCGCGTCCGGTGCGTCGACGTCCCTGGAGAAGCAGGACGAGACTGACGCCGGGGGTTCCGGGACGGAGACCGAGTCCACCGGCGCGGCGCGGCAGCAGCCGAAGAAGGCCGGCCAGAAGTCGGGTCAGAAGTCCGGACAGAAGAAGTCGGGACAGCAGCGCAAGGGTGGAGCGCAGCGTCCCAAGCACCCCTCGAAGAAGTAGCGAGAAGGAGCCCACGGCGTGACGGAGACGACGGACACCACTGGTACGACTGCTGCCGAGGACACGGACACGCTGTCCCGTCTGGAGCAGGAGGGCGAGATCGCGGCGGACTACCTGGAGGGTCTGCTGGACATCGCCGATCTCGACGGCGACATCGACATGGACGTCGAGGCCGACCGTGCCGCCGTGTCGATCATCAACGAGGGCTCCGGCCGTGACCTTCAGAAGCTGGTGGGCCGTGACGGAGAGGTCCTGGAGGCGCTCCAGGAGCTGACGCGGCTCGCGGTGCACCGTGAGACGGGCGACCGCAGCAGGCTGATGCTGGACATCGCCGGCTTCCGTGCGCGCAAGCGTGAGGAACTCGCGGAACTGGGCGCGAAGGCCGCCCAGGACGCGAAGGGCTCCGGCGAGCCCGTGAAGCTGCGCCCCATGACGCCGTTCGAGCGCAAGGTCGTCCATGACGCCGTCAAGGCCGCGGGCCTGCGGAGCGAGTCCGAGGGCGAGGAGCCACAGCGCTGTGTGGTCGTGCTGCCGTGACCGACGGGCCGGTGGGACAGGCCGGGCCGCCCGAGGGTGGCCCGGCGGAGTCCAGTGAGCTGTCCGAGCTCGCGCAAGCGCCCGAGGCTGCCCGGAAGGTCTTCGGCGACGCCCTTCCCGACGTCGAGCGCTATGCGGAACTGCTCGCGGACGTGGGCGTACGCCGCGGACTGATCGGTCCGCGCGAGGTACCGCGGCTCTGGGAACGGCACCTGCTGAACTGCGCGGTACTCTCGGAGATCGTGCCGGAAGGCGTGACGGTATGTGACGTGGGTTCGGGGGCCGGCCTTCCCGGCATCCCGCTCGCGCTCGTACGCCCGGACCTCGACATCACCCTGCTGGAGCCGCTGCTGCGGCGTACGACGTTCCTCGAAGAGGTCGTCGAACTGCTCGGCCTGGAGCATGTCTCAGTCGCGCGCGGCCGTGCCGAAGAGATGCTGGGTGCGCTGCAGCCCGTGCATGTGGTGACCGCCCGCGCGGTGGCTCCGCTGGACAGGCTCGCGGGCTGGGGCATCCCGCTGCTGCGTCCGTACGGGGAGATGCTGGCGATCAAGGGCGACACGGCAGAGGAAGAGCTGAAGGGAGCGCGGGACGCGCTCCACAAGCTCGGCGTCGTGGACACATCCGTGGTCCAGGTGGGCGCGGGAGTTGTGGATCCGCTCTCCACGGTCGTACGGGCGGAGGTCGGGGAGAGCCCGGGCGGTGTGCGCTTCGCCGCACGGCGGGCCAAGGCGCAGAAGGCTCGCGGCCGGGCGGCTCGCGGCGGACGTCGACGGCGCTGATTCCCCAAGAAGCGGGATGTCCGCTTACTCCAAAAAAGCTCTTACGACTATGCGTTGCGGTGTGTCGTCCTGGTGTGCGGTGCCCGAGTGTGCATCGTGTTTCACGTGAAACGCCGCTCTCTCTTGCACGGAATCATCAGCCGCGGTCGCGCCCAAGCCGCTGAGCGTGACCGGAAACCCTCGTCCAAGTCCCGTTCGCCGGTGGATTCATCCACAACTGAGCGGGGCTCGCTGGTTCATGACACCAAAAGCATGGCAGGCTCTGTTCAGCACGAGCCTTATGTCGAGGAGAGTGAACCGTTGCGGTCCGACGCCAATACCGCGGGACCGATGGCCGACCCGGTCCCCGGCCCCCGTTCAGAATCGGTGGATGTTTCACGTGAAACTCCGCCCCCGATGGACGATACGCCGATCGGTCGCGCCGCCCAGCAGGCGGTAGAGGCGATGAACCGTGCCGGCGAAGGCCTCCCCAGGCCGGAGCAGACACGCATCATGGTCGTGGCCAATCAGAAGGGTGGGGTCGGCAAGACCACCACCACCGTGAACCTGGCCGCCTCCCTGGCCTTGCACGGTGCCCGAGTTCTTGTGATCGACCTGGACCCCCAGGGGAACGCGTCGACTGCCCTCGGGGTCGACCACCATTCGGAAGTGCCCTCGATCTACGACGTGTTGGTCGAAAGCATGCCGCTGTCCGATGTGGTCCAGCCGGTACCGGACGTGGAAGGTCTCTTCTGTGCGCCCGCCACCATTGATCTCGCCGGTGCGGAGATCGAATTGGTGTCGCTCGTCGCACGGGAGAGCCGACTGCAACGGGCGCTCAGCGCCTACGAGCAGCCTTTGGACTATGTCCTGATCGACTGCCCGCCGTCTCTGGGACTGCTGACCGTCAACGCACTTGTCGCGGGCGCCGAGGTACTGATCCCGATCCAGTGCGAGTACTACGCACTGGAGGGGTTGGGGCAACTCCTCCGCAACGTCGACCTCGTCAAGGGCCACCTCAACACACAGCTACATGTGTCGACGATCATCCTCACGATGTACGACGGTCGTACGCGACTCGCGTCGCAAGTCGCCGACGAAGTACGTAACCACTTCAGCGCCGAGGTGCTGCGGACGAACATCCCGCGGTCGGTGCGTATTTCGGAGGCCCCCAGCTACGGGCAGACGGTGCTGACTTACGATCCTGGATCGAGCGGTTCGCTGTCCTACTTGGAGGCTGCTCGTGAGATCGCGTTGCGGGATCCGAACGTGCAGCAGCGGCACGACGAGTCGGTCCAGCAGCTCCAGCAACATCAGAACAGCACCATGCCGGAGGGGACGCAGTGAGTGATCGACGTAGGGGGCTGGGCCGGGGGCTCGGCGCGCTGATTCCGGCGGCGCCGGCTTCCGGGGCGGAGGAGGGTAGTCCTTCGGTCGACGCCAACGGCGCCACCTCCCCGAGCGCTGTTCCTGTGATCCCCCCGGAGCGCGGTGTGGCCGCTGCGAAGGTGACCGCGCTGCCGGACAGCGAGGCGCGGGACGAGGTTCCACGTGAAACCTCCGCCGCGGCGGGCGACGGCAGTGCGCCGGACGACGTGGCGGTGCCCGTCGGTGCTCACTTCGCCGAGGTGCCGCTGGAGGCCATCACCCCCAACCCGCGACAGCCTCGTGAGGTCTTCGACGAAGACGCGCTGTCCGAGCTGGTCACGTCCATCAAGGAAGTCGGTCTCCTCCAGCCCGTCGTCGTACGGCAGTTGGGCCCCGAGCGCTATGAGCTCATCATGGGCGAGCGCCGCTGGCGGGCCTGCCGTGAGGCCGGCCTGGAGCGGATCCCCGCGATCGTCCGGGCGACCGACGACGAGAAGCTGCTCCTGGACGCACTCCTGGAGAACCTGCATCGGGCACAGTTGAACCCTCTGGAAGAGGCGGCCGCGTACGACCAGCTTCTGAAGGACTTCAACTGCACGCACGATCAGCTCGCCGACCGGATCGGACGGTCGCGTCCGCAGGTTTCCAACACCCTGCGGCTGCTGCGGCTTTCGCCGTCGGTGCAGCGACGGGTGGCGGCGGGCGTGCTGTCCGCGGGGCATGCGCGTGCGCTGCTTTCGGTGGAGGACGGGGAAGAGCAGGACCGCCTCGCGCACCGGATCGTCGCTGAAGGCTTGTCGGTACGGGCTGTCGAAGAGATCGTCACCGTGACGAGCTCGTCGACCAAGAGCTCCCCGAAGTCGAAGGGACCGAGGGCCGGCCGCCGGGTCTCCCCCGCACTGGACGAGTTGGCGGGCCGTCTCTCCGACCGTTTCGAGACCCGGGTCAAGGTGGACCTCGGGCAGAAGAAGGGGAAGATCGTCGTCGAGTTCGCGTCCGTCGACGACTTGGAACGGATCCTGGGGCAACTTGCTCCGGGTGAGGGCCGCGTACTGGGCCAGCAACTCTCCGACGAGGCTACGGAAGCGGAGTCGGAGGCCGACGAGGACTGACCCACACCGGGGCCGCGAGATCGCCGACGCCGCGAATCCCGGAACGGCCCGTAAGCAACGGAACGAGCTGTCGCCCCATGGATACGATGGATCCATGGGGCGACAGCTCGTTCCGCTCACGCTGGACAACCTCAAGGACCTTCCCGGGCGTTGCCGTGCCTGTGTCTTCTGGGAGCTCGATCCCGTCAGTGGCGAGGCAGCGGTGCGTGCAGGACGGCCGGAGGTCGAGAAGGAAGCATGGATCTCCGCGGTACTGCTGGAGTGGGGGTCCTGCGGGCGCGTGGTCTATGTCGACGAGCGGCCCGTGGGCTTCGTCCTGTACGCGCCTCCCGCGTATGTGCCCCGGTCCTTCGCCTTCCCGACCAGCCCGGTCTCCCCTGACGCGGTTCAACTCATGACGGCATGGCTGCGGCCGGAGCACCAGGGGGAGGGACTGGGACGTGTCATCGTGCAGACCGTTGCGAAGGATCTGCTGAGACGAGGCTTCAAGGCGATCGAAACGTTCGGCAGCGCACGCTGGACTGAGCCCGCGTGCCTCTTGCCGGCTGACCATCTGCTCTCGGTCGGCTTCAAGACTGTGCGGCCGCATCACAGCTTTCCCCGGATGCGGCTCGAACTGCGGTCGACGGTTTCGTGGCGTGAGGATGTGGAGCGCGCACTGGATCAGCTCCTGGGGGCGGTTCAGAAGGATCCCGTTCTTCGGCCTCTCTGACGCTCACACGACGCGTGCTCTTCGTGTTTCACGTGAAACGGCCCGGCGGTGAACGCCGGGCCGTTTCCCTGTGTGCTGTTGTCTGCGGGAGCTCCCGCAGATGCCTCAGCCGATGAACTCGGCGAGGTCCTTCTCGATCGCCGCCCGCGGCTTCGCACCGACGATGGTCTTCACGACCTCGCCGCCCTTGTAGACGTTCATCGTCGGGATCGACATGATCCCGTACTTGGCGGCGACAGCCGGGTTCTCGTCGATGTTGAGCTTCACGACGGTCAGCTTGTCGCTGTTCTCATCGGCGATCGCCTCGAGGGAGGGGGCGATCTGACGGCACGGACCGCACCAGGCTGCCCAGAAGTCGACGAGTACGGGCTTGTCGCTCTTGAGCACGACCTCGTCGAAGTCGGCGTCGGTTGCTGTAACGGTGGCACCGGCCATGGTTGTTCTCCTCGATTCTTGTGATGGTGCGAGTCTTGCGTGTGGGTGTCTGTGCTCTACCGAAGCAGCGGGACCTCAGACGACGGCGGTCTCTGCCGCCTCCTGGGCTTCCTCGGTCTTCTCCGGCTCGGCCGGTTCGGCGCTGTCCAACTGGGCGGCGAGGTAGCGCTCGGCGTCCAGGGCGGCGGAGCACCCCGTGCCCGCCGCGGTGACCGCCTGACGGTAGGTGTGGTCGACGACGTCGCCGGCGGCGAAGACGCCCGGGACATTGGTACGGGTGGAAGGGGCGTCGACCTTCACGTAGCCCTCGTCGTCCAGCGTGAGGACGCCCTTGAAGAGTTCGACGCGGGGATCGTGGCCGATCGCGACGAAGAGACCCGTCACTGCGAGTTCCGACGTCTCGTCGGTCTTGGTGTTGCGGAGGGTCAGGCCGGAGAGCTTGCCGTCCTTCTCATGGATCGTCTCGACCGCGCTGTCCCAGGCGAAGTTGATCTTCGGGTCGGCGAAGGCGCGCTCCTGCATCGCCTTGGAGGCACGGAGCGCGTCGCGGCGGTGGACGACGGTGACGGAGTTGGCGAAGCGGGAGAGGAACGTCGCCTCTTCCATCGCCGTGTCACCACCGCCGACGACGGCGATGTCCTGGCCGCGGAAGAAGAACCCGTCACACGTGGCGCAGTAGGAGACTCCGCGGCCGGAGAGCTCTTCCTCGCGGGGCAGACCCAGCGAACGGTAGGCGGAGCCCGTCGCGACGATCACGGCACGAGCGCGGTGCACCGCGCCCGCCGAGTCGGTGACGGTCTTGATCTCGCCGGAGAAGTCGATGGCGGAGACGTCGTCCGGGATCAGCTCGGCACCGAAGCGTTCCGCCTGGCCCCGCATCTGGTCCATGAGCTCCGGGCCCATGATGCCGTCGGTGAAGCCGGGGTAGTTCTCGACCTCGGTGGTGTTCATCAGGGCACCACCGGCTGTCACGGATCCCTCGAAGACCAGCGGCTTCAGCGACGCCCGCGCCGTGTAGAGCGCAGCCGTATAACCGGCGGGCCCTGAGCCGATGATGATCACGTTTCGGACGTCGCTCACGGGAGTCTTCCTTGTCTGCCGACTGCTTTCCGGTCTGTGAGGTTCTCACCCCACCCAACGGATCCTAGGGGGCAGACATTCCCGCCGTGGCCGCGTGTCAGGCCTCGGAGCCCGGCGCGTCAGTGACGCGTGTAGGTGTGCTTGGCGAGTACGTCTCCCGGGCCACTGCCCTCGTTCCCGACGCAGGACGGGTCCACGACATACGCGTCGACGCGCTTGGGGTCGCCCTTGTGCGGCAGAACCACGAGATAGGCGGTGTCCCCCTTGTACGGAACCTTCTCGTCGACCGCGAGTGGTGTCTCCGTACGGTCGACTCCGGCGCGTACACAAGACGGCACGGAATTGGTGCCCCCGGTGAGGGGGTTGTTCCCCGGGCTCTTGCTGGACTTGATGTCGGGGGAGCCGTCGGACCCTTCCGTGGAGTCGCGGGATTCATGCTTCGCGAGTAGACCGTGCACATGCTTCTCGAGCGCGCTTGCAGCGACGGTCCGCTCGTTCTTGTCGGGACCGGAGCCGGCGGTCGGCGGTGGCGAGTCGTTCATCGACTGGAGGACGATGCCTCCGAGCCCGAGGGTCACGACCGCACCGGCCCCAGCGATGAGTGCCGAGCGCCAGCGGCGCGTACGACGGATCGGCCGGTGCCGTCCCGGACCGCTCGATCCGCCACCGGGACGTCCCGCCGGACGGTCGGCCGGGCGCCGCGTCGCACCGGTTTCACGTGAAACGACGCCTGCCTCGTGCCGGGGTGGCGCTGCTTCTCGTACGGGCATGCCGTACGGCGCGCTGTGGTCGGAGTGCTCGCCGGTTTCACGTGAAACCACGGAGGCGTTGTGCCGCGACGGATCACGCAGAGCTTCCGCTGCGAGGGCGGCCTCGATGCGTCCGGCGACATCGTCCGGCATGGGCGCAGGCTCGGGCAGTGCGCCGAGCGCGCCGTGGATCTCCTCCAGCGAGGCCAGCACATCCGCGCACAGGCGACAGGCGCCGAGATGGGCGCGAAGCTCCGACGCGCGGTCCGCGGGCAGCAGCCTCTCAGTGAGCGCGGAGATCTCCGCGACGTCCGGATGCCCGTCAGAGTTGCGCGCACCGGACGTGAAAGGGGTGGATGTCATGAGTGCTCTCCTCCTCCCTTCACGGCTCCGGGTCGTTGCGTGATGCTCTCCGTCGGTGGGACGGATGGGCCTCGAGTCCGGTTCCGTCCCGCCTGTTGCTGCGAACCGGCTCTCTCTTCCGCCTCCGGACGGAGATGACTCACGAGGGGCAGCAATCGCGCGCGCCCACGGGCGCAGCGGCTCTTCACCGTGCCCACCGCGATGCCCAGAACCTCGGCGGCTTCCGCGACCGGATATCCCTGCATGTCCACGAGGACGAGGGCGGCACGCTGCTCGGCCGGAAGCTGGGAGAGAGCGGCGACGAGTTGGCGGTTCAGATCCTGGCGTTCCGCCGGCAGCGCGGCGGACTCGTGAGGTTCGAGGAGGAGATCCAGGCGCTCGGTGTCGTCGGTGAGCTGAGTGCGGCGACTGGCGGCCTTCCGGGCGCGGTCCAGGCAGGCGTTGACGGTGATGCGGTGCAGCCAGGTGGTGACGGCGGACTGGCCGCGGAAGGTGTGGGCCGCCCGGTAGGCGGAGATGAGCGCGTCCTGCACCGCGTCGGCGGCTTCCTCGCGGTCGCCGAGCGTGCGTATCGCCACCGCCCACAGACGGTCCCGGTGACGGCGGACGAGTTCGCCGAAGGCCTCGGTGTCGCCTTCGACGTGCTTCGCGAGAAGCTCCCGGTCGGTCGGTGCGTCGCTCGTGCCGCCCTGTGCCGGGACCGGGGGCTTCACGGATCTCTCGCCCGTGCCGGCGCCGCCCCGCCCGTGTCTGGCACGGCGGCGCCACCGCTTGCCGCCGCTGTCGTCGCTCACCGTCGGACGCCTCCCGTCATCCTCGCCCGCCGGCCGTGCCGTGCGTCAGTGCCGAGGGATCAGCTCATTACCTGGATCTCAGTGATCCGGCCACGGTAGTTGCCGTCGTCCGAGAGCGGGAGCTCAGTGAGCCATACCAATACGTATTGAGTCCGGATCGGTTTCTTCGCCTTGAGGGTCAGATGCTCACCCGTACCGCTGGTGACGTTGCTGAAGCCGTCGAGTGAACTCGGCATCGTGGCGGTGTCCTTGGGCGCGGCGAGGAAGTGCGCGCCGGTGGCTCCCACGAAGTCGACCTTCACGGAGCTGACTTGCTGCGGCTTGCCGAGATCGAGGATCAGACCGGCTCCGGGCTTGAGGTGGCCGAAGTCGGGGTGGCCGTAGTACTTCTGCGTCAGCCAGTACGTGCTCGGGTCGCCGTCGTAGGCGTCGGGGACCTTCGCCGGGTTCTCGCTGCCGTTGCCGCGGGGCGGCGGGTCGAAGTCCTTGGCGTCGACGATCTTCACGGGCTTGCCGGTGGCGCCCGTCTCGTCGTTGCCGTGCGTCTGGCCCGTGCTCCCGCCCGGTGAGTTGTCGCCCTTGAGGAGCGTGTCCGCGACCTGCCAACTGCCCAGTCCGAGCGCGGCGATCAGAAGGGCCGAGACCCCCCACTTGAGGACCTTGCCCGTACGCCCGGGAAGCGCCGGGGGCGCCGGAGGATCGGCGGGAGCGCCGGGGCCGCCCATCGCGGAGGCCGGCCGTGCGTGGGCGCCCTGTCCGTACGCGCCGCCCGGCTGGTACGCGGGACGCTGGTACGGACGCGGCGAACCGAAGCTGGGCTCGGGCGGCTTGATGCGCGGGAGCGCGGAAGCCGCCTTGGACAGCTCCTCGGGAGTGGTGCAGGGCTGCTCGTGGCTGGAGGCGGTGGCGCCGTCGTTGACGAGTGCGCGCATCGCGAGCTGTGAGAGGCCGCGGTGCACACCGGCGCGCACCTGGTCGGGTGCGACGAGGGTGCCCTTCGCCAGGGAGCCGACTCCGGCGAGTCCGTATGCGTCCTCGTCGTACGGCCAGCGCTGCGTCAGCGCCGCATAGAGGAGCGCGCCGATGCCCTCGGTATCGGCACGCTGCGGTGCGTCGCTGGTGATGCCGCGCAGGGCGGCGCTCACGGCGAGGCCGCGGATCCGGTACTGCCCGGAGCCGGTGCGCAGCACCGTGCCCGGTGTCAGCCGCAGATGGGACAGGCCCTTCCGGTGCGCGGCGGTCATGGCCTGCGAGAGCTGCGTGACGAGCTGATAGGCGTCGTGCGGCTCCAGGGCGCCGGTGGCGAGGATGTCCCGGAGCGGAGTGGCGTCGGGAAGCCATTCATGGACGACGTAGACGAGGTCGTGGTCTTCGACGGCGTCGAGGACCTGGACGAAGCGCGGGTCGCCGAGCAGTGCCGAGGAGCGGGCCGCGGAGAGCACCTGTCGGGCGCGGGAATGGTTCGACGGCAGGATGTGGACGCCTACGGCGCGGCGCAGCTTCTCATCGACGGCACGCCAACTGCTGAATCCGTCCAGACGAGTGACGCACTCCTCCAGGCGGTACCGCCTGGCGAGCTTGTGGCCGCTGTGCAGGTCCGGTGGTTCGGGGTCCGCCGGGGCGGGATCCGCGGAGCTCCGCTGACCCTTCTCCGTCAGTGAGACGGTGTCGTCGCCGCTCTCGGCGGTCTCGCCGTCCGCGTCGCCCTCGGCGCCGCCGTCCTGGACGGCGTTGTCGCTGTCGCTGCTGCTGGGGGAGGCGGCTTGGGATCTGGTGTCCTCCGGGGACCGGTCGCTGCTGCTCTGTCCGTCCTTCGCGCTGTCGACGCTGGCCTTGTCCGCCCGGGCGGTGGGAGTCTCCTCGTCACCGCTGTTCTCAGCCACGCCGACGGCAGCTGTGCTCCGTTCCGCCACCGTCGTTCCTGCCTCCCCAGTTCATTGCAGCCACTTTGTGCAACAGCTCAATAATTGTGCCCACAGTCCGCCGCTATGCACGACACCCAGTGGCCGCGGATGGTTGTACGGTCAGCGCCCGAGACGGGCACGCACCATACCGACCATGGCCGTCATCTCCTCGATCCGCATCCTCTTCGCGGCTAGGACGAAGACGACGGCCAAAGCGATCCCTCCGGCTACCAGCGACGCCAGCGAACCGAGCGTTCCGCTGCCGAGCGCCACGGTGATGCCGTAGACGACGGCGCCCGCGGCCAGGGTCGCCGGAACCGCCGCGCCCGCCAGCCTGATGTACGTACGCAGCACGTGCGCGGTGTCCAGGTCGCCGCCCAGCCGCAGACGTAGGCGCCGCCACGCGATGCCGACGCCGATGACGTACGCGAGGCCGTACGAGGCGGCCATGCCGATGACGGCCCAGCGGGCGGGCAGCAGCAGGAAGCACGCGGCCGAGGCCACGGCGTTGGCGATGGCGACGACGACGGTGTTGAAGAACGGGGTGCGGGTGTCCTCGTAGGCGTAGAAGGCACGCAGCACCACGTACTGCACCGAGAACGGGATCAGGCCGACGCCGAAGGCCATCAGTGCGTACCCCATGGAACGTGCCGCGTCGATGCCGGACGGGCCGTAGATCAGCGTGCACATCGGTACGCCGAGGGCGAGGAAGCCGAAGGCGATCGGGACGATGGCGACGGCGGAGTTGCGCAGCCCCTGGGAGATGTCGTCGCGGACGGCGCCGGTGTCGCCGTCGCTGGCGGCACGGGAGAGGCGGGGCAGCAGGGCCGCCATCACGGAGACGGTGATGATGGCCTGCGGCATGTTCCAGATGAGCTGGGCCTGCGAGTACGCCGTCCAGCCCGCTCCCGCGTGGCCCTCCGCGGCGGCCGACTCCTGCGCCCAGGTGGAGAGTTGGGTGACGACGAGGACGCCGGCCTGGTTGGCGAGGACGAACAGCAGCGTCCACTTGGCGAGCTTGGCGGCCTTGCCGAGGCCGTGGCCGCGCCAGTCGAAGCGGGGCCGGATGCGGAAGCCCGAGGCGCGCAGGTACGGGATCATCGCGAGGGACTGCACGACGAGGCCGAGCAGGGTGCCGATGCCCAGCAGCCGCACGGCCTCCGGGGGGATGTTGCCGACCGTCAGGCCGGAGTCGTCGGCGGAGCCGTAGACCCACAGGAACGCGCCGACGGTGGCCATGATGACGATGTTGTTCAGGACCGGGGTCCACATCATGGCGCCGAACCGGTTGCGGGCGTTGAGGATCTGACCCATCACCACATGGATGCCCATGAAGAAGATGGACGGCAGGCAGTAGCGGACGAAGGTGACGGTCACCTCGTTCGCCTGCGGATTCTCCGCGAGCCGTACCGACATGACGCGTACGAGCAGGGGCGCGGCAAGGACCGCGAGGACGGTCAGGGTGCCGAGGATGACCGTGACGAGGGTCAGCAGACGGTTCGCGTACGCCTCGCCGCCGTCGCCGTCCTCCTTCATGGCGCGCACGAGCTGCGGGACGAAGACGGAGTTCAGGCCGCCGCCGACGGTGAGGATGTAGAGCATCGTCGGCAGCGTGATGGCCAGTTGGTAGGTGTCGCCGAGGACGGCGGCGCCGATGGCCGCGACGACCATCGCCGAGCGGATGAAGCCCGTCAGCCGGGAGACCATCGTGCCGGCCGCCATGATGGCGCTGGAGCGCAGCAGCCCGGCCGCTCGTCCACCGCCGCCTCCGGTGCCTTCGGCGCCCTTCTCCGGGGGCTCCTGCTCCGCTTCCCGGTCGTCGAGCGGGGGCGCGGGGGCGTCGGGCTCGGGGGGCGGCGGCATGGCCTCGGCGGGTGCGGCGTGCGCGGCTTCGAACCCGGGGCCCTGGCCCGGCCGTGCGGGCACCTCGTCGGGGAGCGGCCGGCGTTCGCCGTCGTACGGGTCGGACGTGGACGACCGCGGATCCTGTACGGGTGTGCTCTCGGCGCGCGGCGAGGGCGGTGCGGCCGAGGACGTACGGGCGCCGTCGGCGTGGCCGCGGGTCTGGTCGCGGAAGAGGTGGGCGAAGGCGTCGTCGGGGTCGCGGCTCTCGCCGCTCACCTGGGGCCGCTCGGGCGGGCGGTTCTCGTGTCCGGCCGCCGGCTCGCGGGGGTCTGATGCTGCGTCGTCCCGTGCGCTCCCTGTCGTGCCCCCGGGCCCGGCGGTTCCTTCGTCTCCGGGCTCGTCGTCGCGGGAGCGGCTCAACAGGCCGTCCACGCCCGTGTATCGGGCGGTCGCGGGGTCGTCGCCGTACGGCGTGCGCCGGGACGGATCGCGTTTGTGGGCGTCACGTACGTACGGGTCCTCCGCTGGCTGCGAGCCGTCGTCGGGGGCGCGGCCGCCCCGGTCACCGTCGTGCGGCGCATTCATCGCTACCTACCCCTGCCCTGCTCGCAAGCTGACTCAACGGTCCACTTTCTCACCTGTGTCGGGAACGCTTCCGCTTCCTTTGCCGGTGCGGGTACCGGTGTCGACGGGCGCGGCGGGCTCTCCGGGATTCCCGGGCTCGGATGCCTCCGGATCGGCGGCGCCGGCTTCCGGAGATGCCGTGGGTGCGGCTTCCGGTTCTGCGGGCGCGTGCGCGGAGTCCGAGGTGGGACGGCCGTCGCCGGCGCCGTCCTTGTCCGTGCTGTCGTCCGTGCTGCCGGTGTCGTCGGTCCCCACAGGTCCGTCCGTACCGCTCGGGCCGTCACCGCCGGAGCCCTCGCCCGGACCGGACTCCGGGCCGGAGCTGCCGGAGTCCCCGGCGTCCTCGTCCGGGCCCGATCCCGGCTCGTCCTGCCCGGAGGCCGCCGCGCCGCCGCCGTTGCGCTTCCTCGTCGTGTACATCCGCACCCCGGCGAGCACCACGAGCAGCACGCCGCCCGCGATGACGAGCAGCACCGTCGACGTGATCGACGTGACGTTCACCTGGAAGACCATGGGCCTCCCGTACGGCTTGCCGTCCTTCGTGTAGAGCTGCGCCTCCACGTACGCACGGCCGTTGGCCTTCGCCGTCGTCGAGAACTTCACGGACTGGCTGTGCTCGCCGTCGATCTTGACGGCCTGCGGCTTGCCGACGTCGAGTCCGATGCGGCGCCTCGACTTCAGCCGCAGCTCCAGACCCTCGACGCCCTGTACGAGGTTGTTCTGCACCGTCACGGGAATCGTGGCGCTGCGACCGGAGAGGGTGATCGGCGTCTTCTGGATCAGCCGGACTTCCTTGCTGAGCCCGACCAGGTAATCGCGCACGCCGTCGCGGTAGTTCGCGGCGCCCTCGGCGTCCCCGCGCCAGGAGGAGGACTCCCCGCGCTCGACCGCGCTGCCGAACGGGGTCACCACCCGGTCCTCACGCGTGAGGACCTTCTTGAAGTCGCCGACGAGCCGCTTGGTGTCCTGCACGTGGCGATACGCCTTCGTGGGCAGCTCCTGCTTGCGCAGCGACGACGGGTACTGGCCGCCGCTCGGCACCCTCCGGTTCGCGCCCGC
This sequence comes from Streptomyces nanshensis, assembly GCF_001751255.1. Lineage (GTDB taxonomy): Bacteria > Actinomycetota > Actinomycetes > Streptomycetales > Streptomycetaceae > Streptomyces > Streptomyces nanshensis_A. The sequence continues at coordinate 8,923 of NZ_LJGW01000294.1, read as the reverse complement.
GTCGGGCTTGGCGTCGGCGGCCTCCGACAGGTCGCTGCCCTCCGCCCACAGCCCGTGCTTCTGCAGCGAGCTGAGCGCCAGCGCCATCGCCTGCGCCTGCTGCGCGGTGGGCATCCGCTGCGGTGCGACGAGGACGCTGCGCTGCTTGCCGGGCACCTGGTCGGTGAGCGCCTGCGTCTCGGCGAGGAAGCGCTGCACCGCGCGGGACGTCGCGCCCGGACGCGTCATGTCCCCCTCGAAGATCTCGGAGAGGCGGGCGTCGGCGACGAGCGCGGTGTTGCCGCCGCCGATCGGACGCGCGGACGTCGGTGTGTACGAGAGCGCGGTGTCGCGGAAGCTGTCGCTGCGCGCGATGACGTTGTGGGCGCCGGCGGACGTCGCCACGTCCACGATGCTCGGGTCGATGGCACCCTCGACCGGCCAGGCGAAGTCGGTGCTCGGCTCGGTGTGCAGTATCGACTCGATCGTCGTCTTGGCGCGCTTCGTGGCGGAGTCCAGATCGCCGAGCGCTCCGGGGACGTTCTTGCCGCGGTGCGCGAGCGAGGCCACGTCGGTGTCGGCGAAGGGCAGCGTGGCGACCTCCTCGCCCTTCACGGCGTTCTGGAGGTCCATGAGCCACTGCTTCGCGTACGTCTGGCCCTTGCCGGCGACCGTGCCGCCGCCCTTCTTCTCCACGCGGTAGCGCTCGGTCATGGCGTTGACGGTCGCCAGCAGATCGGGGTCGATCATCCACGTGATCGGCAGGTCCTTGCCGAGATTGACCATCTGCTGGAGACGGCCGCCGGGAGCCAGCTCCTTGGCGAGATCGTCGTTGCGGAAGACGGGAGTCTGCGCCTCGTCGGACTGCGTACGCGCCGTCAGATGCGAGGACGAGATCAGCGGCCAGAGATAGGTCAGCTCCGTCTTGTGCTCCGCGTCAGACTCCTGCCAGGGCAGGAAGCTCCGCTCGATGCCCAGGATCTGGTCGTACGGGCGCTCGCGCGTCTGGCCGGTGAGCGTGACGCCGAGCTGGTAGACGCCGGACGCGTCCATCTTCAGCGCGCTGACGGGCAGTTTGAGCTTGAAGGAGCTGCGGATGCCGGGGCGCATGCTGCCGACCTTGGCCGTCGCGTGCTTCCCCTCGACCTTCTTGCCGTCAGCACCCGGCAGATAGTCCTTGCGGCCGGCGTTCTGCTCCAGGGCGCTGCGGCTGTTGGCGCCGCGGCCGATGCGCAGGCCGACGGCGGCGTCGGTGATGGAGGACCGTCCGTTGTTCACGACGGTGCCGGTGACGCTGAGCGTGTCCCCCTTCTGCGGGGTCGCGGGCGAGAGGGTGTTGATGGAGATGTCGGCGGTGCGGGAGCCGGTGCCCGTACGGTGCGGTGCGGCGGACACCGAGGAGGCCGCCGCCGTCTCCGCGTTCGCCGCGTGCGTCGCGCCCTCGGCGGCGACCGCCGGAGCGGGCAGCATCCCGCCGATGAGCGGTCCCGTGGTCAGCAGAAGAGCGGCGGTACGTCGCAGCCACCGGCGGGCGGGAGCGGTCGGGGTGCCCTGGTTCTCAGCCGCCTCGGCCACGCGCTCGTCCGTCCTCGTCTCGTCGTGGATGCGTCTCGCTGGTCTGATGGTAACGATGCCCTGAGAAGGTACGTGCCGCGGTGTACGTCACATGATCCGGCGGCGTTGTGACCAGGCGCAGGGTGTGCCGTGGGGGAGGCAACGTACCCTGTGCTGTCGTGCCGAACGCCAATGATGACATCCAGTCGACACCGCCCGCCCCTCCCGCCAAGGAGCAGCTCAATGCGGCGCAGCGCCGCGCGGTGAGCGAGCTGCTGCGGGTGTCCCCCGTCGCTGACGAACTGGCCCGCCGGTTCGAGGAGGCCGGCTTCCGGCTCGCCCTGGTGGGCGGCTCCGTACGGGACGCTTTGCTGGGACGGCTCGGCAACGACCTGGACTTCACCACTGACGCCCGGCCCGAGGACGTGCTGCGCATCGTCCGCCCGTGGGCGGACGCGGTGTGGGACGTCGGCATCGCCTTCGGGACGGTGGGGTGCCAGAAGAAGGCGTACGACGGGGGAGAGACGCGGAGCTTCCAGGTGGAGGTGACCACCTACCGCTCGGAGGCCTACGACCGTACGTCCCGCAAGCCCGAGGTCTCCTACGGCGACTCCGTCGAAGAGGACCTGGTGCGCCGCGACTTCACGGTGAACGCGATGGCGGTGGCACTGCCGGAGAAGCGCTTCATCGATCCGCACGGCGGTCTGGAGGACCTGGCCCGCCGTGTGCTGCGCACTCCCGGGACGCCGGAGAGCTCGTTCTCCGACGATCCCCTGCGGATGATGCGCGCGGCGCGCTTCGCGGCACAGCTCGACTTCACGGTGGCCGACGACGTGCTGCGTGCGATGAAGGCCATGGCGGAACGGCTCGGCATCGTCTCCGCCGAGCGCGTACGGGACGAGCTGAACAAGCTGCTGCTCTCCCCCGAGCCCGTCAAGGGCATCCGGCTGCTCGTCGAGACCGGCCTCGCGGAACAGGTCCTGCCGGAGATTCCCGCACTGCGGCTGGAGCGGGACGAGCACCACCGTCACAAGGACGTCTACGAGCACTCGCTGACCGTCCTTGAGCAGGCCATCGATCTGGAGGAGGACGGACCGGATCTGACGCTGCGGCTGGCCGCGCTGCTGCACGACATCGGCAAGCCGCGCACGCGGCGGTTCGAGCCCGACGGCCGGGTCTCCTTCCACCACCACGAGGTGGTGGGCGCGAAGATGACGAAGAAGCGGATGTCCGCGCTCAAGTACTCCAACGAAGCGGTCAAGGATGTCTCGCGGCTCGTGGAACTGCATCTGCGCTTCCACGGCTACGGCACCGGCGAGTGGACGGACTCCGCGGTGCGCCGCTACGTACGGGACGCCGGCCCGCTGCTCTCCCGGCTGCACAAGCTGACGCGCTCGGACTGCACGACGCGGAACAAGCGCAAGGCGAGCGCGCTCTCCCGTGCCTACGACGGCCTGGAGGAGCGGATCGCGCGCTTGCAGGAGCAGGAGGAGCTGGACGCGATCCGGCCCGACCTGGACGGCAACGAGATCATGTCGATCCTCGGTGTGAAGCCGGGGCCGGTCGTGGGCAATGCGTACAAGCATCTGCTGGAACTGCGCCTGGAGCACGGCCCGATGGAGCATGACGAGGCGGTCGCCGCGCTCAAGGAGTGGTGGGCCGCGCAGAACTGAGGCCCGGGCTCAGCTCGTACCCGGAGAGGGCGGGACCGACGGCTGCGGCTCGCTCGACATGGTCCGCGTGCGTTTCACGTGAAACATCAGCGCGGCGACGCCCGCGTACAGCACGGCGACTCCGACGACCAGCGCGACCGAGCGCCCGTCGGGCGGCAGTATCAGAGCGGCGACGCCCGCGGCGCCCACGAACGCGACGTTGAACAACATGTCGTAGAGGGAGAAAACCCGCCCCCGGTAGACGTCGTCCACCGTCGACTGCACAGCGGTATCGGCGGTGATCTTCGATGCCTGGGTCACGAGCCCCAGAACCAGCGCGGCGAGCAGGACTGGGACAGGCTCGAAGCTCAGTCCCAGTGCGGGTTCCAGGACGGCGGCCGCCGCGGCGCACAGTGCGAGCCAGCCGAAGCGGCCCGCCCGTCCGACTCCCCAGGGCGTGATGAGGGCGGCGACGAAGTAGCCGACGCCCGACGCGGCGACCGCGAGGCCGAGCAGCTTCAGCCCGGCGCCCATGTCCACGGCCTCGACCGCCTCGTCGACCCTGCCGTCCGCGCCCCATGCGTAGCGGCAGAGCATCAGCACCATCACCGTCAGCGCCCCGTAGCAGAAGCGCATCAGCGTCATGGCCGTGAGCGCGTACGCCGCGCTGTGCCGCTGCCGGAGGTGGCGGATGCCGTCGGCGAGACCGCGCGTGGTGGTGGCGAGGGTCGACAGCAGCCGGAGCCGTACGCGCGTCGCGTCGGGGCCGGGGCCGAGACGGTCGCGGCTCATGCGCAGCGCGGCGCTGCCGGCGAGGAGATAGACCGCGGCTCCGGCCAGGACGACCAGGGCGTTGGTGCCGCGGCCCCCGTCCGGTGCGGCCAGCCGGATGGCGAAGGCGATGCCGCCCCCGGCGGTGGCGGCCAGCGTTCCGGCCGTCGGGGAGAGGGAGTTGGCCATCACGAGGCGGGGCTCGTCGACGACGCGTGGGAGCGCGGCCGAGAGCCCGGCCAGGATGAAGCGGTTCACGGCCGTGACCGAGAGGGCCGAGAGATAGAAGAGCCATGCGGGGACGGCGCCGACCACCAGCGCCGCGGTGCCGGCGGCGAGCACCGCGCGGAGCAGGTTCCCGTAGAGCAGCACCTGTCGTCTGCGCCACCGGTCCAGCAGGACGCCCGCGAAGGGGCCGAGGAGCGAGTACGGGAGCAGCAGTACGGCCATGGCCGAGGCGATGGCGGCCGGCGAGGTCTCGTTCTCGGGGGAGAAGACCACATACGCGGCGAGCGCTACCTGGTAGACGCCGTCGGCGAGTTGGGAGAGCAGACGCACCGCGAGGAGTCGCCGGAAGTCGGGAAAGTGCAGCAGGGTGCGGAGGTCTCCCACGGCGCTCATGGCCCCAGCTTCACACACGTACGGAGGGGCGCGCGTCACGGTCCCGGCGAAGGGACGGGCGTAGGGAGCGGCGTAAGGAGCCGGGCGTCCCGGCCGGTTTCACGTGAAACCGGCCGTTCATGCCAGAGCTCGTGGCACGGGCGAAACGGGGCCGCCTTGCCGTGCGTTGGCGGCGTACCGGCGTAGCTTCCGCCGGGGTCCGTCCGTCCTCAGTGCGGTTCGGCGGGCCACGCTCCCCAGTGCACCCGGGCTTGCCGGTACGGAATCGCCCCGGCCGAGGGTGCCGGGCGCTGTGCACGCGCGCCCAGGGTGAAGACGTCCGGGGCCCGGTCCAGCACGCCGCCCCCGGGGTCGTCCGAGCCGTCCCGGCGTACGACGTCCCGCTCCGGCTTCAGCGCGTCCCGTACGACGACCGCGCACAGATAGAGGGTGCCGAGGAGGTGGATCATTATTACTAGCTGGTAACCCTCGGTGGGCAGGCCCTGGTGCTTGTCGCCGCTGCCCGTGTAGGCGAGGTAGAGCCAGATCCCGAGGAAGTAGATCACCTCGCACGCCTGCCAGATCAGGACGTCACGCCACTTGGGGCGGGCGAGGGCGGCGAGCGGGATGAGCCAGAGCACGTACTGCGGCGAGTAGACCTTGTTGGTGACGATGAAGAGGGCCACGACCAGCAGTGCGAGCTGCGCGAGACGCGGCCTGCGGGGCGCGCGCAGCGCCAGGACGGCGATGCCGGCGCAGCCGAGGACCATGAGGAGCGTCCCGTAGAGGTTGGCGTCCGGAAGGGGGCTGCCGGTGCGCTGGGAGATGATCAGCCAGATCGAGCCGAAGTCGACGGGGCGCTCCTGGCTGAAGCTGTAGAACTTCGACCAGCCCTGGGGCGCGAGCAGCATCACCGGCAGATTGACGCACAGCCACGCGGCCGCGGCGCCGCTCAGCGCCCTGGCGAACGCGCCGAGGCGGCCCGCGCGCCAGCAGAGGACGAGCAGCGGGCCCAGCAGCAGCACCGGGTAGAGCTTCGCGGCGGTCGCCAGGCCGATCAGCACGCCGGCGGCGAGCGGGCGTGCCCGCGACCACATCAGCAGCGAGGCGGCGGTGAGGGCGACGGCCAGCAGGTCCCAGTTGACGGTGGCGGTCAGCGCGAGAGCGGGCGCGAGGGCGACGAAGAGGCCGTCCCAGGGGCGGTTGCGGTGGGTGCGCGTCGCACAGACGAAGAGGACGGCGGCGCACACCATGAGCATCCCGGAGTTGACCATCCAGTACATCTGCTCGCGCCACTGGAGGTCGCCGCCCGGCGTCATCCAGGAGGCGACCTCCATGAACACCCCTGTCAGCACCGGGTATTCGAGATAGGCCATGCCGTCCGAGAGACGGTCGGGGATGTGGTCGAAGTACGGGACGAGCCCGTCGGCGAAGCCGCGGCCGACGAAAAGGTGGGGGATGTCGGAGTAGCACGCGCGCACGTACTGGCTCGTCTGGCCGGAGAACCAGGCACCGTTGAAGCAGGGCATTTTCTGGATCATGCCGAGGGCGAACATGCCCAGTCCCAGCAGCGCGACCACCCGTACCGGCGTCCACCAGCCGCCCGGGTCCGGCGCCGCGCGCCGGCCGACCGGTCCGCCGATCAGCTCGCTGCCGGCCGCCGCGACCTCGTCGTGCTCCGTGGGATGCACGGGGCGTTCGGCGCTTGCGGGGGCGCTGCTGCGGCCCGGGAGGTCGGGGACGTCCGGGAGGCCCGTGGGGTAGGCACGCGTCATGCGCACATCCTGCCGCACGGCCCCGGACGCCAGCAGCCCCGTCACGGTGTGACCCGTGACGGGGCTGCTGTCCCGTGGTGCGTCTCGGCGGCGAGGCCGGGGCGGGGTCCGCGGACCCCGCTAGGCCGGTCTCCTAGTCCCGTTCGCGGGTGCCGCCCGGGCCGCCGAAGAGGCCGCCGTTGTCGTTGCCGTTGTCGGTTCCGCCGTCCTGGCCCTGGTCGTTGCCACCGGTCTGACCTTGGTCGTTGCCACCGGTCTGGCCCTGGTCGTTGCCACCGGTCTGACCTTGGTCGTTCCCGCCGTCCTGGCCCTGGTCGTTGCAGGTGAACGGGTTGTCGCAGGACTCCGTGGGAGACGGCGACTGCGTCGGCGGCTGGGACGGGTCCTGCGACGGGTCCTCCGACGGGGTGTCGCTCGGCGTCGGCGTCGGCGACGGGCTCGCGCCCGCTCCGAAGACCGGCTCGCCGATCGGCTCCGGCGTCGGGAAGGGCTTCGCGGCCGATCCCTGCAGGGCGCCCGTCATGTACTTCGTCCAGATCTCGGCGGGGAAGGACGCACCGTGGATGGAGTCCTGGCCGCCCACGCCGTACATCTTCTGGAACCGCTGGGTCTTCGCCTTGTCGTTGACCCGCCACATGCCGATCGAGGTCGAGAGCTGCGGCGTGTAACCGGTGAACCAGGCCGACTTGTTGTCGTCCGTCGTACCGGTCTTGCCCGCCGCCGGGCGGCCGAGCTGACGCGCCGTCGTGCCGGTGCCGTCCTGGACGACCGTCTCCAGCACGTTCGTGACGTTGTCCGCGACGCGGGCCTCGAAGGCGCTCTTCACCTGCTTCTGGTGGTTGTAGAGGTCCTCGCCGTTCTCCTCGACGCGGGTGACCGAGTACGGCTCGGACTTCATGCCGCTGCTGGCGAACGTCCCGTAGGCGTTGGCCATGCGGATCGCGCTCGGCGCCGACGTACCCAGCGACAGCGTCGGGGTGCTGCGGGCCAGGCTGTCCTCGTTGAGGCCCGCGTCGAGCGCCGACTGCCGCACCTTGTCGACGCCGACGTCCATGCCGAGCTGGATGTACGGGGTGTTGACCGAGTACTGCATGGCCTCACGCAGCGAGATCCGGCCGCGGCTCTCGTTGCCGTCGTTGCGCTGGCGCCACTCCTTGCCCTTCTCGTTCCGCCAGATCGAGCGGTCGTAGTTGCGCAGCTTCAGCTTGTTGTCGCCGTTGTAGACGCTCTTGGGCGAGACCGGCGTACGTGCGTCACGGCCCTGAACCTCCGGGCCGTTCGGGTCGCGGACGCCGTCGCGCATCGCCGCCGCGAGGACGAACGGCTTGAAGGTGGAGCCGACTTGGACGCCGGTGTAGTCGGCGTTGTTGGTGAAGTGCGTGGTGGCGTCCTCGCCGCCGTACATGGCGACGATCGCACCGTCCTTCGGCTTCACCGAAGCGCCGCCGAACTGCACGTACTTGTCGACGTTCCGCTTCTTCGGGTCGATGTTGGCCTTGCGGACGCGCTCGACCGCGGCCTCCATCTCGGCCATCTTCTTCTTGTCGAAGGTGGTGTGGATGCGCAGGCCGCCCCGCTTGAGCCTGCCCTCCGAGATGTTGCTGTTGGCCGTGATGTAGTTGTTGACCGTCTCGACCATGTAGCCCTTCTGGCCCTTGAGTTCGGTCGACTTGCGCGGCGGCTTCGGCCTCGGGAACGAGGTGTACTTCGCGCGGTCCGACGAGGAGAGCCGGCCGGTCTTGACCATCCGGTCCAGCGTCCACGACCAGCGGTTCTTCGCCCGCTCCAGGTTCTTGTCCGGCGTGGCCGCGGAACCGACGCCGCCGGCGGGGTCGTAGAGGTTCGGGCCGTTGAGGGTCGCGGAGAGGAACGCGCACTGGCTGGCGTTGAGTTCCTTCGCGTCCTTGCGGTAGTACGCCTGCGCCGCGGCCTGGATGCCGTAGGCGCCTCGGCCGTAGTAGCCGGTGTTCAGGTAGCCCTCGAGGATCTCGTCCTTCTCGTCGGTCGCGCCGACCTTGATGGAGATGAAGAGTTCCTTGAACTTACGCGTGAGCGTCTGCGACTGGTCGAGGTAGGCGTTCTTCACGTACTGCTGCGTGATCGTCGAACCGGACTGGGTGTCGCCGCCCAGCGCCATCCGCCCGACCGCGCGCACGATGCCGATCGGGTCGACGCCCGGGTCGTCGTAGAAGGACTCGTTCTCGGCCGAGATCACGGCGCTCTGCATGGCCTTGGGGATCTGCGCGAGCGGCACGATCTGCCGGTTCTGGTCGCCGCCGCCGGCGACGACCATCTGTGTGTTGTCCGACCAGTAGTAGACGTTCTTCTGCTGCTTGGTCGCCTCGTTGACGTTCGGCTTGCCCACCATCGCGAGCGCGATGCCCGAGAGGCCGATGATCAGTCCGAGGAAGCCGGCGAACGAGCCGAGCACGAGCTTCCAGGACGGCACCCAGCGGCGCATCCCGTGCTTGTTCCAGCGCGGGTAGTCGATGAACCGTTTACGGGGCGGCGGTTCGAAGCCGCGCCGTCCTCTGCCGTACGGTCCCGAGCCGCGGCCGCCGCCCGCGCCACCTGCGCCGCCTCCCGGCCGCC
>NZ_LJGW01000263.1:673-4893 GCF_001751255.1 Streptomyces nanshensis | reverse complement strand
CGCACCGCTCGGCGGCGACCGACTGGCCGTGGAGGTACGGGTGGAGGCCGGGGCGAGGCTGTGCGTGGACGCCGTCGCCGCCACCCTCGCCCTGCCCGGCCGCGGCGGCGGGACCGCCCACTACGACGTACGGCTGACCGTCGGCGACCACGCCTGTCTGCGGTGGCTGCCAGGACCGGTCATCTCCGCCGCGCGCAGCGACCTGCGGCAGACCGTACGCGTCGACCTCGCGCCCACCGCCCGGCTGGAGTTGCGGGACGTCGCGGTGCTGGGACGCAGCGGCGAGGAACCCGGCCGCCTGTCGACCAGGCTCACCGTAAACCGCGGCTCACGCCCCCTCCTCGACCAGCAGCTCGACTGCGGCACGGGCGTACCCGGCTGGGAGAGCGGCGCCGTCCTGGGCGGGCACCGCACCGTCGGCCAACTCCTCGTCGTCGACCCGGAGTTGACCGACGCACCCGCGCAGCCGTACGTCGCGGGCCCGGCCGCCGTCGCCACACCGCTGGAGGGACCGGCGGTGCTCGTCACCGCCCTCGGCGCCGACGCCCTCGACGTCACGCCCCTGTTGACCTGGCCCCAGCGCCCCACCGGCGCAGGAGGGGGCGCCGTGACGGCCCCCGGCGGAACGGCAGTCGACGGCCACCGAACCGCAACGGCGCCGCTGCGGCACGGCAACGGCCCCGAAACCGGGCCCGCTTAGGCTCCCGCTGCGAGCCCGCGCATGAGGTGTCGCCGTCTCCCCCCCCCTGGCATACGGGGCCCGGTGTCCCGTACGCGCGACGGCACGCCGCACCACGCGGGCTCGCAACCACCCGGCAGAAGCGGGACGTTCAGCGCGAGCCCGGCGCCGCGTGCGGGCCCAAATCGTTCAGCACACGGCCGAGTTGGTCGGGTGTGAGCGCCGGAGCGGGCAGCGGCCGGGCGGCCTCGGCGCGCAGACAGTCGAGCAGCAGCGCCAGATAGCGGCGCCACGCACCGGGGACGACCCCGGCCGACGCCGGCACCACCCTGCCGAGCGCGGCCAGCGCGAAGAGCAGATCCTCGGCCACCACGTCGTCCCGTACGACGCCCTGCTCCTGTGCACGGGAGAGCAGCGTCCCGACCGTCTCGCGGTTGTGGACGTGCAGCGCGTCGAGGGAGGGGACGCCCCGAATCCCGGTCGTCATCAGGTCGTTGGCGGCACGGTCGGACGCCAGCCCCGCGAAGATCCCCTCCAGATAGTCCGTCAGCCCGGCCCACGCGTCGTCCCGGGCCCGCGCCTCCTCGCCCGCGCGCCGCGTCGAGGTCAGCCGCTCGTGGAAGACCGCCTCGACGAGCGCGGCGCGGTCCGGGAAGTGCCGGTAGAGCGTCGCGTTGCCGACCTGGGCACGGCGGGCGATCTCGTCCAGCGGGGCGTCGAGCCCCGAGGCCGCGAACACCTCCCGCGCGGCGGCCAGCAGCGCCTCCCGGTTGCGCTGTGCGTCGCGGCGCAGCGTCACCGGCCCTCCTCGCCCGACGTCATTCCGTGCACCCCCGGTTCGCTTGCAGGCGTGGACCATCTCCCGGTCGTGATGTTAACGTCACGCCCGGAACCGGGGAGCGGTCCCCGGTTAGTCGGGGGAAGGTGGGCGTCGCGGATACGGCACCGGTCCTGGGAGGGGCCGGTCTGACCGCGTACGCCTGGCAGACCGGCGTGCCGGCAGGGCCGGCACGGGCCGGTGCCGGCATCGGCGACGCCCACCTGCCCGCCGAGCGGTACGTCCGCCGGTTCGCTGCCCGCGCCGGACGGCGTCAGACCGCAGCCGAAGCGGAGAGGATCCGCGCGTTCCGGCACTTCTGACCCCGCCGCCCCAGCCGCCCCTTCGCCGTCCCGCTCCGTGGACCCGTGCCCGGACCAGGCACTTCACATGGGTACGGTCGAATGCGGGAGGCGGCACGACCGGGCCCTTCCCACGGATTCCCCCGCGGAATTCCCCACCGGACCCGAGCAGTTGGAGGGCAGATGAAGGCCGCGGCAGGCGCTGTGTGCGGGAGGTTCCTGCGCCGCGTTCGTCCTGTGGTGTGGCGGGGTGCCTGGTGGGTGGGGCCCGTGCGGGTTCTGTCGTGTGTGGTGGCTGTGGCGTGTGTGGTGTCGTTGGTGGGTGCGGCGACAGTACGCGGCACGGTGCTGCAACGCGGCTACTACCAGCACGTTCTGGACGAGGAACGCGTCTACGACCGCCTCTACGACGAGGTCCTCGTCGATCCCGGTTCGCGTCCGGTGACGCGGAGTCTGCTGTCCCGGCTGCCGGTTCCGGAGGCGGTGGTGACCGCCAACGTGAAGACGGTGCTGCCGCCGGCGACCGTACGGCAGTTGACGGACGAGCAAGTCGCCGCCCTGGTCGGCTACTTCCGCGGTGACACCGACAAGTTGGGGGTGTCGGTGGATGTGCGTCCGGTGGTGGCGAACGTCGGCGAGCTGGCACAGGTGTATCTGGGGGATCTCGCGTCCGGTCGGGGAGCGTCCCCGGAGGCGGATGTGGCGGCGGCGCTGAAGCGGGTGGACCGGGCGCTGGAGCAGGTCGCGGCGGGCCGCAGGCCGGCTGATCTGCCGAAGGTGGAACTCGGCGACAGCGCGGTGCGGAAGGTGAGTTCGGCGTTGCTGTCCCGGGTGCCGTCCGGGAAGCGGGAGTCGTTGCGTCCCCAGGTCGAGGGAGCACTGGCGTCGGGCGATACGGGGACGGCCTTGGCGGCGGTGGGGCCGTATCTGCCGGGCAGCCGTGCGGGCAGCGGTGCGGAGAAGAGCCGCCGGGATCTGCTGCGGATGGCGGGCGGCGGCCGGTGGAATGTGGTGCGGGATGTGCGGGGCGCGGGTTTCGACACCGGCGGTGTGGAGGCGGCCCGCGACTGGACGCAGTGGTCGCAGGGCCCGTTGCAGGCGGCGGCGGTCGGTGTGGGGCTGCTGGCCGTGGGCTTCCTATGGGTCTCCGGCCCGCCGGCGCGACGGACGCGGAAGCTGCGGACGATCGGCTGGATCCTCGCCGCGGGCGGAGCGCTGTCTGCTGCCGCGTTCTGGCTGGTGTGGTGGCGGGCCGGGGATGTGGTCTGGCATGCCCCGGGCGGGTGGCCGTCGTCGCTGGCGGCGCTGGTGGAGGACGTGCAGCGGACGGCGTTGTCGAGGGCGGTGGACGCCGGTCTGACGGCGGCCGCGGTGCCGTTCGCCGCGGGTGCGCTGCTGGTCGCGGGCGCATACGCCAGGCTGCGGTTTCCCGCGGTGCGCCGCGCGGTGAGCGGACTGGCGCGACGAAAGCGGGCCCGCGCGGTGGGCGCCGTCGCCGCCGCGGTCACCGCCTCGCTGGTACTGGGCGTGGTGTTCGCTCCGGCTGCGGCGGGCGGGCTGGAGCGCCGGTACTGCAACGGATCGGCCGAACTGTGCGACCTGCGTTACGACCAGGCGGCGTATGTGGCTACGCATAACTCGATGTCCTCGACGTCCGACCGGTTCATCAGCCCCCTCCAGGACGGCGACATCAGGACCCAACTCGACGACGGCGCACGTGCGTTGCTCATCGACACCCACACCTGGGAGCGCTCCGATCAGGTCGCCGAGCGGCTGAAGGTTTCCGATTTCGCTCCGGGGATGCGGAAGAAAGTCGCGGGGTTCATCGACCGTTCGGGCCCGGCCCGGCCGGGGCTGTGGCTGTGCCACGCGGTGTGCCGGGGTGGTGCGCTGCCGCTGGTGGGCACGTTGCGGGAGATCCGTTCATGGATGGACCAGCACCCGGGCGAGGTGGTGACGTTGATCGTTCAGAGCGGTATCAGCGGTGAGCAGACGGCTGCGGCGTTCCGGAAGGCGGGTCTGGAGGATCTGTTGTTCACTCCGGACCGTGATCCGGGGGCGCCGTGGCCGGAGTTGGGGGAGATGGTCGAGGAGAACAAGCGGCTGGTGGTCTTCTCCGAGGGCTCGGGCGGTCCGGCTTCTTGGTTCCGGGGTTTCTACCGGTACGGGATGGAGACGCCCTACGACGTTCGGGATCCGGGGGAGATGAGTTGTGGTCCGTACCGTGGGGGGACGGGGAAGCGGTTGTTCCTGCTGAACCATTTCGTGACGAACGCGGGGGGCAGCCGGCTGGATGCGGGGCGTGTCAATGCGAAGGGTTTCGTGGTGGACCGTGCCCGGCGGTGTGGTGTTCAGCGTGGGCGGCCGGTGAATTTCATCGCGGTGGATTACGCGAATCTGGGTGATGTGGCGGGGGCGGTGG
>NZ_LJGW01000263.1:0-644 GCF_001751255.1 Streptomyces nanshensis | reverse complement strand
TTGAACCGGGTGCGTGCTGGGCGGGGGTGAGGCCGCGGTGAGCCGTTGCGCTGTGGGTGTCGACGGTCTTTTGTGCCGTCCTTGCGGGGGCAGTGGGGCGCCGGCTGCTTTCTTCCTCGGGGGTCGGGCCGGGCGGGTGGGTGGTTGTTCGCGGGTGCCGGCGGTGGTGGTGCTGTTGGCTTTCCTTCGGTGGTACATCGTTGGTGCGTTGGCGGCGGGCGTGGTCAGGGTCTGAGATGCGGTAGGGGGTTGGCGTGGTGCCGGTGAACGGGGCGAACAGGGCGAACGGGGTGTGTGGGGGCGGGGCGTGGGATCCGGAGGGTGCCGGTGTGTTGCGGCTGCCCTCGGGGCGCCTTGTGCGCGGCCGTGCGCTGCGCCGTCCGCTGCCGCCCGGCCCCGAACCGGCCTTCTCCCTCTTCCTGCTGGGCAGGCGGCCGCCTCACGTGCCGTGGGATTCCCGGTGGTTGTGCTGGCCGGATTTCCGTCTGCCGGCCAGCCGGACTCAGGCTTTGGTGTTGTTGGGGGAGGTGTGGTCGCGGGCGGAGGTTGAACGGGTTGAGGTGGCGTGCGGTGGTGGGCGCGGGCGTACCGGTACCGCGTTGGCGTGTCTGGTGGTTCTGGGTGGTGTGCCTGCGGGCCGGGCT
>NZ_LJGW01000269.1 GCF_001751255.1 Streptomyces nanshensis | reverse complement strand
GTCCCCGTGCCGTGTCCCGTCCCCGTCGGCTCCGGCGTCGCCGCCGCCGTCACCGGCGTCGCCGGCCGCGGCGTCCCCGGCTCCGGTGTCCGCGCCCGTCACCGTGGACGCCCGGTCTCGCCCTGGTGCGCCGGCATCGGACGGCTCCGCGCCGACGACAGCAACTGCAGCCCCAGCCGCAGCCGTCGCCGTGCCTCGTCCTCCGTGACGCCCAACTGCCGTGCCGCCTGCCGGTAGTCGCGGCGCTGGAAGTACGTCAGCTCCAGCGCGGCGCGCAGCGACGACGGCATGGACGTGACGATGTAGTCGGCGCGCGCGGCGGTGGAGGCGGCGCGCACCTTCTCCTCGATCTGCTCGCGCCGCTCCGGGGAGTCCGCGGACGGCGGCCCCGCCTCGCTGTGCCGTCGGCGCAGCCGTGCGGCGGCGATCTCCTGGGTGACGCCCGCGATCCAGGAGCGCATCGGGCCCTGTTTGGGGTCGTAGGAGTGCGGGTTCTCCCAGATGTGGGCGAAGACTTCGCGCGTGGCACGGTCGGCGGCCCGTTCGTCGTCGAGCACCCGGTGGGCGAGGCCGTGCACGAGCGGTGCGAAACGGTCGTACACCTCGCCCAGCGCCGCGGCCTCGCCGCGCGCGAGACGCTGCTGCGTCCTCCGGTCCCAGCGCGGTGTCGTCTCGTTCGCCATGGTGACTCCCAGCCCGATCCCTGCCGCTCGTGGCCTTTCCCCTCGCGCCCCCTTCGCAAGCCGGCACGTCGAATGTAGTGCGAGGGGCTGACAAGGGACGTCTCTTTGCGGCAATGTGCCTCCAGTGCTGATCGCTGATGGTGTCGATCTCGTCACGTTGCGATATTGGGCAAGGGGCGCGGCTGGGCGATCACGCGAGAAATTGCCAAGATGCTGTGCGGGTATGACTGCGACCATTGCGGGGGAAGACCCGTCGCAAGCGCACAGCCTCCGGTGACTGGCTCGTTTTGACCGTGGGGGGCCGGGCAGCCGCACAGGGAAGGGACTATTCCGGTAGGCGCGGGGCCCGGGCAGGCGTAGTCGAGCGAAGGGGAATCGAGGACGTGTCGTTGAAGGTGTTGGAGGAGGAACGGGGGGAGTGGGCCGTTCTCCGGGTGTCCGGGGAGATGGATCTGGTCACCTCACCCGCCGTACGGCAGCACGTACACGACGCGGTCGCCGACGGACGGCGCAGCCTCGTCCTGGATCTTTCGGAAGTGCTCTTCTGTGACTCCAGCGGTGTCGGTGTGCTGATCGCTTCGCGTCGCCTGATGCGTTCCTGCGCAGGGCACTTGAGGCTGATCCTGCCCGCGCAGGGGGCCGAGGACGGATCGCATGTGAACCGCGTGCTCGCGGCGCTCGGCGTGCGCCGCCTCTTCGACTGCTATCCGGATCTGCCCAGCGCCACCCGGCAGGCCGCCGCCGGTCCCCTCTCGGCCTGAGCCGCCTGAGCCGCCTGAGCCGCCTGAGCCCCGCCGCCCGTACGCTCTCCGCGCCGCCTCGTCCACAGGGTGTGTGCGATGCGCGCCGCGTCCCCTGGGCCGTGGAACGCCGCCCCCGCCGCCGCTCACGCCTGCCTGCCTGCTCGCCCGCAGGTCACCGCGTACGGCTCGCCGCACGGCTCCCGTGCTCAACTCCCGTACGCGCCGGGCAGTATGCCGCACCGCTGACCCTTTGCGTCGGAATATGCCTGAAGCGCTTGTCGCCCCAACTGTGCATCGACCATGCTGTCTTCACGGCGTCACGTTCCGTGACCCCGTGAGGACGCGAGGCGATGTGCTTGCCGGTTCGGACGGATGTGAGCGGTGCGGGTGCTTCAGGTGCAGTTGGAGATGGGTGCGGACCCTGCGGAAGTGGGCCGTGCGCGCAGGTGGGCGCGGTCGGCGCTGGAGCGGTGCGGCGTCGAGTGCGACGAGGCGCTCGCGGAAACGGTCGTGCTGCTGATCTCGGAGCTGGTGACCAACGCCGTTGTGCACGCCGGCACTCCGTCGGTGCTGCGCATGCGGCTGCCCGTACGGCAGATGCCCGGAGCGGTCCGCGTCGAGGTCGCGGACAGCAGCGCCAGCCCGCCGCGCCAGCGGCACGCCGACGGCGACGAGACCTGCGGCCGCGGTCTCGAACTCGTCTCCGGCCTCGCCGACCGCTGGGGCTGGCAGCCGGAGGGCGCCGGCAAGCGGATCTGGTGCGAACTGGACAGGACGGCGCCGCCCGTTCGGGCCTCGCTGACCGCGCTGTGCGGGCCCGTTCCCCGGCCGGTACGGCAGCTCACGGCGGGCGGTGTCGGCCCGGACGGGATCCTGCCGGCGTGAGGGGCGAGGGCCGTGCGGTCCCGGCGGGCGCTCGCGCAGCGCATGCGTACCGGCCCGCGGAGCGCGAGGTGCCGGGGCGGCCGGGGCGGGTCGTCAGACGGCCGCCTCCGCCACGTCCGCGCCGCCGCTCTCCGTCCGTACGGCACGGAAGGTGCGCCGGTACGCGCTCGGCGAGACGCCCAACGCCGCCTGGAAGCGCAGCCGTAGCGACGACGCCGAGCCGAACCCGGCGTCCCGCGCGACCTCTTCGACGGACAGCGCACTGCTCTCCAGCAGATGCCGCGCCCGGTCGAGACGCTGCCGTGTGAGCCACACCTGCGGGCTCGTGCCGACCTCGGCACGGAAGCGGCGCGTGAACGTCCGTACGCTCATGGCCTCTTGGTCCGCGAGTTCGCGCAGCCCGATCGGGCGGTCCAGGTGCCGCAGCGCCCACGCGCGGGCGGCGCCGGTGGTGTGTACGCCCGGCTGCGGCACGGGCCGTTCCACGAACTGGGCCTGGCCGCCGTCCCGATGGGGCGGTACGACGGTGCGCCGCGCCACGGAGTTGGCGACGTCCGCGCCGAAGTCCTCGCGCACCATGTGCAGACACAGGTCGAGTCCGGAGGCGACGCCGGCCGAGGTGAGCACGTTCCCGTCGGCGACGTAGAGCACGTCCGGGTCGACCTCGATACGGGGGTGCAGCCGCCGCAGGCGTTCGCACGACGCCCAGTGCGTCGTGGCCCGGCGGCCGTCGAGCAGGCCCGCCGCCGCCAGCACGAAGGCGCCCGTGCAGATCGACGCGATGCGGGTGCCGGGCCGGATGTGGGACAGGGCCTCGGCGAGCGGGAGTTCGAGGCGTCCGTCGGTGTAGCACTCGTCCAGTTCGTGCGAGGCGGGGACGATCACGGTGTCCGCGTCCTCCAGCGCCTCGGGGCCGTGCTCCACGGTGACGGTGAAGTCCGCGTCCGTACGCACCGCTCCGGGTGCCGTCGCGCAGGTGACGACCTCGTAGAGCGGTGTGCCGGACGCGTCCCAGGAACGGCCGAAGATGCGGTGGGGGATGCCCAGTTCGATGGGCAGCAGGCCGTGCCGGACGAGCACGGCGACGCGGTGCGGCGCGCTCCCGGTCGCGGCGCTGCTCTCCGTCGCGGTCCTCCGCGCGGTTCCGTTCGTCGTCACGTTCGTCGTCACGTTCGAGGTCACGTTCCTGGTCGCGCTCGCGGTCATGGCCCGATCCTCGCACAACATGGCCTCCGGGCCACTCGTGTACGGGGAGGCCCCCGGCGGAGGCTGTCTCCGTGAACGAACCAGTGACCGCGAAGGACCCCGCCGAGCCCGCCGAGCCCGCGTCCGCCGCCCCTGCCGTCGACGATCGCCGGGACGGGGACCCGTCCCGGCGCCGGACCCCGCGCCGGACCCCGCGTGTGCACCGCGCCTGGTGGGTCGCGGCCGTCTCGTTCGTGGCGCTCGTCGGGGCGGCGGGATTCCGTGCCACGCCGAGCGTGTTCATCGACCCGCTGCACAGCGAGTTCGGCTGGTCGCACGGCACGATCTCCGCGGCGGTCTCCGTCAACGTCCTGCTCTACGGCCTCACTTCGCCGTTCTCCGCCGCCCTGATGGAGCGCTACGGCATCCGCCGCATCGTCTCCGCGGCGCTGCTGCTGATCTCCGCGGGCAGCGGCCTGACCGTCTTCATGGACGCCACCTGGCAGCTCGTCCTCTGCTGGGGCTTCCTCGTCGGACTCGGCACCGGCTCCATGGCCCTCGCCTTCGCGGCGACGGTCTCCGGACGGTGGTTCGTCGAGCGCCGCGGTCTGGTCAGCGGCATCCTCACGGCGGGCGGCGCCGCCGGGCAGTTGGTGTTTCTGCCGCTGGTCGCGCTGCTGGTCGAGGGGCCCGGCTGGCGTACCGCCTCGCTCACCGTCGCGCTCGCCGCGCTCGCGGTCGTACCGCTGGTGCTCTTCGTACTGCGCGACCGCCCGGAGGACGTGGGGCTGCTGCCGTACGGAGCGGGCCCGGACTACCGCACGCCGCCGCCCGCACCGCCCGGGGCCGCGAGGCGCGCCCTGAAGGCCCTGTCCGACGCGGCCCGTACGAAGGTCTTCTGGCTGCTGGCCGGCACCTTCGCGGTGTGCGGCGCCTCGACGAACGGGCTGGTCGGCGTGCACTTCGTCCCCGCCGCGCACGACCACGGCATGCCGGTGCCGACCGCCGCCTCGCTGCTCGCGGTGATCGGCGTCTTCGACCTCGTCGGCACGGTCGCCTCCGGGTGGTTCACCGACCGCTTCGACGCACGCAGGCTGCTGGCGGTCTACTACGCGCTGCGCGGCGTCTCGCTGCTGCTTCTGCCGATGCTCTTCGCGCAGAGCGTCCGCCCGTCGATGCTGTTCTTCATCGTCTTCTACGGGCTGGACTGGGTCGCCACCGTCCCGCCCACGATCGCCCTGTGCCACCGGCACTTCGGCCGCGACGGCGCGATCGTCTTCGGCTGGGTCCTCGCCTCGCACCAGGTCGGCGCCTCGGTCGTGGCCTTTCTGACGGGGCTGGTGCGCGACACCTTCGGCAGCTACGACCTGGCGTGGACGGCCTCGGGCGCGCTGTGCGCCACGGCCGCGGTGATGGCCCTGGTGATACGGAGGGGCGGCGGTACGCCGGAGGGCACGGCAGAGGGCCCGGCGGCTCAGCCGTCCTGACCCCGGAACTCCCGCTCCCGGCCGAGGAGTTCGCCGTCCGGGCTCTCCCCGCTCTCTTCGCCGCCCCGGAAGGTGACGCGGTAGGCGCGCGGTGAGACGCCGAGCGCCGACTGCATGTGCTGCCGCAGCGAGGCGCCCGTGCCGAAGCCCGAGCGGGCCGCGACGGCGTCCACGGGCAGATCGGTCTCCTCCAGCAACTGCCGTGCCCGCTCGATGCGTTGGCGGGTCAGCCACTGCACCGGGGTGAGCCCGGTCTCCTCACGGAAGCGCCGCGTGAACGTCCGTACGCTCATGGCCTCACGCTCCGCCAGCTCGCGCAGCGACAGCGGACGGTCGAGACGGCCCAGTGCCCAGGCGCGCGCGGCGCCCGTGGAGGAGCGCGCCGAGGGCTCCGCGACCGGCCGCGGCACGAACTGGGCCTGGCCGCCCTCCCGATGGGGCGGTACGACGGTGGTCCGCGCGACGTCGTTCGCGACGGCGGCCCCGTGGTCGCAGCGGATCATGTACAGGCACAGGTCGATGCCCGCGGCCTCGCCCGCCGCCGTGAGGACGTCGCCCTCGGGGGTGCGCTCGTGGGTGTAGAGGACGTCCGGGTCGAGGCGTACGCGGGGGAAGAGCCGGCGGAAGTCCTCGGCGGACTTCCAGTGGGTCGTGGCGCGTGCGCCGTCCAGCCAGCCCGCCGCGGCCAGCACGAACGCGCCCGTGCAGACCGAGGCGACGCGTGTGCCCGGGCGGCGTACGCGGGCGAGCGCGGCGGCGAGCGGACCGCCGAGCCGCCCGGTGGACTCCGTGGCGCCCTCCTCGTGCGTGGCCGGGACGATCACGGTGTCCGCGTCCTCCAGCGCCTCGGGGCCGTGCTCCACGGTGACGGTGAAGTCCGCGTCCGTACGCACCGCTCCGGGTGCCGTCGCGCAGGTGACGACCTCGTAGAGCGGTGTGCCGGACGCGTCCCAGGAACGGCCGAAGATGCGGTGGGGGATGCCCAGTTNCGTGGCGCCCGCCGTGTCGCCCGCCGGACCGCCGCGGCCGCGCGCGGCCCCGAAGAGCTGGTGCACCAGGCCGAGTTCGAGCGGCAGCACCCCCGGGCGTACCAGGACGGCGACGCGGTGCCGCCCGTCGTCCCGGAAGGGAGCGGCGGGGCTGGAGCGGGCTGTGCGGCGTCCCCCGGTGTCGGCGGGGGAGTCCGGTGCGGCGGCGGCCATGGCCAGATCCTTCCACATGCTGGCCATCCGGCCACTCGTTCCGCTCCGGGACGCGGCGCAGCATCGACCCCATGAAGGTTCTCTGGATATTCGCCCACCCCGAACAGCGCTCCCTGAACGCCTCGTTGATGCGCGAGGGCCTGCGGGAGCTGGCGGAGGCGGGCCATGAGACCCGCGTCTCGGACCTGTACGCGATGGGCTGGAAGGCCGTCCTGGACGCCGCCGACCTGCGCCCCGAGCCCACCGGCGCGAGCGGCACGGACGCACCGGCGGACGGCGGCCCCCGGCTGCTCGTCGGCGCCGGGCAGGAGCGCGCGTACGCCACCGACACCCAGCCCGAGGACGTCCGCGCCGAGCAGCGCAAGATCGCCTGGGCCGACACCCTCGTCTTCCACTTCCCGCTGTGGTGGTTCGGGCCGCCCGCCGTCCTCAAGGGCTGGTTCGACCGCGTACTCGTCCAGGGCTTCGCCTTCGGACTGCACGGCGCGGACGGGCGCCCCCTGCGCTACGGCGACGGCGGACTGTCCGGCCGCCGCGCCCTGGTGGTCACCTCGGTCGGCGCACGGGCGCCGGGCTTCGGTCCGCGCGGCATCCACGGATACGTCGGCGACGTGCTGTGGCCGCTGCTGCACGGCACGTTCTGGTACACGGGCATGGCCGCGCACGAGCCGTTCGTCGTCTACGGCGCCGACCGCCTCACCGAGGAGGAGTACGGCGGCTACGCGAGCGCCCTGCGCGCACGGCTGCGCGCCCTGCCGCAGGAGGCGCCGATCGGCTTCCGCAGCGAGCGCGGCGGCGACTACGACGAGACCCTGACGCTCCGCCCGTCGATCGAGCCCGGCGCGAGCGGGCCCGCCGTCCACGAGCGGCGGCCGGTCAGGACGTCGCCGCCCGTGCGACCGACGCCGCGATCCGCCGCGCGTCCAGCGACAGCTCCCGCAGCATCCCGCTCAGCGGATTGGTGTAGCCGATGAAGTACAGCCCCTGCGCGTCCGGATGCGTACGGCCGCCGTGTACGAGCGGACGCCCGGTCTCGTCCAACACCCCGAGCCCGCCCACGAGTTCCTCCAGGCCGCGCTGGTAGCCGGTGGCCGCGACGACGACCTCGGGGTCGACCGACGTACCGTCCGCCAGCCGCACCTTCCCGCCGTCGAAGGACTCGACGGCCGCCACCGGCTCCACCTTCCCCTTGCGTACGGCCGCGATAAGACCCACGTCCTGCACGGGGATCGCACCCTGCCGGGCGCGGGTGTACAGGCCGGTCGTCGGCCGGGGCAGCCCCTGCGCGGAGAGGTCGGGGACGGCGATCTTCGCCATGCGCGCGGCGAGGCCGTCCACCAGCCGCGTCGGCAGCCGCCGGCAGAGGATGCCGTTGGCCTGCGCGGGCCAGCCCAGCGTGGAGCGCCGCACGATGTGCGGCACGGTGCGCATCGCCAGCCGTACGCGGGAGGCGCCGCCCTGCGCGAGGTCCACGGCTATCTCCGCCCCGGTGTTGCCGGTGCCGACGACGAGCACGTCCTTGCCGGCGTACGGCGTCGCGTCGCGGTAGCGCGAGGCGTGCAGCAACTCGCCCTCGTAGCCCTCGCGTCCGGGCCAGGACGGCAGATGCGCGGTGTGGTTGTACCCGGTCGCGACGACGGTCACGGGAGTGGTCAGCCGCCGCCCGCCGTTGGCGTGCAGCACCCAGTCCGTCCCGTCGCGCTCGACGGTGTCGACCTCGACGCCGGTGGCCACCTCGATGCCGTGGTGCTCGGTGTAGCTCTCCAGATAGCGCACGAAGTCGTCCCGGCCCACCCAGCGTCCGTACGAGCGGGGTATCGGCAGCCCCGGCAGCGCCGACCAGCGGCGTGTGGTGTGCAGCCGCAGCCGGTCGTAGTGGGCACGCCACGAGGCCCCGACCGAGGGGGCCTTCTCCAGTACGACGGTGCTGATGCCGCGCTCGTGCAGTGCCGCGGCGGTGGCGAGTCCTGCGGGACCGGCGCCGATGATGTGGACGGGTACTCCGTCGTCGGTCATGGGCATGCCGGAGAGCTTAGTGCCGGTGACCTGGCGTTCCCGTCACGGAAGCGTCACGGGACGAGTACGCCGGGGCGGCGCCGTCCGGCGGCCGCGGGCGACGCAAGTCGAAGCGGCCCGGAACACCGGTGACACGGGTACGGGGCGGCGAAGAGCCGTACGAGGACGAGGAGTTGGGGAAGTCACCGCGAGGGTGTGGAGAAACGTTTCTTGAAGCGTTGGGGAAAACGGTTCATCTCGTGGGCTTGCGGCCCGTCACACCGAGGTGCACCAGCAGCGCCAGATTCGGCTTCAGCTCCGCCTGCTTCACACCCCAGGTCTGGAAGCCCTTCTGATGGCTCGCCACCGACGCGAGCATCATCACGAGCGCGCCCGCCGTCGCCGCCGGATTGACGTCCTTGTCGACCCGGCCCCTGGACTGAAGCTCCTTGATGGACTCGGTCAGCGGTCCGTTGACCGCGTTCAGGACCTTCATGCGGATCTTGTAGAACCGCTTGTCGCCCTCCGCCGCCCCGAGGTCGACCACGCGCAGGATGGCGTCGTTCTTGCGCCAGAACGCGAGGAAACCGTCCACGAGGGTCTCGGCCGTGCGCCAGCCCGACTTCCCCGCCCACGAGCGGTCGGCCACCAGGTCGCTGAGGGCCGCGCCGTCCTTCGCCATGGACTCGGCCAGTTCGAGGACGGCCCCTTCGACGTCGGGGAAGTACTGGTAGAAGGTCGCCGGGGACGTGCCCGCCCGCCGTGCGACGTCGATGACCCTGACATCGCGATACGGCGACGAGCTGAGCATCTCGTCGAGGCAGTCGAGCAGCTTCTGCCGCGTCGCCTGCCCGCGGCGACCAGCCACCCGCCCGTCGACGGTTCGAACTTGTCCTGTCATGCCGTCAGCTTATCGACGAGGAACGGGCGCGCGATTCGGCCGCATGCAAATGGGGTGAGGCGCCCGCAGCCGGGAGGGATCCCGCGACGGTGAGCGGGCAGACGTACGGGACGGGCTCCCGCACGGGACGGCGGGCGTACCGCGGGGCGGCACGGAGGGCAGAACACTTGCGCGTTCGAATCATCGGCCTGCACGGGCCGCCGAACGCGGCTAGCGTGCCGTACCGGCGGAGGGGTCCGCCGGTGCCGGGGGGGCGGAACACACAGGCAGGCGCGCGGATGCGCGCGGGAGCGCGAGCCGGAACGCAGCCGGAGGCACAGGCACAGGCACGGGCGCGACAGGGGAGGCAGGCAGGCGATGGCCGCACGGGCACGGACACCCGCCGCCGGGCGGCGGCCCCGCCCCGGCGCACCGCTGACCTGGCCGTCGCCGACCGGCGGACAGCCCGTGCGGGACCGGTGCGCCACGGCCCGTCACGGGATTCCCGGAGACCGGAATGCGGGTTCGCGCTTCGGTGTTTGGCCTGCGGGGAACCGCACCGGCCGCCCCCGGGTTCGCAACCACCGCCGTGGGCAGGAAGAATCAGCCCGCGGACCATGTGTCCGGTACGGCAGTGAGAAGCTGCACGGGGCGGGAGTCGAGTGGCCCCGACGGGGAGGTGGCAGGTAAGTGGTGGAGCAGCTGACGCAGCACGATCCGCGACGGATCGGCCAGTTCGAGGTGCTCGGCCGTCTCGGCGCCGGGGGCATGGGGCTGGTCTATCTCGCGCGTTCGGCCTCCGGCCGCCGGGTGGCGATCAAGACGGTACGGACCGAACTCGCCGAGGATCAGCTGTTCCGCGTGCGCTTCACGCGCGAGGTCGAAGCCGCGCGCGCCGTCAGCGGCTTCTACACCGCGGCCGTCGTGGACGCCGATCCGAGGGCGGCCGTGCCGTGGCTCGCGACGGCGTTCGTGCCCGCGCCCTCCCTGGAGGAGATCGTCAACGAGTGCGGGCCGCTGCCCGTGCAGGCCGTGCGCTGGCTCGCGGCCGGCGTCGCCGAGGCGCTCCAGTCGATCCACGGCGCCGGGCTGGTGCACCGCGACCTCAAGCCGTCCAACGTCCTCGTGGTCGAGGACGGGCCGCGCGTCATCGACTTCGGCATCGCCTCGGGCGTCTCCAACACCCGGCTGACGATGACGAACGTGGCCGTCGGCACCCCCGCGTACATGTCCCCGGAGCAGGCGCGCGACTCCCGCAGCGTCACCGGGGCCAGCGACATCTTCTCCCTCGCCTCCACGCTCGTCTTCGCCGCCACCGGGCACGCGCCCTTCCACGGGGCGAACCCGGTGGAGACCGTCTTCATGCTGCTGCGCGACGGGCCCGACCTGGAGGGGCTCAACGACGAACTGCGGCCGCTCATCGAGTCCTGTATGCGCATGGCCGCGGAGGAACGCCCCAGCCCGGCCGACATCCAGGCACAGCTCGCGCCGCATCTCTTCTCCTCCGGCGGCGACGACAGCGGCACGGCCTCGGCATGGCTGCCCGCGGGAGCCGTCGCCCTCATCGAGCGCAAGCGCGGCGCACGTCCCACGCCCCGCAGACCCATGCACCGGCAGGACAGCCCGCCGGAACCGCGTCCGG
This sequence comes from Streptomyces nanshensis, assembly GCF_001751255.1. Classification (GTDB taxonomy): domain Bacteria; phylum Actinomycetota; class Actinomycetes; order Streptomycetales; family Streptomycetaceae; genus Streptomyces; species Streptomyces nanshensis_A. Next base: position 60 of record NZ_LJGW01000269.1, on the reverse strand, counting down.
ACGCGGCGCCCGAGGGCGCCATGGACGGGCACGCCCCGCAGCCCGCGCCCTCCTCCGCCG
>NZ_LJGW01000272.1:10165-21140 GCF_001751255.1 Streptomyces nanshensis | reverse complement strand
CGCACCGGCCGCGCCGCCCGACGGCGAGCACGCGAGCGAGCGCGTGGCCCCGGCCCGCGCCGTCTCCGGGGTCTCGGGCCGCTCCGGCTCCTCGAACCGCGTACGGGCCCGGCTCGCGCGCCTCGGCGTCCAGCGCTCCAGCCCGTTCAACCCGGTGCTGGAGCCCCTGCTGCGGATCGTGCGCGGCAACGATCCGAAGATGGAGTCCGCGACCCTCCGCCAGATCGAGCACGCCTACCAGGTCGCCGAGCGCTGGCACCGGGGCCAGAAACGCAAGAGCGGCGACCCGTACATCACGCACCCCCTCGCCGTCACCACGATCCTCGCCGAACTGGGCATGGACCCGGCGACGCTGATGGCCGGGCTGCTGCACGACACCGTCGAGGACACCGAGTACGGACTGGACGCGCTGCGCCGGGACTTCGGCGAGCAGGTCGCGCTCCTCGTGGACGGCGTCACCAAGCTGGACAAAGTCAAGTTCGGCGAGGCGGCGCAGGCCGAGACCGTGCGCAAGATGGTCGTCGCCATGGCCAAGGACCCCCGGGTGCTGGTCATCAAGCTCGCCGACCGCCTGCACAACATGCGCACGATGCGCTATCTGAAGCGGGCCAAGCAGGAGCAGAAGGCCCGGGAGACGCTGGAGATCTTCGCGCCCCTCGCGCACCGGCTCGGCATGAACACCATCAAGTGGGAGCTGGAGGACCTCGCGTTCGCGATCCTCTACCCGAAGATGTACGACGAGATCGTCCGCCTCGTCGCCGAGCGCGCCCCGAAACGGGACGAGTATCTGGCCGTCGTCACCGACGAGGTCCAGGCCGATCTGCGGGCCGCGCGCATCAAGGCCACCGTCACCGGCCGCCCGAAGCACTACTACAGCGTCTACCAGAAGATGATCGTCCGCGGCCGCGACTTCGCGGAGATCTACGACCTGGTCGGCATCCGCGTCCTGGTGGACACCGTCCGCGACTGCTACGCCGCGCTGGGCACCGTGCACGCCCGGTGGAACCCGGTCCCGGGCCGGTTCAAGGACTACATCGCGATGCCGAAGTTCAATATGTACCAGTCGCTGCACACGACGGTCATCGGCCCCGGCGGCAAGCCCGTCGAGCTCCAGATCCGCACGTTCGACATGCACCGCCGCGCCGAGTACGGCATCGCCGCCCACTGGAAGTACAAGCAGCAGGCGGTCGCCGGCGCCTCCAAGGTGCGGACGGACGTCCCCAAGGGCACCGGCAAGGGCGACGAGCACGTCAACGACATGTCGTGGCTGCGGCAGTTGCTCGACTGGCAGAAGGAGACGGAGGACCCGGGCGAGTTCCTGGAGTCGCTGCGCTTCGACCTCTCCCGCAACGAGGTCTTCGTCTTCACGCCGAAGGGCGACGTCATCGCGCTGCCCGCCGAGGCCACCCCCGTGGACTTCGCGTACGCCGTCCACACCGAGGTCGGCCACCGTACGATCGGCGCCCGCGTCAACGGGCGGCTGGTGCCGCTGGAATCCACCCTCGACAACGGCGACACCGTCGAGGTCTTCACCTCCAAGTCGCCCGGCGCGGGGCCCTCCCGCGACTGGCTGGGCTTCGTAAAGTCACCGCGCGCCCGCAACAAGATCCGCGCCTGGTTCACCAAGGAACGCCGCGACGAGGCCATCGAGCAGGGCAAGGACGCCATCGCGCGCGCGATGCGCAAGCAGAACCTGCCGATCCAGCGCATCCTGACCGGCGACTCCCTCGTCACGCTCGCCCACGAGATGCGCTACGCCGACATCTCCGCCCTTTACGCCGCGATCGGCGAGGGCCATATGTCCGCGCAGAGCGTCGTGCAGAAACTCGTACAGTCCCTCGGCGGCGAGGACGCCGCCAACGAGGACCTGGCCGAGACCGCGCCGCCGATGCCGGCCGCCACCCGCCGCGCGAAGCGCCGGGCGAACTCCGATCCGGGCGTCGTGGTCAAGGGCGTGGACGACGTGTGGGTCAAGCTGGCCCGGTGCTGTACGCCGGTGCCCGGAGACCCGATCATCGGCTTCGTCACCCGTGGCAACGGGGTCTCCGTGCACCGTACGGACTGCGTCAACGTCGACTCCCTGACGAAGGAGCCCGAGCGGATCATCGACGTCGAGTGGGCGCCCAGCCAGTCGTCGGTCTTCCTCGTCGCCATCCAGGTCGAGGCGCTGGACCGCTCCCGGCTGCTGTCGGACGTCACGCGGATCCTCTCCGACCAGCACGTCAACATCCTCTCGGCGGCCGTGCAGACCTCCCGCGACCGCGTCGCCACCTCGCGCTTCACCTTCGAGATGGGCGACCCCAAGCATCTGGGACACGTACTGAAAGCGGTACGCAGCGTGGAGGGCGTCTACGACGTCTACCGGGTGACGTCCTCGCGCAAGCCGTCCTGACCGGATCGGCCGGGCGGCGCACTCCTCGACCGGTCCGGCGCCCCGTCGCCGAACCCGGCCCGGGCGCAAGCCCGTTCAGCCGGATCCGCCTCCTCGCCGCGCAACTCCCCGCAGCCACCGGCCCGTCCGGCCGCAGGGCCCGCTCGGGCCCGCTGAGCGGCGCGGCCCGAGCGAACGCCTCAGCCGCCGAACTCCTCCAGCCCCTTCAGCGCCTGGTCCAGCAGCTCCTGACGGCCCGCCAGCTCCTTCTCCAGCTTCTCCGCCTTGGCGGTGTTGCCCGCCGCGCGCGCCTTCTCCGCCTGGCCGCGCAGCTTGTCGACGGCGTCCTGGAGCTGTCCGGTCAGCCCCGCCGCGCGGGCCCGCGCCTCGGGGTTCGTACGGCGCCACTCGGCCTCCTCGGCCTCTTGGATCGCCCGCTCCACCGTGTGCATACGGCCCTCGATCTTCGCCCGTGCGTCACGGGGTACGTGACCGACGGCGTCCCAGCGCTCGTTGATCCCGCGGAACGCGTTGCGGGCGGCCTTCAGGTCGGTGACCGGAAGGAGCTTCTCCGCCTCGGTGGCCAACTCCTCCTTGCGGGCGAGGTTCTCGCGCTGCTCGACGTCCCGCTCGGCGAACACCTCGCTGCGCGCCTGGAAGAAGACGTCCTGGGCGCCGCGGAAGCGCTGCCACAGGTCCTCCTCGTGCTCGCGCTGCGCACGGCCCGCGGCCTTCCACTCCTGCATCAGATCGCGGTACTTGGCGGCCGTGGGGCCCCAGTCCCGCGAGTCGGAGAGCGCCTGCGCCTCGGCGACCAGCTTCTCCTTGCGCTGACGGGCCTCCTCGCGCTGCGCGTCGAGCTGCGCGAAGTGGGACTTGCGGCGCTTGGAGAACGCGGAGCGGGCATGCGAGAAGCGGCGCCACAGCTCGTCGTCGGTCTTGCGGTCCAGCCGCGGCAGACGCTTCCAGTTCTCCACCAGGGCGCGCAGCCGGTCGCCGGCCGCCCGCCACTGCTCGCTCTGCGCCAGCTCCTCCGCCTCGGCGACCAGCTCTTCCTTGGAGTGCCGTGCCCGCTCGTTCTGCTGGGCCTTCTCCGCTTTGCGCTCCTCGCGGCGCTTCTCGACGGCGGCCGTCAGGGCGTCGAGCCGCCTGCGCAGCGCGTCGAGATCGCCGACGGCGTGATGCGCGTCGACCTGCTCGCGGATGTGGTCGATCGCGGCCGTGGCGTCCTTGGCGGACAGATCCGTGGTCTGCACGCGCCGCTCCAGCAGGCCGATCTCCACGACCAGGCCCTCGTACTTGCGCGTGAAGTAGGCCAGAGCCTCCTCCGGGGAACCTGCCTGCCAGGATCCGACGACCTTCTCACCGTCGGCTGTACGCACGTAAACGGTCCCCGCCTCATCGACGCGGCCCCACGACGGGTCGCTGCTCACAGCGCCTCCTCCACAAGATGCCCAGGCTGGGTGCGGGCCCCCCGGCATCGTCCACAGTCTCGTCATTGCCAACATAGGCGAAGGCCGCCCGCGCTGTCCGCATGCGGACGGAGCGAAATTGTGCACGCGAAGGGCACCGTACGTACACAGCCGGGCCGGTCAGGACTTGGTGACGGTGGCCCGCTCGATCACCACGTTCGCCCGGGGCGGGGTGTTCTGCGTCTGCGGATCCGGGGTCGAGCCGGCGTCCGCGATCTTCTTCAGCACGCCCATGCCCTTCGTGATCTTCCCGAACGGGGTGTAGTCGGGCGGGAGCTTGCTGTCCTCGAAGACGAGGAAGAACTGACTGCCGCCGGTGTCCCGGCCCTTCTTCGACTGGGCGTCGTACCTGTTCGCCATCGCGACCGTGCCCGCCGGGTACGTGCCGCCCTTCAGCCGCGGGTCCTTCAGATTCTCGTCGGGGAGCGTGTAGCCGGGGCCGCCCTTGCCGGTGGCCTTCGGGTCCCCGCACTGCAGGACGTGGATGGTCCGGTCGACCAGGCGGTGGCACTTGGTGTGGTCGAAGAACTTCTGACCGGCCAGGAAGCGGAAGGAGTTGGCCGTGTGCGGGGTCTTCGCGGCCTCCATGTCGAAGCGGATGTCGCCGCACGTCGTCTTCAGGTCCATCGTGTACGTCGCCGACTCGTCGACGTCGAGGGCGGGTTCCTTCTTCCACTGCTTGCCGTTGGGCCCGCCCTTCGACGGCTTGTCGCAGAAGGTGTCCTTCGAGGAGCTCTGCTTCTTCGCCTTCTCCTCCTCGCCGCCCAGCCCGCCGGACGCGGCGTAGGCGGCGCCCGCCCCGAGCACCAGCACCACGGCGGCGGCGATCGCGATGTTGCGCAGACGGGCCTTGCGCCGGCGCTCCTCCCGCCTCGCCTGCTGCCGCTGGTACTTCTCGCGTGCAAGCTGCTTTCTGCGCTGTTCGCTGCTGACCACCGGGGGATTCTCCTTCGGATCCTGCGGGCCGTACCTGCGTGGGCCTCGGCGGGGGATGCCTGCGTACGTACCAGAGTCCGCCCGTACCGTATACGGGTTCGCGGCGCCCGGTCCGCCGCCGGTAGGCTGTGACGGGCCTGACCGGCGGGGCGGGAGACGCGGATCGCCGCAGGCCTCCGGCGTTCCCGGGCTGTCGGCACGGGCGCCGTGACCGATTTCCGGACGACTGAAGGACGATCGTGCTTGTTGCCGGGTTCCCCGCCGGGGCCTGGGGGACCAACTGCTATCTGGTCGCCCCCGCCGCCGGCGAGGAGTGCGTGATCATCGACCCGGGCCACCAGGCCGCCGAAGGCGTCGAGGAGGCCGTCGCCAAACACCGGCTGAAGCCGGTCGCCGTCATCCTGACCCACGGCCACATCGACCACGTCGCCTCGGTCGTGCCGGTCTGCGGCGCCCACGACGTGCCCGCCTGGATCCACCCCGAGGACCGCTACATGATGAGCGACCCGGAGAAGGCGCTGGGCCGGGCCATCGGCCAGCCGCTCATGGGCGAGCTGACGGTGGGGGAGCCGGACGACGTCGAGGAGCTGACCGACGGGGCCACGCTGCGCCTGGCCGGTCTGGAGCTGACCGTCACGCACGCCCCGGGCCATACCAAGGGGTCGGTGACGTTCCGGATGCCCGAACAGGCCGATGTGCCACCGGTGTTCTTCTCGGGCGACCTGCTCTTCGCCGGCTCCATCGGACGTACCGACCTGCCCGGGGGAGACCACGAGGAGATCCTCCAGTCGCTGGCCCGCGTGTGCCTGCCGCTGGAGGACGAGACCGTGGTGCTCTCGGGCCACGGCCCCCAGACGACGATCGGCCGGGAACGCGCCGCCAACCCCTTCCTGCGGCAGGTGGCGGCCGGGCCGGGCGGCGGTGCCACGGGTGCCGCCCCGCGACGAGGAATGTGACGAGACCTTCCGTGACCACCTTCAAGGCCCCCAAGGGCACCTACGACCTGATCCCGCCGGAGTCCGCCGACTTCCTCGCGGTACGTGAGGCGCTCTCCGCGCCGCTGCGCCGCGCCGGATACGGCTACGTCGAGACGCCCGGCTTCGAGCAGGTCGAACTGTTCGCGCGCGGTGTCGGCGAATCCACCGACATCGTGACCAAGGAGATGTACACCCTCACCACCAAGGGCGGCGACGAACTCGCCCTGCGCCCCGAGGGCACCGCCTCGGTGCTGCGCGCCGCGCTGGAGGCCAGCCTGCACAAGAGCGGCAACCTCCCGGTGAAGCTGTGGTATTCGGGCTCGTACTACCGCTACGAGCGCCCCCAGAAGGGCCGTTACCGGCACTTCAGCCAGGTCGGCGCCGAGGCGATCGGGACCGAGGACCCGTCCCTGGACGCCGAGTTGGTGATCCTCGCCCACGACGCGTACCGCTCGCTGGGGCTGCGCGACTTCCGTCTCCTGCTCAACTCCCTGGGCGACAAGGAGTGCCGTCCCGTCTACCGCGCGGTGCTCCAGGACTTCCTGCGCCGGCTCGACCTCGACGAGGACACCCGGCACCGCATCGAGATCAACCCGCTGCGGGTCCTGGACGACAAGCGCGAGAGCGTGCAGCGGCAGCTCACCGACGCCCCGATGATGCGCGACCACCTCTGCGAGGCGTGCAAGTCGTACCACGAGCAGGTGCGCGAACTGCTCACGGCGGCGGGCGTCGCCTACGAGGACGACCCGCGGCTGGTGCGCGGCCTCGACTACTACACGCGCACCACCTTCGAGTTCGTCCACGACGGGCTCGGCTCGCAGTCGGCCGTCGGCGGCGGGGGCCGCTACGACGGGCTGTCGGAGATGCTCGGCGGGCCCGCGCTGCCGTCCGTGGGCTGGGCGCTGGGCGTCGACCGTACGGTGCTGGCGCTGCGCGCGGAGGGCGTCGAGCTCCAACTGCCCGCCCCCACGGACGTGTTCGCCGTCCCGATCGGGGACGAGGCGCGGCGTGCACTCTTCCGGGTGGTCACCGAGCTGCGCAGGGAGGGCGTCGCGGCCGACTTCGCCTACGGCGGCAAGGGCATGAAGAACGCCATGAAGTCCGCCGACCGCTCCGGCGCCCGCTACGCGCTGCTGGTCGGCGATCGGGATCTCGCCCAGGGCGTGGCGCAGCTCAAGGACCTGGGCAGCGGTGAGCAGACCGCCGTACCGCTGGACGGGGTGGTGGCCGAGGTGGCCGGGAAGCTCCGCTGACAGTACGGCCCTTGGTGCACAATGAGCGGCACACGGGGCAGCAGAGGACCGACGACGGGATCTAGGGCTCATGACCATGACGGCACCCCTCGACGACGCTCGCAGCGGCACCGACAGGGAACCGGAGGGCACCGGCGTCGTCGGCGCCTCACGCGCCTTCGCCTGGATGCTGCTGGTCACGGCGGCCGCCGGTCTGCTGGCGGCATGGGTGATCACGCTCGACAAGATCAAGCTCGCGGAGAACCCGGACTTCACGCCCGCGTGCAGTCTCAATCCGGTCATCTCCTGCGGCAGCATCATGAAGAGCGAGCAGGCCGAGGCGTTCGGGGTGCCGAACCCGATGATCGGGCTCGTGGCGTACGCGATCGTCATCTGTGTCGGGGTCAGCCTGCTGACGGGCGCCCGCTTCCCGCGGTGGTACTGGCTGACGTTCAACGCCGGCACGCTCTTCGGCGTCGGCTTCTGCACCTGGCTCATGTACCAGTCCCTGTACGACATCGGCGCCCTGTGCCTGTGGTGCTCGCTGGCCTGGGTCGCCACCATCGTCATGTTCTGGTACGTGACGGCGCACAACGTCCGGCACGGCTTCCTGCCCGCGCCCTCACCGGTACGCGGCTTCCTGGACGAGTTCCCGTGGGTGCTGCCGGTGCTGCACATCGGCGTCATCGGGCTGCTGGTCCTGGTGCGCTGGTGGGACTTCTGGACGCGCTGAGGAAGCGCAGACCGTTGGGGACGGGGCCGGATCCGAGGTGGTCCCGGCCGCGTTGTCGGAGCGTTGATTTAGGGTTCCTGGCGTGGAACCCGACCTGTTCACCGCCGCCGCAGAGGAACGCCAGGCGCAGGACCCTTCGGCCAGCCCCCTCGCCGTACGGATGCGCCCGCGCACCCTCGACGACGTCGTGGGCCAGCAACATCTGCTGCGCCCCGGCTCCCCGCTGCGCCGCCTCGTCGGCGAGGGCGGCGGAGGCCCCGCCGGCCCCTCGTCGGTGATGCTCTGGGGCCCGCCGGGCACCGGCAAGACGACCCTCGCGTACGTCGTCAGCAAGGCCACCGACAAGCGCTTCGTCGAACTGTCGGCCATCACGGCCGGAGTGAAGGAGGTGCGGGCGGTCATCGACAGCGCCCGCCGCTCCTCCGGTGCGTACAGCAAGGACACCGTCCTCTTCCTCGACGAGATCCACCGCTTCAGCAAGGCCCAGCAGGACTCCCTGCTGCCCGCCGTGGAGAACCGCTGGGTCACGTTGATCGCGGCCACGACGGAGAACCCGTACTTCTCGGTGATCTCGCCGCTGCTCTCGCGTTCGCTGCTGCTGACGCTGGAGGCCCTTACCGAGGACGACGTGCGCGCGCTGGTACGCCGGGCCGTGGAGGAGGAGCGCGGTCTCGGCGGTTCGGTCACGCTGCCCGCGGACTCCGAGCACCATCTGCTGCGGATCGCGGGCGGCGACGCCCGCCGCGCGCTGACGGCGCTGGAGGCGGGCGCGGGAGCGGCCCTCGCCAAGGGCGAGTCCGAGGTCACGCTGGCCACGCTGGAGGAGGCGGTCAACAGGGCGGCCGTGACCTACGACCGCGACGGCGATCAGCACTACGACGTCGCCAGCGCCCTGATCAAGTCGATCCGCGGCTCCGACGTCGACGCCGCGCTGCACTATCTGGCACGCATGGTGGAGGCGGGGGAGGATCCGAGGTTCATCGCGCGCCGGCTGATGATCTCCGCCAGCGAAGACATCGGCCTCGCGGACCCGACCGCTCTGCAGACGGCGGTGGCCGCGGCCCAGGCGGTGGCCATGATCGGCTTCCCCGAGGCCCGCATCACGCTCGGCCACGCGGTGGTCGCACTCGCCCTCGCGCCGAAGTCGAACGCCGCGTACCTCGCGGTGGACGCCGCCCTCGCGGACGTACGCGCGGGGCTGGCCGGTCCCGTGCCCCCGCATCTGCGCGACAGCCACTACCAGGGCTCGGCGAAGCTCGGCCACGGCAAGGGCTACCAGTATCCGCACGACCTGCCCGGCGCCATCGCCGCGCAGCAGTACGCCCCGGACACCGTCCACGGCAGGCGCTACTACGAGCCGACGCGGTACGGAGCGGAGGCGCGCTACGCCGAGGTGGCCGAGCGCGTCCGCGAACGGCTGCGGGGCAGTGCCCCGGCGTCGCCGCAACAGGAATCAGCACCGCGGGAGACACCGGACGGCGAGAGCTAGGGCCTGCCGCCCGGGGCCGGGCGCACCCCGGCCCCGTTCCATCCCGTCCGCCCGCCCGAAGTCCCGTACGGCACCGCCCCGTTGGCGCTACTCCGCCGCCGCCGCGAACAGCAGCCGCATCGCCTGCCGCAACTGGGCCACGTCGTCCACCGGGTCCGGGAACTCGAACCTCGCGTCGAAGCACGCCCCGGCCTGGTGGCCTTCGAGATCGCAGAAGCGCACCCGCATCCCGTACCGGTCCACCGACAGCGGCACCGCCCGCGCACTCGCCGCGGCACACGCCGGCCCGGGGTCGCCCAGCAGCCCGCACAGGGTCCGCATCTGGTCGTCGTGGGAGGCGGCCAAGTGCTGGAGGAGTTCGGCCTCGTGCGGTGCGAGCGGGTCGGGGGACGCCGCCGCGAAGTCGTCGGGCTCGACCGACTCCGCGCCCCACAGGTCGTCGACGTACGCCTCCCCGACCTCCAGCCGCAGCAGCACCCACGCGATGTCGGCCGCGGGCGGCCCGCCCGGGTGCCGTGCCGTGATCAGCCGTGCGAGGTCGGCACGTTCCTCACGTCCCACGGGTGTGAGCCAGCCCGCGACCCAGGCCCGGCCCCGTACGCGGTGGGGCACCGCGACCGGTGCCACGTCGGTGATTTCCATCACCGCGGTGACTTCGTCGCCGCTCGCACGCGCCGCGAGCTGCGCGGCGGGCGAGGCGGCGGGGACGAGAAGTACGACGTCACCGTCCTCCGTGACGGCGCGGGCCTCCGGGCTGCCGTGGCCGAGAGCCGCTGTTTCCGTAGGGCGGGCTGAAGGAATGTCGAGCACGGCCGATACGCTGGATTCCACGAGGGTTCGTACGCGCTCCGCGGCATCAGGTGCCCGGGCGTCTTCCACGGGACGCGGCTGTTCCCGTTCGGAACCGGAATCGGCTCCGGTGCGGGGAATCCCAGGTCGAAACATACGTTCTCCTCCGCTAAGGTAAGCCTCACCTAACTTACACGGAGGTCTGTTCAGTGAACCAGTCGCGTCCCAAGGTCAAGAAGTCGCGTGCCCTCGGCATCGCGCTGACCCCGAAGGCCGTGAAGTACTTCGAGCACCGGCCCTACCCGCCGGGCGAGCACGGCCGCGGGCGCAAGCAGAACAGCGACTACAAGGTCCGGCTGCTGGAGAAGCAGCGGCTGCGCGCCCAGTACGACATCAGCGAGCGCCAGATGGTGCGCGCCTACGACCGCGCCCGTAAGACGGGCGGCAAGACCAGCGACGCGCTCGTCATCGAGCTGGAGCGCCGCCTCGACGCGCTCGTGCTCCGCTCCGGTCTGGCCCGCACCATCTACCAGGCCCGTCAGATGGTCGTGCACGGCCACATCGCGGTGAACGGCCGCAAGGTCGACAAGCCCTCCTACCGGCTGAAGCCGGAGGACGTGGTGCAGGTCCGCGAACGCAGCCGCAACAAGCACCCGTTCCTCGTCGCGCGTGAGGGCGGCTACGCCCCCGACGGCGAGACCCCGCGTTACCTCGAGGTCAACCTGGAGGCGCTCGCCTTCCGTCTGGACCGTACGCCGAACCGCAAGGAGATCCCTGTGGTCTGCGACGAGCAGATGGTCATCGAGTACTACGCACGCTGAACCCGCGGGCGCGAGGGGTCGGTCGCCCGCCGACGGACGGGCCGCGCGTGGCGCACGCCGCGCGGCGGGCCCGCCGGACGCCGCTCCGGATCTCCAACCGGAGGCGTCCGTACGGCTGTTGACCGCCGCCCCTGCGCCCGCCCGGCGGCCGGCGT
>NZ_LJGW01000272.1:0-9965 GCF_001751255.1 Streptomyces nanshensis | reverse complement strand
GGCCGGCGTGGTCAACCGGCCCGCCGCCAGGGCCCGTTCGGGGTGCTTCCCGCTCCCGTACCGTCCGCCGGGCCCGCCGCGTACCCGCCGTGCCGGGGAGGCGCACTCCGTCTGCGCCCGCGCCGGTGCGGCCTTTTATGCGGTACGAGCCGGGCCGGTCGGCGCGATAGGCTCGGTCACAGCCGCCGCCGCCCGCGCACGGGCGCAGGGTGCGGCCCCTGAGCGGGCGCAGCCACCAGCGGCGGCAGACCCGTACGACCCGAGGGAAGCGGTGCAGCGTGTCCGGTGGAGAAGTGGCCGGTCTCCTCGTGGCCGTGTTCTGGGCGATTCTGGTCTCGTTCCTCGCCGTTGTGCTGGTGAGGCTCGCGCAGACGCTCAAGGCGGCCACCAAGCTGGTGACGGGCGTGACGGAGCAGGCCGTTCCGTTGCTCGGCGAGGCGTCGGCGACGGTGCGCTCCGCGCAGACCCAGCTCGACCGGGTGGACGCCATCGCGACCGACGTCCAGGAGGTCGCCTCCAACGCCTCCGCGCTCTCCTCCACCGTCTCCACGGCCTTCGGCGGTCCGCTCGTGAAGGTCGCCGCCTTCGGCTACGGCGTACGCCGGGCCCTCGGCCGTAAGCGCAAGGGCGAGACCCCGCACACCCCGCCGCCCGTCGTCGTCAGCCGCACCCTGCCCGGTGCCCGGCGCGGCGGACGCGGTCGCGACCGCGGAAGGGGCTGATCCACGATGTTCCGCCGTGCCTTCTGGTTCACCACCGGCGCCGCGGCAGGCGTGTGGGCCACCGCCAAGGTCCAGCGCAAGCTGCGCTCCCTCGCGCCCGACGCGCTCGCGGTGCGCGCCGCCGACAAGGCCGTACAGGGCGGCCACCGCCTCAAGGACTTCGCGCTGGACGTCCGGGCCGGAATGGCCCAGCGGGAGGGCGAGTTGAACGACGCCCTGGGCCTCGGCGCGACGCCGGACCCGTACGAGGCGGACGCGTCGCGTGCGCTCCCCACCCAGGCCAGCAGACCGCAACTGGGCTCCGTACAGCACCGGCAGGGGCCCGGACGATCCCACGACCGAAACGAGGACCACTGATGGAGTCGGCTGAAATCCGCCGCCGCTGGCTGCGCTTCTTCGAGGAGCGGGGGCACACCGTCGTGCCGTCGGCGTCGCTGATCGCGGACGACCCGACGCTGCTGCTCGTCCCGGCGGGCATGGTCCCCTTCAAGCCCTACTTCCTGGGCGAGGTCAAGGCCCCGTACGACCGGGCCACCAGCGTGCAGAAGTGCGTGCGGACGCCGGACATCGAGGAGGTCGGCAAGACCACCCGGCACGGCACGTTCTTCCAGATGTGCGGCAACTTCTCCTTCGGCGACTACTTCAAGGAGGGCGCCGCCCGGTACGCCTGGGAGCTGATGACCACCCCGCAGGACAAGGGCGGTTACGGCCTGGACCCCGAGCTGCTGTGGATCACCGTCTACGAGGAGGACGACGAGGCCGAGCGCATCTGGCGCGACGTCGTCGGCGTCCCCGCCGAGCGCATCCAGCGGCTCGGCAAGGACGAGAACTACTGGGACATGGGCGTCCCCGGCCCCTGCGGCCCCTGTTCGGAGATCAGCTACGACCGCGGTCCCGAGTACGGCCCCGAGGGCGGCCCCGCCGTCAACGGCGAGCGCTATGTCGAGCTGTGGAACCTGGTGTTCATGCAGTACGAGCGCGGTCCCGGCGAGGGCAAGGACTACCCGATCATCGGGGACCTGCCCAGCAAGAACATCGACACCGGCCTCGGCTTCGAGCGGCTGGCGATGATCCTTCAGGGCGTGCGCAACATGTACGAGATCGACACCTCGCGCATGGTGCTCGACAAGGCCACCGAGCTGACGGGCGTGGGCTACGGCGACGCCGAGGAGACCGACGTCTCCCTGCGCGTGGTCGCCGACCACATCCGTACGGCGATCATGCTCATCGGCGACGGCGTCACCCCCGGCAACGAGGGCCGCGGCTATGTGCTGCGCCGCATCATGCGCCGTGCCATCCGCAACATGCGCATCCTCGGGGCGAGCGGCCCCACGGTTGCCGAGCTGACCGACACCGTCATCAAGGCCATGGCCCCGCAGTACCCGGAGCTGGAGACCGACCGCAAGCGCATCGAGACGGTCGCCCTCGCCGAGGAGGCCGCCTTCCTCAAGACGCTGCGCTCGGGCACCAACATCCTGGACACCGCCGTCAGCGACACCCAGGCCGCCGGCAGCACCGTCCTCCCCGGTGAGAAGGCGTTCCTGCTGCACGACACCTGGGGCTTCCCCATCGACCTCACGCTGGAGATGGCCGCCGAACAGGGCCTCTCCGTGGACGAGGCCGGCTTCCGGCGCCTGATGCAGGAGCAGCGCGACCGCGCCCGTGCCGACGCCAAGGCCAAGAAGCAGGGCCACGCCGACCTCTCCGCGTACCGCGAGATCGCCGACCGCGGCGGCGCCACGGACTTCACCGGCTACCAGGCCACCGTCGGGGAGGCCTCCGTCGTCGGCCTGCTCGTCGACGGCGTCTCCTCGCCCGCGGCCCACGAGGGCGACGAGGTGGAGGTCGTCCTCGACCGCACCCCCTTCTACGCCGAGGGCGGCGGCCAGCTCGCCGACACCGGACGCATCCGGCTGGACAACGGCGCCGTGGTCGAAGTACGCGACGTACAGCAGCCGGTGGCCGGCGTCTCCGTGCACAAGGGCGTCGTCCAGGTCGGCGAGGTGACCGTCGGCGCCGCGGTGCAGGCCCAGATCGACGTGGACCGCCGCCGCTCCATCGCCCGTGCCCACAGCGCCACCCACCTCACCCACCAGGCGCTGCGGGACGCCCTGGGGCCGACGGCCGCGCAGGCCGGCTCGGAGAACTCCCCGGGCCGCTTCCGCTTCGACTTCGGCTCGCCGTCGGCCGTGCCCGGCACCGTCCTCACGGACGTCGAGCAGCGGATCAACGAGGTGCTGGCCCGTGAACTCGACGTCACCGCCGAGTACATGGGCATCGACGACGCCAAGAAGCAGGGCGCGCTGGCCGAGTTCGGCGAGAAGTACGGCGAGCGGGTGCGGGTGGTGACCATCGGCGACTTCTCCAAGGAGCTGTGCGGCGGCACCCATGTGCACAACACCGCTCAACTCGGCCTGGTCAAGCTGCTGGGCGAGTCCTCGATCGGCTCGGGCGTACGGCGTGTGGAGGCGCTCGTCGGCGTCGACGCGTACAAGTTCCTCGCCCGCGAGCACACGGTCGTCTCCCAGTTGACGGACCTGCTCAAGGGCCGCCCCGAGGAACTGCCCGAGCGGATCTCCGGGATGGTGACGCGGCTGAAGGACGCCGAGAAGGAGATCGAGCGCTTCCGCGCGGAGAAGGTCCTCCAGGCCGCCGCCGGCATCGCCGAAGGCGCCACGGACGTACGGGGCGTGGCCCTGGCCTCCGCCCGTGTGCCCGACGGCACCGCCGCCGAGGACCTGCGCACCCTCGTGCTCGACGTGCGCCAGCGCATCCCCGGTTCGCGTCCCGCCGTGGTCGCGCTCTTCACGGTGACGAACGGCCGTCCGCTCACCGTCATCGCCACCAACGAGGCCGCGCGGGAACGCGGTCTGAAGGCCGGCGACCTGGTGCGCGGCGCCGCCAAGGCCCTCGGCGGAGGCGGCGGCGGCAAGCCGGACCTCGCCCAGGGCGGCGGTCAGAACCCGGCGGCCGTGGACGAGGCCGTCGCCACCGTCGAGCGCCTGGTCTCCGAGAGCGGCGGCGCCTGATGCGCAAGGGGCGCCGCCTCGCCGTGGACGTCGGTGACGCCCGTATCGGTGTCGCCAGCAGCGATCCGGACGGACTGCTGGCGACACCCGTCGAGACGGTGCCGGGGCGTGATCTCCCCGCCGCGCAGCGGCAGTTGGCGGCGCTCGTCGCCGAGTACGAGCCGATCGAGGTCGTGGCCGGGCTGCCGCGCTCCCTCAAGGGGGGCGAGGGCCCGGCCGCGGTCAAGGTCCGCGCCTTCGCGGAGCAGCTCGCGAGGAAGATCACACCGGTCCCGGTTCGGCTGGTGGACGAGCGTATGAGTACAGTCACGGCTGCACAGGACATGCGTGCGTCCGGCGTCAGCTCCAAGAAGGGCCGCTCTCGCATCGATCAGGCCGCTGCGGTGGTCATTCTGCAGAGCGCCCTGGAGACTGAGCGGATGTCAGGGAGCCCACCCGGGGAATGCGTCCAAGTGGTTGTCTGATCGCGATACGGTAACGTTCCCGCGACACGTGCAACCGCCGGAGCGGGTCGGCACCGCAGAGTGCCGCGGGTGTCCTGCCTTGTTCGTACGGCAGACCGTTGCCGTCCGGCGGATTCTTAGGGGATCGATGACTGAGTATGGCCGGGGGCAGAGCCTCCCACCGTGGCATCCCGATGACCCTCTCTTCGGAGACAAGGGCTGGGACGGTGGCAGAGACACCTCGTACCCGGGCGACGGCGACCCCTACGCCGAGAACACCTACGGCGGCCAGTACGCCGATCCGTACGGCACCGGTCAGCACCAAGTGCCGCACCAGCAGGGCTACTACGGGCAGCAGGGCCAGCAGCAGTACCAGGGCCACGGCCAGGGCTACGACGACCCGTACAACACCGGCCAGCAGCCCGTGTACTACCCGCAGCAGCAGGGCTATCCCCAGCAGCATCCGCAGGCACAGGGCTACGACGACCCGTACAACACCGGGCAGCAGCAGGCGTATTACGCGCCGCACCCCGGCGAGCAGGGCGGCCGCGGCCCGCACCCCGAGGCCGACCCGGAGACCGGCTGGGACCCGGGCCCGGACCAGGGCGAGCACGCCTTCTTCGCCGACCGCGACGAGGACGAGGACGACGACTACGACGACGGCGACTCCAAGCGCTCACGCCGCAACCGCGGCGAGACCAAGCGCAGGAGCGGCTGCGCGTGCCTGGTCGTCTCGGTGATCCTCGCCGGAGGTCTGGGCACCGCCGGCTACTACGGATACAGCTTCTACCAGCGGTACTTGGCGCCCGCCCCCGACTACTCCGGCAAGGGCTCCGGGCAGACGCAGGTGAAGATCCCCGACGGCGCCTCGATCGCCGACATGGGGGCGCAGTTGCAGAAGTCCGGCGTCGTCAAGAGCGCCGGCGCCTTCGTGGACGCCGCCCAGAAGGAGAAGAAGTCCAGCGGCATCCAGCCCGGTACGTACAGCATGCGCAAGCGGATGTCGGGTGCCGCCGCGGTGAAGCTGATGCTCGACCCGGCAAGCCAGAACGGGCTGATCATCTCCGAGGGGCTGCGCGCCAAGGCGATCTACAAGATGATCGACGACAAGCTGCGCAAGCCCGAGGGCACCACGGAGAAGGCCGCCAAGAACGCCCGCGCCGCCGAACTCGGCCTGCCGCGCTTCGCGAAGGGCAACCCGGAGGGCTTCCTCTTCCCCTCGCGCTACAGCGTCGGTGAGAAGAGCGACCCGGTGAACGTGCTGCGCGACATGGTCGGCCGCGCCAAGGCCGAGCACACCAAGGTCGATCTGGCGGGCGAGGCGAAGAAGATCGGCGAGACGCCGGAGGAGGTGCTGACCATAGCGTCCCTCATCCAGGCCGAGGCGCAGCAGGACGACGAGTTCGGCAAGGTCTCCCGCGTCATCTACAACCGCCTCCAGAAGGACATGCGGCTCGGCTTCGACTCGACGATCAACTACGCCAAGGGCCGCTCGTCGCTGGACACTTCGGTCGAGGACACCAGGTTCAAGTCGCCGTACAACACGTATCTCAACCCGGGTCTGCCGCCCGGCCCCATCGACAACCCGGGGCACCAGGCCATCGAGGCGGCGCTGAAGCCGACGAAGGGCAACTGGCTCTACTTCGTCACCGTCCGTCCCGGCGACACGCGCTTCACCGCGAGCAAGGCCGAACACGACCGCAACGTCGCGGAGTTCAACAGGGAACAGCGCAAGCAGAAGGGGAACGGCGGCTGATGGACCCGCACCACCCCGTACGGCCCGCGCCCGCCGCGTCCCGGACCGTACGGCGAGCCGCCGTCCTCGGCTCACCCGTCGCACACTCCCTCTCGCCCGTGCTGCACCAGGCCGCCTACGCCCGGCTCGGGCTGCACGACTGGACGTACGAGCGGTACGAGGTGGACGAGCAGAGCCTCGCCGGCTTCCTCGGCGGCACCGACGAACAGTGGGCGGGCCTCTCCCTGACGATGCCGCTCAAGCGGGCGGTCATCCCGCTGCTGGACGAGGTGAGTCCCGTCGCGGAGTCCGTCGAGGCCGTCAACACCGTGGTGTTCAGGGGCAGGCGGCGCATCGGCGACAACACCGACATCCCCGGCATGGTCGCGGCGCTGCGGGAGCGCGGCATCGTACGGACCGAGCGCGCCGCCGTGCTGGGCGCCGGGGCGACGGCGTCTTCGGCGCTGGCGGCGCTCGGCCGGATCTGCGACGGCGAGGTCGTCACCTACGTACGCGGCGAGGAGCGGGCACGCGAGATGCGCGGCTGGGGCGAGCGCCTCGGGGTGCGGGTGCGCACCGCCGACTGGGCGGAGGCCGCGGAGGCGTTCACCGCGCCGCTGGTGATCGCGACCACCCCGGCGGGCAGCACCGACGCTCTCGCCGAGCAGGTGCCCGACGGTCCCGGCACGTTCTTCGACGTCGTCTACGACCCGTGGCCGACGCGGCTCGCGGCGGCGTGGGCCGAGCGCGGCGGAGCCGTGGTCTCCGGGCTCGATCTGCTCGTCCATCAGGCCGTGCTCCAGGTCGAGTTGATGACCGGGCATGTGCCGGCGCCGCTGGAGGCGATGCGCGCCGCGGGTGAGGCGGCGCTGCACGCGCGTACGGGCTGAGGCTCCCGCACGTCCCGTACGTTCCGCGCCCCGCGTCTCGCCTCTCGGCCGGTGTCCGGCACGCTGTCCGTCCCGTGGACGCGCGGCCGGGCCCGGCCCCCGCACGTGGGAAGATCGGGGGAGACCCGAGAAGGACGCACAGGCGCCCGAGGCACATCATCGAGGAGCACCCGTTGAGCAGGTTGCGCTGGCTGACCGCGGGGGAGTCGCACGGCCCCGCACTGGTGGCGACGCTGGAGGGGCTGCCCGCCGGCGTCCCCGTCACCACGGACTTGGTGGCCGACGCCCTGGCGCGGCGCCGGCTCGGCTACGGACGCGGCGCCCGCATGAAGTTCGAGCGGGACGAGGTCACCTTCCTCGGCGGCGTACGCCACGGGCTCACCCTCGGCTCCCCGGTGGCGATCATGGTGGGCAACACCGAGTGGCCCAAGTGGGAACAGGTGATGGCCGCCGACCCCGTCGACCCGGAGGAGCTGGCGGGCCTGGCGCGCAACGCCCCGCTGACCCGTCCCCGCCCCGGCCACGCCGACCTCGCCGGCATGCAGAAGTACGGCTTCGACGAGGCACGTCCGGTGCTGGAGCGGGCCTCGGCCCGGGAGACGGCGGCCCGCGTGGCGCTCGGCACGGTCGCCCGCTCCTATCTGAAGGAGACCACCGGCATCGAGATCGTCTCCCACGTGGTCGAACTCGGCGCCGCCAAGGCCCCGTACGGCCTCGTGCCGCAGCCCGGCGACGTGGAGCGGCTCGACGCCGACCCGGTGCGCTGCCTCGACGCCGACGCGAGCAAGGCGATGGTCGCGGAGATCGACCAGGCGCACCGGGACGGCGACACCCTGGGCGGCGTCGTCGAGGTGGCGGCACACGGCGTACCGGTCGGACTGGGCTCGCACGTCCACTGGGACCGGCGCCTGGACGCCCGCCTGGCCGGGGCGCTCATGGGCATCCAGGCCATCAAGGGCGTGGAGTTGGGCGACGGCTTCGGGCTGGCGCGGGTGCCCGGGTCCGCCGCGCACGACGAGATCGTCAGCACCGAGGAGGGGATCCGCCGCAGCTCGGGCCGTTCCGGCGGCACCGAGGGCGGGCTGTCCACGGGCGAACTCCTGCGCGTACGGGCCGCGATGAAGCCCATCGCGACGGTGCCGCGCGCCCTGGCCACCGTCGACGTCGCCACCGGTGAGGAGACGCGGGCGCACCATCAGCGCTCGGACGTGTGCGCCGTCCCGGCGGCCGGGATCGTGGCGGAGGCGATGGTGGCGCTCGTCCTCGCCGACGCGGTCGCGGAGAAGTTCGGCGGCGACAGCGTCACCGAGACCCGCCGCAACGTCACCGGCTTCCTCGACGGCCTGGAGATCACATGACCGGAACGCACACCGGCCCCGCCGTCGTCCTCGTCGGCCCCATGGGCGCGGGCAAGACGACCGTCGGCGAACTGCTGGCCGCGACGCTGGGCACCACCTGCCGCGACACCGACCATGACATCGTCGAGACGGCGGGCAAGCCGATCTCCGAGATCTTCCTGGACGAGGGCGAGCCGCACTTCCGCGCGCTGGAACGTGCGGCCGTGCGGACGGCGCTGGCCGAGCACACCGGGGTGCTGGCGCTGGGCGGCGGCGCCGTACTCGCCCCCGAGACACGGGAGTTGCTCGCGGGCGCGCCCGTCGTCTTCCTCGACATGGACGTCGCCGAGGCCGTCAAGCGGGTCGGGCTCGACGCCCCGCGCCCCCTGCTGATGATGAACCCGCGCAAGCAGTGGCGGGAGCTGATGGACGCCCGCCGTCCCCTCTACACCGAGGTCGCCACGGCCGTCGTCCGTACCGACGAACGCACGCCCGACGAGGTCGCCGGCGAGATCCTCGACGTCCTGGAGCTGAAGCAGACATGAGCAGCGAGCAGCAGCCCGTCCGTATCACCGTGGGCACGGAGGCCGCCGACGGGACCCGGCCCTACGACGTCCTCATCGGGCACCGACTCCTCGGCGAACTCCCGGAGTTGATCGGCGGCGCCAAGCGCGTCGCCGTCCTGCACCCCGAGGCGCTCACCGAGACCGGCGAGGTGCTGCGCGAGGACCTGGCCGCGCAGGGCTACGAGGCCATCGCCGTCCAGGTGCCGAACGCCGAGGAGGCCAAGACCGCCGAGGTCGCCGCGTACTGCTGGAAGGCGCTCGGCCAGAGCGGCTTCACCCGCAGCGACGTCGTCGTGGGCGTCGGCGGCGGCGCGACGACGGACCTCGCGGGCTTCGTCGCCGCGACCTGGCTGCGCGGAGTGCGCTGGGTCGCCGTACCGACGACGGTGCTCGGCATGGTGGACGCGGCCGTCGGCGGCAAGACCGGCATCAACACCGCCGAGGGCAAGAACCTCGTCGGCTCCTTCCACCCGCCGGCCGGGGTGCTGTGCGACCTGGCGGCGCTGGAGTCGCTGGGCGTCCACGACTACGTCGGCGGCCTCGCCGAGATCATCAAGGCGGGCTTCATCGCCGACCCGGTGATCCTCGACCTGATCGAGGCCGACCCGGAGGCCGCGCGCGGCCCCGGCGGACCGCACACCTCCGAACTGATCGAGCGCTCCATCCGCGTCAAGGCGGAGGTCGTCTCCGCCGACCTGAAGGAGTCCGGCCTGCGCGAGATCCTCAACTACGGGCACACGCTCGCCCACGCCATCGAGAAGAACGAGCGCTACGAGTGGCGGCACGGCGCCGCCGTCGCCGTCGGCATGGTCTTCGCCGCCGAACTGGGCCGTATCGCGGGCCGGTTGGACGACGCGACCGCCGAACGGCACCGCGCCGTACTGGAGTCGGTCGGGCTGCCGGTCACCTACCGCGGCGACCAGTGGCCGAGGCTGCTGGAGACGATGCGCGTCGACAAGAAGTCCCGCGGGGATCTGCTGCGCTTCATCGTGCTCGACGGGCTCGCCAAGCCGGCGGTGCTCGAAGGACCCGATCCGGCGCTGCTGCTGGCGGCGCACGCGGAGATCGCCGCGTAGCCGGAGGTCCCGGCGGCGCTCTCCGGTGGGTGCGATCGCAAGGCGGGCGCGGACGGCGGAGAGGGCGGCGCCCGGCCGTCGGGCCCCTGGGGCGGAAGCGCGGCGGGCTGCCCGGACCATGGGCCGAGGCGGCGAGCAGGACCCTCAACCCCGCCGCCGGGACGGTG
>NZ_LJGW01000259.1 GCF_001751255.1 Streptomyces nanshensis | reverse complement strand
TGTGGTCTGGCTCCGGTACTGGCCCCGCACCGGCCGGGGGACTCCGCCGGGGGACTGCCGGGGGGCCGCCCGGACAGGCCACGCCCCCACGCGGCGGCCTGTCCGGGCGGAGGAGAGGACGGAGGCCGGGGGTGTCCTCTCCGGGAGCCGCCGCGCCCGTGACCGGCGGGCGGGGCGGTGGTCGCGTACGTACGTCATCCGGGGCTCCCCGTTTCCGGGCCCGGACGCGAGCGGTGGGGGGTGATCGCCTGGTGCAGAGCGCGGGTGTATTGGCGGACCAGGTGCACGGCGGCATCGGCGCCGCGCGGGCCGGGGTCATCGAGCAGCTCCCGTACGAGGGGGCTGCCGATGACCAGAGCATCGGCCAGGGGCGCGAGGTCGGCGGCCAGCTCAGGGGTGGAGATCCCTCCGCCGCAGACGACCGGTGGACCGCCATGGAGCCGTACGTGGGCGCATCGCCGTGCCAGCTCCAGCGGGTCCAGCGCGCCCTGGTAGCCGGTGACGGCGGCCGCAGCCGGGAGGTAGATCCATCCGGTGGCCGCCGACGAGAGCCGTACGACCCGGGCCTCGCGCGCGGTCGCCTCCAGCAGGCGGGGCGCGTGGAGTCCGTATGCGGCCGCGGCGGCGTGCCAGGAAATCGCCTCGTCTTCGGGAAGGTCCGCCAGCATGCAGCCCGCGGCGCCGGCGTACGCCAGGGCCTCGGCCCAGCGCTCGATCCCGTAGCGCAGGACGGGGCGGGCGTAGCTCATGACGACGACCGGGGCGACGGGTGCGAGCTGCGCTACGAGGGTGAGCACGCCGACCATGTCGGTGCCCTCGCGCATGGCCTGGTGGTGGGCCTGGGAGATGGCCGCGCCGTCCAGGTGCGGCGTGTAGGTGGGGACGCCCAGCTCGATGAATGACGCGCCTCCCTCACGTACGGCGCGCTCCAGCACGGCGCCGCAGCCACCGAGGGAGGGGTATCCGGCTGGGAGGTAGACGCCGAGCGGGCACGGGCCGGTGCCGCGCTCCAGCAGGGCGGAGAGGTANGAGGGGTGCAGTGCCGTCATCGCTCACCACCTCCCGGCAGGACGACGAAGCGCATCCCGAGCCGGGCCGGGGCTGCCACGGCCGCCAGGGGGCGGCGTACGGTCGCCGCGAGCAGCGCCGTCAGCGCGGCGGCGGCGAGCGGCAAGGTCAGCGGTGCGCCGATGGCGCCGGCGAGGCTGCTCCCGGCGGCGATCCCCAGGCCCATGCCGCTGATGAGCCACCCGTAGCCCTCTCGGATCGCCGAGCGCGCGACGAGCAGGTCCACGGCCTGGAAGGCGACGGTCAGCAGCGGCCCGAACGCCAGCCCGGCGATCAGGGTGGCGCCGACGGCGGCGGCCGGGGTGTGGGCGACAGCCAGCGGCAGCCACGCCAGCGGGAGCGCCGCGGCGAACACGGTGAGTTGCGTACGGACGGGCCAGGGCCAGGGGCGCATCCCGTAGAGCGCGTTCCCGCCGATCGCGCCGACGCTGAGCGCGGACGGCAGGGCCCCGGCGATCCATCCCTGGCCCCACTCTTCGGAGGCCGCGGTCGCGGCGAGGTCGAGCGCGCCGATGGTGCCGCCGACGCACGCCAGAGTGGCCATCAGGCGGCCCATGCCCCGGGGGCGGAGCGCGCCGAGCCACCCGCCGGGCT
>NZ_LJGW01000264.1 GCF_001751255.1 Streptomyces nanshensis | reverse complement strand
CGCATCCCCGCGCGCCCGCCCCCTCTTCCTCTTCTCCGCTCCCCTTTCTTCGCTCCTCTTCTTTCTCTTCTGTCTCTCCTGCCGGTCAGCTACGGCGCCGGGTCACAGCAGGCCCAAGTGCCGCAGATCCGCCATGTACTTGGTGATCAGCTCGGGCGGCACGCCCTGTACGCCGTCGTCGCCGCCCACCCCGGCCTCCCGTACGGCGGCGTCGAAGCGGACGGTGGGCCGCCGCGGCCCGGTGACGGGACGCAGCGGTTCGCGGAAGGCGTCCAGCAGCGGAAGCAGGGAGTGCTGCCGCTGCTCCTCGGGCAGTCCGCGCAGCGCGGTCTCGAAGCGCGCGAGCCATGTGCCGTAGCCGTCGATGTGCTGGATCCGCTCGCCGCTCTCGATCAGCCAGTCGACGAAGACGTCGAGCGAGGCGTTCTCGTCGTGGGTGCCGAGGGCGTTGTACGTGTGGAAGCCCTCCGTGGCCCGCTCCCCGAACGCGGTGACGGCCTCGGCGAGCACGTCGGCCGGCAGCCCGTGGAAACGGGCGTGCCCCGCGTCCTGTCCGCCGTGCGGGGAGTCGTCCCCGTAGAAGGAGCGCGGCGCGACCCCGGTGGCGGCGAGGCTGAACAACAGCCGGGTGAAGAGGTCGGGCACATTGAGCTGCCCCCGGTACACGCTGTGCGCCAGGATCAGATCCGAGCGGACGACCGCGCACGGCAGCCCGCACAGCTCGTGCGCCTGCCGCAGCAGCACCTCGCCGGCCCACTTGCTCGTGCCGTAGCCGCCCGCGTACGCCGAGTCCAGCCGCCTTACGGGAACGACCGCGCGGATGTCGGTGTCCTCGTCCAGTGCCGCGCCCGCGAGCTGGGTGCCCACCGCGACGCTGGAGAGGAAGGTGAACGGCTTGATCCGGGTGGTGAGCGCCAGCCGGATCAGCTCGGCCGTGCCCGCCACGTTCGGGCCGAACAGCTCGCTGTAGGGCAGGACATGGTTGACGAGCGCCGCGGGATGGACGATGCGGTCGGTCTCGGCGGCCAGCCGCTCCCATGTCCGCGTATCCAGGCCGAGCCCCGGTTCGCCGATGTCGCCCGCGAGCACGCGCAACCGGCCCGCGGACAACTCCCGGTAGCGGGCGAGGAGTTGCGGGTCGCCGCTGTCGAACGCCGCGTCCAGACGTGCGCGCGCGGCCTCGTCGCTGCTGCCGCGCACCAGACAGACCAGCGTGCCGCCGGCCGGCGCCTCCCGCTCCTCCTGCTCCAGGCGCTCCAGCAGCTCCAGACAGAGGAACCGTCCGAGATAGCCGTTGGCGCCGGTCAGCAGCACGGTGCGCGCCGGGCCGTCCGCACGCGGCAGGGCCGGGGCGGCGTCGAGGACGTCGGCGCCGACGAAGGTGTCGAGGCCGAGACCGGAGGCCCGTACCTCCGTGGCGTCCGCACCGTGCACGGAGGCGAAGGTGGCGCGGTCCCCGCCCGAGGCCGGACGGGTCGCGATGTGCCGGGCGAGCGCGCGCAGATCCGTCGCGGGGCTGGTGATCAGGGAGACCGGGACGTCGGTCTCGTAGATCTCGCCGAGCAGCCGGGAGAGGGAGAGCGCGGAGAGCGAGTCGCCGCCGAGGTCCGAGAAGCGTGCGGCGGGGTCGAGTTCGCCGGGCGGGCAGCCCAGCAGGCTCCCGGCGGCGCGGCCGACGGTCTCCGCCACCGGCCGCTCCCGGCCCTCGCGCCGCAGGGCGTGCAGTTCCTCCGCCTGGCGTGCGGCGAGGTCCGTGTACATCTGCTCCAGGCGGTCGCCGAAGTGCCGCTTGGCGCGCGGGCGGGAGAGCTTCCCGGCGTCGGTGAGGAGACCGTTCGCCGCGGAGAACGGCTCCGTACGGACGATGAAGTCCCGTGGAATCTCATAGGACTTGAGCCCGGCGTCCTTCGCCGCCTGCCGAAGGGCCGTGCTGAGCGCCGACTTGAGCGCGTCCGCGGCGTCCGCCGTGCCCGTGGCGTCCCCTGCGCCGTCCGCCGCCGCGCGCTCCGCGTGTGCGACCGCCTCCGCGGACGGCACCACCACGGCCAGCAGGAAGGAGCGCTCGCTGCTGCCGTACACATAGATCTGCCGGATCAGCGGGCTCGCCGCGAAGACGGTCTCCAGCCGGGAGACGGCCACCAACTCGCCCTGGGAGAGCTTCAGTACGTTCTTGGTGCGGTCCACGTAGACCAGTTCGTCCGGGCCCGTTCGCGCCATGATGTCGCCGGTCTTGTAGAAGCCGTCCTCGTCGAAGGCCGCTGCCGTCGTCTCCGGGCGCTTGTAGTAGCCCGACATGATCATCTCGGTCTT
This sequence comes from Streptomyces nanshensis, assembly GCF_001751255.1. Classification (GTDB taxonomy): domain Bacteria; phylum Actinomycetota; class Actinomycetes; order Streptomycetales; family Streptomycetaceae; genus Streptomyces; species Streptomyces nanshensis_A. The sequence continues at coordinate 7,573 of NZ_LJGW01000264.1, read as the reverse complement.
GATGCGCAACTCGCCCCGCGGGTACGGGGTATCGGTGCGGAAGTACCCCAACTCCGGTACGTCCACGAGCTTGTGGTCGATCACCGGAGGAGCGAGCCGGTGCCCCGTGGTGATCATTCCGGCCTCCGTGGCGCCGTAGCCGTCCATCGGCGTCACCTCCAGGCACGACTCCAGGAACGCGGCGGTCTCGGCGTCCAGCGGCGCGCTGCCGCACATCACGCGCACCAGCCGGCCGCCGACGACCGTCTCCCGTATGTGCCGTCGCACCTCCGCGGGCACGGCCGACGGGTCGCCGCCCTCGGCCAGCCGCCGGTCGGCCTCGCTGCGGTACTGCTGGAAGAGCATCTCCGAGACGCGCGGCACGAGCATCAGATCGGTGGGGCGGGCCAGCGACATGTCCTCGAACAGCGTCGAGAGGTCGCTGCGGGCCGCGAAGTAGTGCGTGCCGCCCGCGCTGAGCGTGCTGAACAGCGTGTAGCGCCCGGCGAGATGGCTCATCGGCAGATAGTTGAGGCTGATCACGGGCGTGTCCGTGGTACGCCACGAGGCGCCCCACAGATAGGTGGCGAGCCGCCTGCTGTACATGGCTCCCTTGGGCACGCCGGTGCTGCCGGAGGTGTAGAGGAGGGTGGTCAGCGAGTCCTCGTCCGTGCCGGTGTGCAGCGGAGCGACGGGCGCGGTCTCCCCGCGCGCCAGCGCGGCGTCCAGGGTGTCGAGCGTGACGGGCGAGTCGGCCGCCGCGAGCCGTGCCGCGGCCGCCTCGTACCGCTCGCGCTGCTCGTCCACGCGCAGATCGCAGTCGAGGACGATCAGACGGCTCAGCGCCGCGTCCTCCGCCGCATTCGGGCGGAGCGCCAACTCGACCGCGACGTGCAGGAGTTCGGTGCTCACCGCCAGCAGACGGGGGTCGGACTCCACGACGACCGGGGTGAGTTCGGCGACGGTGGCGCTGGAGTGCAGCGGTACGGAGACCAGCCCGAGGTGGATGCAGGCCAGGTCGACGGTGGCGTAGTCGGCGCTGGTGAAGCCGAGCGTGCACACGAAGTCCCCGGCGCCGAGCGGGTGTCGGGGGTGTGCGGCCAGTTCGTTCGCGAGCGCCTGCACGCGCTGCCGCACCTCGCGATAGGTGACGGTGTGGAACCGGGGCAGCAGTTCGGCCGTCATCCGGCCGGTCCGCGGGTCCTTCACCAGCTCCTTCGCGCGCTCCCCGAAGGCGGGGCGGTCGGCGTAGCCCGCCATGACGGTCTCCATGATGCGGGGGAGGCCGATGTCCGGCCGGCGTATCGCCTCCGTGACCGAGTCCAGGGGCCTGGCCTCCCGGAACTGCCGGTCCACGGCGTACAGTTCGGCCGTCCGGCGCTGCGCGGGCGGAACGTCCGCCGCTCCGGCCCCGCCGTCGTGCCCGGACTGTGCGTTCTCTGCCATTCCGTCTCCTTCGACGTCACCACGAGTGCTGGTATGTCAACGCGCGGAGACCATATGCAAACAGCCGCGGTCCGTGGCCGGCGCGCTTCTGTCGCGCGGTGCCGATCGGCAGACCGGCCCCTTCCGCCGCTGTTACGCTCCCTCGTCACCCGCCGCACGCGCGCGGGGACGGACGGCGCCCCGGGCCGGGGCCGACTGCGCCGGAGGGGGAGAGCCGAGTGGACGCCGAGCGGCCCGCCTGTCCGGGCTGTCTGCCGCTGCTGCGCCGGGAGTTGACGGCCCGCGGCGTGATCGCCGTGGACAGCGCCGTCAGTCACGCCGGTCAAGTGGCTCCCTTCCGCGCGCTGTTGGAGGAGGACCCGGACTTCGCGGCGCACCTTCAGGAGGTGGGCGACGGTGTGCTGACCGCTGACCGCTGACCGCTGACCGCTGACCGCACCGGGCGCTGACACACGCCCGGTCCCCGGCCCACCCCCGTACGACGCATGGGGCCCCTGCAACCCGTACAACCGGCCCTGCGCACACCGCACTTGTCCCTACGAGCACCGCACCCGCTGCGGTCGAAGGAGCGACACCATGGCTCTGCGAAGACGGACCCTGCGCAACCTCACCGGAGGGGCCCTGCTGGCCGCCGCCGTACTGGCCACCCCGTTCATCGCGCACGGCGCCCCCGGCACCGGTGAGGCGGGCCCGGACGGCGGCGCGGCGCGCGAGGGTTCCCGTACCGCCGCGGCCGGGGACAGCCTGCGGATCTACAGCAACAACATGGAGAACCTCGTACGCAACCACTCCGGCGGCTCGTGCACCCGGATCTCCGGCCCGGAGCATCTGAAGTCCGTGCTCGTGGACGACGAGGGCAAGACCGGCACCGACGGGGTCGAGGCGCCCGATCTGCTCGTGCTGCAGCAACTGCGCGGCAAGGGACAGGCCGAGGCGTACGCCGACCAGCTCTCGGCGAAGTTCGGGCTGCCCGCGGGCACGTACAAGGCCGTGGTGTCGGCCGAGGACCCGCCGGAGTGGGGCGGCAGCCACCACTGCGACTCCTCCGCGCTGGGCGATCTGAAGAAGAAGCAGACCAACGGCCTGATCTACAACACCCGCCGGCTCGGGCTCGCTTCGGGCGATGTGTCGAAGTACTGGAGCGCCGGCTGGCTCAAGCCCGGCACGGCGTACGGCGACGGCAAGGGCTGCACGCTCTACAAGCCGCCGAACAACGACGACGGCGCCGCGAACGAGCACAAGTGGCGGCGCACCAGCGCCATCGCCGCCCGCTTCACGGTCAAGGGCACCGGCACCTCCGTGTTCGCCGCGACCATGCATCTGCCGCAGGAGAACGCGAAGCACGCGTGCGGCGGCGAGGGCGACAAGGGCATCGGCGGCAGCGGCATCCGGCTGGGCGCGGACGCGACGCGGCTGCTGAAGGACTCGGACGTGCGCGTCGTCGGTATCGACGCCAACCGCACCGGCATCGCGGCCGACACGCTCAGCGAGTACGGCATGAAGAGCTACGGGTCGAAGCCCACCGACGGCTCCCGCAAGATCGACTACCTCTTCGTGCGCGGCAGCGTGGGCTCCTCGCCGGTGGACCACACCGTGGGCAGCACCGAGTCCAACCACCTGGCGCTGTACGGGTTCGTCGGCCTCTGAGCCGCAGCGTCCGCCCGTCCCGTACGGAGTGCGCTTCCGTACGGGGCGGACGCGGGGAGGGGCCGATCTTGCGGCCGAACGTGTCGGCAACCCGCCGCCCCAACCCGCCGGTCGAGCCCGTCAGTTGGGCTCATCAGCCGGGCCGTCAGTTGAGCTTGGCGACCGCCGTCCTCGTCGTCCGCTGGAAGTCGGCGACGGGCGCCCGGCCGAGGTCGCCCATCTCGCCCCAGCGGACCAGGGTCACGGTCCGCCCGTCCCGTCCGACCCCGAACAGATGGACGTTGGGCTCGGATTCGGGGATCGAGACATGGACGCCGTAGACGTGCGCGCCGTCGCCCGCGGCGAGCCCGCCGTAGTCCTCCCAGGAGGCGGTGCCGCCGGGCGTCTCCCGCAGCCAGTCCGCGGCGCACGCCGCGACCGACGCGCGCAGCGCGGCCGCCAGCCGTGCCGCCGCCGTCTCGTTCTTCGACACCACGGCGACCTGGGTGGCGTCGGTGTCCAGGTCCGTGTGGAACTCCCGGTAGCGGCTCCCGTCAGCGGGTAGCGCGCCCTCCGCGCAGAAGGGCTCCGGATCCGGCAGCCCCGCCGTCACCTTCCCCGCCGACCAGCCGGACGAGGCATGCGGCGGCAGATCGGCGGCGGCCAGGAAGCCCGGCACCGGGGCGTTCTTTCCGGGATCCTTTCTGGCGTCTCTGGCGTCCTTTCCGGCGTCCGCGGCGGCACCCGGGCCGCCGGCGGCGAGCGTGAGCCCGAGCGCGGCGAGCACGGCCGCGGACCCCAGGGCGGACGAACGGACGGCACATACAGGCATGTTGGGAACCTTTCCCCCGTAACGGACTGTCGTGACAGCAGACCCGTGAACGGCCCCCAGGGTTGTGCGCCGCGTTCCGCGGAGCCTCCCCTCTCCGGAGCCCCCGGCCCCAACTGCCCCTTGCCGTACGGGCATCGGGGCTCCTACCGTGAGCGATCACCGTTGTACGCCGGGTACGTGACACACGTACTTACTCCAGGACTCCAGCCATGTCAGCCGCGCGAGGACCAGCCGATCCGGCCGCCCTGGTACGGGAGTTCGCCGAGGAGCTGCGGCGGCTGCGCGAGAGCGCGGGGTCGCCCACCTTCCGTGTGATGCGGGAGCGTTCGGGGCTGTCGCTCGGTGCGCTCAACCAGGCGACGCGCGGCGAGGCGTTGCCGTCCCTGCGCGTGACGCGCGGCTTCGTGACGGCGTGCGGCGGCGATCCGCGCGCGTGGGAGGAGCGCCGGCAGGCGGTCAAGGCCGAACTCGACGGGCAGCGGCGCCCCGACGACCCGGACTCGCCGCCCCCGTACCGGGGACTGGCCCGCTTCGAACCCGAGCAGGCGGACCTGTTCTTCGGACGGAGCGAACTGGTCGCCCGGCTGCACGCCCTCACCCGCCGCTTCCCGGTCACCGCGGTCTTCGGCCCGTCGGGCAGCGGCAAGTCCTCGCTGCTGCGCGCGGGACTGATCCCGGCCCTGCGGCGACAGGGCTCCGAGCCCGAGCCCGAGTCCGGCTTCGGCTCCGGCGCGGACGCACCCGTCCCCGCCGGCATCCGCATCCTCACCCCCGGTCCGCGCCCCGCGACCACGCACGCCGAGCGGCTCGTGCCGCACGACCGGGAGGGCGAGACCTTCGTCCTGGTCGACCAGTTCGAGGAGGTGTTCACGCTCTGCCGCGACGACGCGGAACGTACGGCCTTCCTCGACGCGCTGCTCGCCGCGGGCGAGCCGGACAGCAGACTCCGCGTCGTCCTCGCCGTCCGTGCGGACTTCCTCGGCCACTGCGCCCGGCACGCCGGGCTCACCGCCGTACTCCAGGAGGCGACGCTGCTGGTCGGGCCGATGTCCGGCGAGGAGCTGCGGCAGGCGGTCGTACGGCCCGCCACCGTCCGCGGGTTCCAGGTCCAGCGCTCGCTGACCGGCCGTGTCATACGCGAGGTCGAGGGCGAACCGGGGGCGCTGCCGCTGATGTCGCACGCACTGCTGGAGACCTGGCGCCACCGGCGCGGGCACATGCTCACGGAGGCGGCGTACGAGAGCGCGGGCGGGCTGCACGGCGCCATCGCGCAGACCGCCGAGGAGGTCTACCGCGGCTTCTCGGCGGAGGAGGCCGAGGCGGCGCGGCGGGTGCTGCTGCGGCTGGTGGCGCCCGGCGACGGCGCGCCGGACACCCGGCGTCCCGTGGACCGGGCGGAGCTGGGCGCGGCCACGGAGGCGGGCACGGACGCGGACACGGATGCGGACGCGCAGCCTGCGTCCGCCCAACGGCCGCGATCCGTCCCGACGTTGGGCCCCGGACGGGCCTCGGAGCAGGACCCGGTTCCGTCCGCACCCGCCGCCTCCGCCACTCCCGACGCCACACCCTCCGTCACCGCCTCCGTCGTGGACCGGCTCGTCGCCGCCCGCCTCCTCACCTCCGACGACGGCGTCGTCGATCTCGCCCACGAGGCCCTGATCACCGCCTGGCCCCGGCTGCGCGCGTGGATCGACGCCGAGCGCGGCCGGCTGCTGGTGCACCGGCAGCTCACCGCCGCCGCAGGCGACTGGGAGGTGCTGGAGCACGACCCGGGCGCGCTCTACCGGGGCAGCCGTCTGGAGGCCGCCGCCGAGGCGTTCCCGCCCGGGTGCCGCGAGGACGAACTCACCCCGCCCGAACGGGACTTCCTCACCGCCTCGCTGCGTCTGCGCGACCGCGCCGTACGCATCCGCCAGGGCGTGACGGCCGCGCTCGTGGCGCTCTGTCTGATCGCGACGACCGCCGCCGTCGTCGCCTTCCAGCAGCGGGCGACCGCGCACGCCGAGCGCAACGACGCCGTCTTCCACCAGACGACCACGCAGGCGGACAAGCTGCGCGGCACCCGCCGTTCGCTCTCCGCGCGCCTCGACCTGGCCGCGCAGCGGATGCGCGCCACACCGGACGTCGACAGTCGGCTGATCGCCGACGCGGGCGCCACGCTCTCCTCGCGCCTTCCGGGTCACCGGGGCGTCGTCTCCGCCGCCGACTTCACGCCCGACGGGAACACCCTCGCCAGCGCCGGCCACGACCGCACCGTCCGGCTGTGGAACACCGCCGACCCCCTCAAGGCCCGCCCGCTGCGCGCTCCGCTGACGGGGCTCACGGAGCGCGCGGAGGACGTACGGTTCAGCGCCGACGGCACGCTGCTCGCCGTCAGCCTGCACGACGGCACCGTACGGCTGTGGGACACCCGGAACCCCCGCCGCCCCGAGCCGGTCGGCGCTCCGCTGAAGGCCCACTCCTCGGCGGTCGCCGCCTCCCGGTTCAGCCCGGACGGTTCGCTCCTCGCGACGGCGGGCGACGACGGGACCGTACGGCTGTGGGACCTCTCCCGCCCGTCCCGGCCCCGGCCGCTCGGCGACCCGCTCTCGGCACACCAAGGCGGCGTACAGGCCGTCGAGTTCGCGCCCGACGGCGGGACGCTGGTCAGCGGCGGCCACGACGGCCGCGTACGGCTGTGGGACGTCGGCGATCCCGCGCACGCCGAACAGCTCGGCGACGGACTCCGCGGGCACGGGGCGCCGGTGTGGTCGGTGGCCTTCAGCCCCGACGGGAAGACGGTGGCCAGCGGCGGCTTCGACGAGACGGTACGGCTGTGGGACGTCTCCGACCCCCGGCACGTCCACGAGCGCGCGGTGCGCACCGAACCCCGGGCGCCCGTCTGGTCGGTGGCCTTCAGCCCGGACGGGCGGACGCTGGCTGCGGGCGGCGAGGACAACGCCGTACGGCAGTGGAACGTGGCCGACCCCGACTATCCGCAGCCCCTCGGCGAGGCGCTGACCGGACACAGCTCCGGCATCTGGAGGGTCGCCTTCCGCCCGGACGGCACCCGGGAAGGCACCCGGGACGGCGGATCCGGTGCGGGGTCCGGCGACGGCTCCGGCGCAGGGTCCGGTCACACCCTGGTCAGCGCGGGCTACGAGGGCGATCTGCTGCTGTGGCACCGCCCGCGCACCGTGCTCACCGACTTCACCAACCCCCTGACCGCCGCCGCCTTCGGCCCCGGCCGACGGCTGCTGGCGACGGCCAGCACCGACGACGGACTGGTACGGCTCTGGGACGTACGCCACCCGCGCCGGGCCCGGCTGCTCGCTCAACTCTCCGGACACCACGGCAAGATCACCTCGGTCGCCTTCGCCCGGGACGGCCGCACGCTGGCCAGCGGCAGCGACGACGGGACCGTACGGCTGTGGGACGTCTCCCGGCCCTCCGACGCGCGCCCGCTCGGCAAGCCCCTGGCCGGGCACGGGGGCGGCGTGCTCACCGTGGCGTTCGCCCCGCGGGGCGAACGGCTGCTCGCGGCGGCGGGCGAGAAGGGGACCGTACGGCTGTGGCATGTGCCCGAGCGGGGCCGCCCGTCGGACGCCGGGACGGTGGACCCCGGCGACGGACAGGTCAACTCCCTTGCGTTCGCCCGCGACGGGCGCACGCTCGCGGGCGCGACCGAGCGCAGCGCCGTGGTGCTGTGGC
>NZ_LJGW01000270.1 GCF_001751255.1 Streptomyces nanshensis | reverse complement strand
GGCCGCGGCGCCGCCGGGCACCGCACCGTCGGTGTCCGGGCCCGCGGCCGCGGCCCTGCGCCGGCGGTCGGAGGAGACGACGAGGGCCGCCAGCAGTGTCGTCACCGGTACCGAGGCGACGAGGCCGATCGAGCCGACGAGCGTACGGACGATCTCCTCGGCCACGACCTCGCTCGTGGCGACCGTCGTCACACCGCTGCGGGCGATGGAGAACAGCAGCAGCAGCGGCAGCGCGGCACCCGCGTAGGCCAGCACCAGGGTGTTGACGACCGAGGCGATGTGATCGCGGCCGATGCGCATCGCCGACGTGTACAACTTCCGCCAGCCGGCGCCCGGATCGGCCTCCTTCAGCTCCCAGACCGCCGAGGTCTGGGTGACCGTGACGTCGTCGAGCACGCCCAGCGAACCGATCAGCACCCCCGCCAGCAGCAGGCCCTGGATGCCGATGCCCGGATAGAGGCCGTGCACCAGGCTCGTCTGGTCGTCGGTGTTGCCCGTCAGATGCGCCCAGCCGATGAAGACCGAGCCGAGCACGCCGATCAGCAGCAGCGATATCAGCGTCCCGATGACGGCGACGGACGTACGGGCGGACAGGCCGTGGCACAGATACAGCGTCGCCAGCATGATCGCGCTGCCCCCGACGACCGCCACCAGCAGGGGATTCGAGCCCTGGAGTATCGCGGGCAGGATGAACAGGCTCAGCACCGCGAAGCTCACCGCGAGACCGACCAGCGCGAGCACGCCGCGCAGCCGTCCCACCAGGACCACGAAGAGCGCGAAGACCCCGGCGAGCAGCGCCATCGGAAAGTCGCGGTCGACGTCGATGACGCTGTAGCGCAGCTCGCGCGGCGCGTTCGCGGCGTAGGCGACGACGACGTCCTGGCCCGCGGTGTAGGTGCGGGTGGCGTCGGGCGTGACGACCTCGGTGAACTTCGTGCCCTTGTCCTTGCCGGCCGCGACCTCGACGGTGGCCTTGCGGCACGTACCGCCGCCCTTGCCTCCGCCGCCGCCCTGGCCCCCCGCGTCCGCACCGCCGGCGGCGGCTCCGCCGGACTGGCCCCCGGACTGGGCGGGTTGGCCCGGCTGCACGTTGACGTCCTTGCAGTCGACCACGCGCACCGCCGTCACACGGGCAGGAAGCGTGGGCCGGTCGAAGCCGACGCCCTCGGGGCCGTCGTTCGCCGGTACGCCGCCGGGCCACAGCGCTACGAGCCCGCCGAGGACGACCACGGCGAAGGGGATCAGAACGGCGGCGATGACCTTGCGCAGATGCCGGGAGACGGGGGCGGCGGGGCCGTGGCCGTGGGTGTGGCCGTGCCCGTGTCCGCTGTGTCCGGTGGGACCGCTGGGACCGCTGGGACCGCCCGGTCCGGATCCGCCGGGACCGGGACCGCCGTGTCCGGGGCCGCCGTGGCCGGATCCCGGACCGGGCCTGGAACCGGGCCGGGGAATCGGCCCCGTGCCGGGCCCGGGAGCAGACCCCGGACCGGGCCCGTAGCCGGGCCCGCGAGCCGGCCCCTGCCCGTAGCCGTGGCCCTGCCCACGGGCGGCGCCCTGCCCCTGCTGCCCGTACGACTGCTGCTCGTACGACGGCTCGTACGATTCCCCGTACGACTGCCCTGCCGCGCCGGGCACTTGGCGCTCCCCCTCGCGCTCGCGTCCCGGAGCCGGGCCCGGGTACGGCTCGGCGGGGCCTGATGCGTGCCGGTCCCATGGGGACCGCGGAGTCGGAGTCACGCCCCGATCATCGCAAAGGGCCGCCTCCGGGGCGCCCTGTTCATCACCAGCGTCATAGCACTAGCGTGGAGGGGCCTTTGCACACCGCGGGAGCTCCGAGCACGGGGCTGAGAGGGCGCTGACCTCCGTACACCGGTCAACCGGCCACGGAGAACGCTGCGTCGACCGCCGAACCTGGTACCGGGTAATGCCGGCGTAGGGAGTTGGTCGCATGACCATGCAGGATGCACGTACCCCCGCCACCGAGGACGACGGCCGTCGGCTCGGCTGGCACAAGGGATATCTGAGCGGATCCCGCCCGGACCTGCGGGTCCCGGTCCGCCGAGTGCACCTCACCGACGGCAAGGACGTGACGCTCTACGACACGTCCGGGCCGTACACCGATCCCGCCATCGACACCGACGTGCGCCGCGGGCTGTCCCCGCTGCGCCGCAACTGGATCACCGAACGCGACGACACCGAGGAGTACGCGGGCCGTGAACTGCGGCCCGAGGACGACGGAATCAAGCACACCACCCCGCGCGGCGGCCTGGTCCGCGGCGCGGAGGGCGACCTCGCCGGACTCGACGCCGTCTTCCCCGGCCGTGCCCGCCGTCCCCGCCGGGGACGCGAGCGCCCGGACGGCGGCGGACCCGCCTCCGTCACCCAACTCGCCTACGCCAAACTCGGGTTGGTGACTCCGGAGATGGAGTACGCGGCGCTGCGCGAGCGTTGCTCGCCCGAGTTCGTACGGGACGAGATCGCGGCGGGCCGCGCCGTACTGCCCGCCAACGTCAACCACCCCGAGACCGAGCCGATGGTCATCGGCAAGAACTTCCTGGTGAAGGTCAACGCCAACATCGGCAACTCGGCCGTCACCTCCTCCATCGAGGAGGAGGTCGAGAAGATGACGTGGGCGACCCGCTGGGGCGCCGACACGGTCATGGACCTCTCCACCGGCCGCAACATCCACACCACACGGGAGTGGGTGCTGCGCAACTCGCCCGTGCCCATCGGCACCGTCCCCCTCTACCAGGCGCTGGAGAAGGTGGACGGCCGGGCGGAGAGGCTGAGTTGGGAGGTCTACAAGGACACCGTCGTCGAGCAGTGCGAGCAGGGCGTCGACTACATGACGGTGCACGCCGGGGTGCTGCTGCGCTACGTACCGCTCACGGCACGCCGCAAGACCGGCATCGTCTCGCGCGGCGGCTCGATCATGGCGGCCTGGTGCCTCGCACACCACGAGGAGAGCTTCCTCTACACGCACTTCGCGGAGCTGTGCGACATCCTGCGCACGTACGACGTGACGTTCTCCCTCGGCGACGGGCTGCGCCCCGGCTGCATCGCGGACGCCAACGACACCGCGCAGATGGCCGAGTTGGACACCCTGGGCGAACTCAACCGGATCGCGCGGGAGCACGACGTCCAGACGATGATCGAGGGCCCGGGCCACGTCCCGATGCACAAGATCAAGGAGAACGTCGAGCGGCAGCAGGAGGTCTGCGACGAGGCGCCGTTCTACACTCTCGGTCCGCTCACGACGGACGTCGCCCCGGGCTACGACCACATCACCAGCGGCATCGGCGCCGCGATGATCGGCTGGTGGGGCACGGCGATGCTCTGCTACGTCACCCCGAAGGAACATCTGGGGCTGCCCGACCGCGACGACGTCAAGACGGGCGTGATCACGTACAAGATCGCGGCCCACGCGGCAGACCTCGCCAAGGGCCATCCCGCGGCGCAGGACTGGGACGACGCGCTCTCCGACGCCCGCTTCGAGTTCCGCTGGGAGGACCAGTTCAACCTGGCCCTCGACCCGGACACGGCCCGCTCGTTCCACGACGCGACGCTGCCGGCGGAACCGGCCAAGACCGCGCACTTCTGCTCGATGTGCGGGCCGAAGTTCTGCTCGATGAAGATCAGCAGGGCGGTGATGGAGGAGTTCGGCCCCCAGTCACCGGACGGCGCCGACGCCCTCACGGAGGACGAGGTCCGCTCCGGAATGCTCGCGAAGTCACGGGAGTTCGCGGAGTCGGGGAACAGGGTCTATCTGCCGCTCACGGAGTGAGCGGGGAGGCCACGGAGTGACCGGGAGGGATTGAGGAGCCGGGGGCGGGCCGACGCAGCACGGCCCGCCCCTCACTCCTCGCCCCCTTCGCCCCCCACCGCCCCGTGAAAGCGGAACAGCCGGCGCTCCCGCTCGGTGACCTCGCGCAGCACACGTGCGCGCAGCGGGGTGCTCGTCGCGTGGCGGTAGGTCTCCGTCTCGAACAAGGCGGTGCCGGCGAGGTCGTGGACGGCGAGGAAGCGGGGGCCGGTGCCTTCGCGCAGGCGGAAGCGGCGGGTGCGCCACCAGCCCGGCAGGGTGTGCAGCAGGGGGATGTGCTCGCCGAGGTACCAGTCGTGCAGGGCCGCCTCGTCGCCGGTGCTCATCGCGACGCAGAGCGCGAACGGCGCCCGCTCCGCGGGCCTGGCGGGCAACTCACCGTGGGTGTCGAGGAGTTCATAGACCCGCCGGTCCAGCACTGCCAAGCCGTCCACGACGCGCTGCTCGCGCGGACTGCGCCCGCTGCGCAGCCGCGCGTACTCCGGGGTGTCCAGCGCGCCGGGGTCGAGGTCGTAGCAGGCCATCCAGGACGGGGTGCGCCCGTCCGCCGCCCGGTAGCGCAGGGCGTTGCGTACGCCGGGGACGGCGAGCCGTGCCGGGGCGTGCTCGGTGTCGTACCAGTCGTGGAACTCCTCCTCGGGCACCGCGCCCGGCTCCGACAGGACGTACAGCAGACCCTCGCTCATGGGGGAGATCCTCTCCGGTGACGGCGCCGGTGTAGCGTTTGCGGCGGTTGAACGGTGATCGTCCGGACGAGGTGCGACGGGGGAGGCGCGAGCGGTGTCACGCAGCGATCCCGACGTCATCGACTCGGTGGAGAAGGCCTTCCGCGTGCTGGAGTCCTTCTCGGCGGAACGCCCTCGGATGTCCGTGACGGAGGCCGCAGAGGCGGTGGGTCTCTCCCGGGCGACGGCCCGCCGGATACTGCTGACCTTCGAGCGGCTCGGCTTCGCCGAGACCGACGGCCGCCACTTCTCCCTCACGCCGCGCGTGCTGCGCTTCGGCTTCGGCTATCTCTCCGCGCTGCCGTACTGGGAGACGGCGCAGTCGCGGATGCGGGCGCTCGCCGACGAGCTGCGCGAGTCCTGCTCGATGGCCACGCTGGACGGCACGGAGATCGTGTACGTGGCGCGGGTGCCCGCCGCGCGCAGCATGTCGATCACGCTGAGCATCGGTTCGCGGCTGCCCGCGTACGCCACGTCGATGGGCCGTGTGCTGCTGGCCGCGCTCCCCCCGCAGGAGCTGGACGCGCTGCTGGCCGGCGTCCGGCTGGAGCCGCTCACCAGGAACACGATCACCGAACCGGAGGCGCTGCGTCGGGAGTTGGACCGGGTACGGGAGCAGGGCTTCGCCGTGGTCGACGGCGAACGCGAGGAGGGCGTGCGCTCGGCGGCGGCGCCGGTGCGCGGCCGGGGCGGCCGGGTGCTGGCCGCGGTCAACGTCTCCGCGAACGCGGCGCGGGTGCCGCTGGAGGAGCTGCGCCGGGTGTGCGTGCCACGCGTGGTGGAGACCGCGGAGGCGATCACGTCCGACATCGGCTACACCGGTCTGCACTGAGGAGACCGGGCGGCCCTCGTCCCGTGTCATTCCGGAGGCGCCGACGGCACCGGCGGCACCGGCGCGAAGCCGAAGCAGCGCACCGGGTTGTCGACGAGCAGCCGCCGCAGTCCCTCCGTACCGGGCGCGATCTCGGGGAGCAGATCGGTCAGGTCGCCGTCGTCCGGCATGAACCCGTGGGTGTTGGGGTGCGGGAAGTCCGTTCCCCAGACGGTCCGTTCGGGCGCGTCCGCGACGAGGAGCCGGGCGAGCGCCGCCGAGTCGTCCATCGGCGGCGGGGAGAGGGCGAGCCGGTCGGCGCCGCTGACCTTCACCCAGACCCGTCCGCTCTCCAGCAGCCGCCGCAGGGCGTGCACGGCCGGGCTCTCCAGGCCGTCGCGCAGATCGACGCGTGCCATGTGGTCGATGACGACGGGCAGCGGGATCGAGCGGACCAGCGCCTCGTGGTCGGCGATGCCGGTGCCCTGGACGTGGAGCGCGATGTGCCAGCCGTAGGGGCGTACGAGTCCGACGACGGCGCGGATCTCCTCCTCGCTCGGCGCCGATCCGAGGTGCGGGGTGAAGTGCAGCCGCGCGCCGCGCACTCCGGCCTCGTGGAGGCGGCGCACCTCGGCGGGCGGGGTCGAGGAGGTGACGATGGCGACACCGCGGTAGCGGCCGGCGCCCCGCTCCAGCGCGTCGAGCAGGGCGGAGTGATCGGTGCCGTGACAGGCCGACTGCACGATCACGGCACGCTCCAGACCGAGCAGGCGGTGCAGTTCCTCCAGGCGTTCCCGTGGCGCTTCGGGCGGGGTGAAGGTCCGCTCGGGCGCGTACGGGAAGGTGCTGGTGGGGCCGAAGATGTGGCAGTGCGCATCGCAGGCTCCGGGCGGCAGGACCGTACGGGGCGTGCGTGGCACGGCGACCGGCGGCGGACAGGTGGGTTCGTTCACGGGCTGGCTCCAGGCGCGAATACGGCGGCGGGGACGGGCAGTCGGGACATGCGGTCGTACGGACGGTCGGTACGGGCGGGCGGTACGGCTCCAGGTCCAGGTCCAGGTCCAGGTCCAGGTCCAGGTACGAAGTGTGCGCTCGGTCCGTCAGTCGCAGCGGGCGGTCATGCCGCCGTCCACGACGATCTCCGTGCCCGTGACGAAGCGGGCCTCGTCCGAGGCGAGGAAGAGCGCCGCGTTGGCGGTGTCGCGTCCGTCGCCCGTGAAACCGAGCGGGATGCGGGCCTCGCGCCGGGCGAGGAGCGCGGCGGTGTCGCCGCCGGCGCGCTGCCCCGCGAGCCGCGCCTCGACCATGGGCGTGTGGAGCTGTCCGGGGACGACGGTGTTGACGCGGATGCCGTCCGCGGCGTGCTGGACGGCGGCGACCCGTGAGAACTGGATGACGGCGGCCTTCGCCGACGCGTAGCCGATCTGCGGCGACCCGGTCCAGCGCAGCCCCGAGGTGGAGGAGGTGTTGACGATCGCGCCGCCGCCGCGCTCGCACATCAGCGGGACCGTGTGGCGGCAGGTGAGGTAGACGCTGGTGAGGTTGTAGTCGAGCTGGGACCGCCAGCCCTCCTCGTCGAGTTCGGCGGGGCCGCCGGCGCGGGAACCGCCGACGTTGTTCACCAGCACGTCGGGGCCGCCGAGTTCGCGGGAACAGCGCTCGGCCAGGGCGGCGACCGCGTCCGGGTCGGTGACGTCGCACAGGTGCGGGAGCACGCGTCCGCGTCCCGACCGGCCGGTGCGGCCGTGCCCGTCCTTCGCGAGGGCGGCGGTCTCCGCGAGCGCCTCCTCGTCGACGTCGACGGCGAGCACGGTGGCGCCCTCGCGGGCGAACAGCACCGCCGTGGCACGTCCGTTGCCCCAGCCCGTACCGACGGATCCCGCACCCGTCACGACGGCGACCTTCCCGGCGAGCCTGCCGTTCTCCGCCGGCGGCCAGGGATCGGGGGTACGGGGGGTACCGCGGGTGCCCTGCGCGGCGGTTCCGGTCTCCGCGCTCATGCGCCGGGCTCCTTCCGTACACCGCCGCACACGGCCGTACCGTCCCCGCTCTGCGAACCGTCCCCGCCGTGCGGAGCGCCCTCGCCGACCTCCAGCGCGACCAGGAAGCGCGAGACCAGGTTGTACGTGCCGACCGTGGCGGTCAGCTCGACGATCCCCCGGTCGTCGAAGTGCGGGCGCAGCGCGTCGAACACCGCCTCGGGCACGGTCACTTGGCGGGTCATGGCGTCGGTGTAGTCGAGCACCGCACGCTGACGCGGACTGAGGGGACTCACGTCGCCGCCCTCGTGCAGGGCCGCGAGCTGCGCGTCCGTGAACCCGGCGGCGCGTGCGACGGGTTCGTGCGCTCGCCACTCGTACGGTGCGCCGTTGAGCGCGGCGACCCGGAGTATCGCCAGTTCGCGGATGTCCGCCGGCAGTGAGCTGTGCTCCCGTACGGCTGCGAGCAGGCTGTTCCAGCCGTCCGCGACGGGCGGGCTGTGCAGCAGCATGCCGTCCAGCGGGGTCAGTCGCCCGCCCCTGCGCCGGCGGATGCGTTCCGCGACCTCGCTGTCGTGGCGGACGTGGTCGAGCCGGGCCATCGTGTTCCTTTCGCGCCGGTGCTGGTGGTGCCGGTAGTGCCGGTAGTGCCGGTAGTGCCGGTGGTACTGGTGCCGGTGCCGCCGCGGTACGGGAGTCGGAACCCGTACCGGTGCCGCTGCGGCCGCCGTCGGAGAGGTCACCGCTGCCGCTCCGCACCCGCAGCGGACTCGGCGTACGCGCCCTCGGCGGCCGGTTCCCGCCCGTACAGCACCGCCTGCGCACGCTCCCTGTCGAAGACGCCCTCCCAGCGGCTGACCACGATGCTGCCGAGGATCTGGCCGGTGAGGCTGACGAGTCCGCGCAGCGTGGACATGAAGCGGTCGATGCCGAGGATGAGCATGATCCCGGCGACGGGCACGGTCGCCGTCGTCGAGAGCGTGGCGGCGAGGATGACGAAGCCGGCACCGGCGACCCCCGCGCTGCCCTTCGAGGTGATCATGAAGACGGCGAGCAGTCCGAGCTGCTGCCAGAACGACAGATGCACGTCGAACGCCTGGGAGATGTAGAGGGCCGCGAAGCCGAGGTAGAGGCAGACGCCGTCGCCGTTGAAGGCGTAGCCGGACGGGACGGTGAGCCCGACGATCCGCTTCGGGCAGCCCAGGTTCTCGAGCTTCGTCATCAACTGCGGCATGACGGCCTCGTAGTTGGAGGTCCCCAGGGTGATGAGCAGTTCGGCCTTGAAGTGACGGTAGAGCCGCAGAACGCGGATGCCGCACAGCCGTGCCACGACCCCGAGCACGACCACCGAGAAGAAGACGCTCGTGACGAGGAAGAGCAGGACGACGCCGAGCAGCGAGACGAGGGTGCCGGTGCCGAACTTCCCCACGGTGAAGGCCATCGCCCCGAAGGCGCCGAGCGGAGCGAGATACATGATCAGCCGTACGATCCCGAAGACGGCCTCGCCGACGCGCTCGATCCCGCGCACCAGCCCCTCGCCGCGCTCTCCGAGCATCTTCACCGCGATCGCGAACAGCACGGATATCAGCAGCACTTGGAGCACGTTGCCCTCGGTGAAGGCGCCGACCATGCTGTCGGGGATGATCTGGACGATGAAGTCGTACCAGTGCTGCGCCTCTCCCTGTTCCAGATAGCCGCGGGCGCTGCCGGTGACGTCGGCCTTCGCCGGGTCGGCGTGCACGCCCGCGCCCGGCGCCGCCACGTTCATCACGACCAGCCCGATGATCAGCGCGATGGTCGTGAGCACCTCGAAGTAGACGAGGGCCTTCACTCCGATCCGTCCGACGCTGGTGAGTTCGCCCGCCGAGGCGATGCCCGTGACGATCGTGCAGAAGATCACCGGGGCGATCAGCATCTGGATCAGCGAGATGAACCCGGTGCCCACCGGCTCCATGGCGGCGCCGGCGCCGGGTGCGGCGAGGCCGAGGGCGGCGCCGAGGACGATCGCGATCAGGACCGTGACATAGAGCTTGCTGGTGAAGGCGCTTCTCAGGATCGCTCCGGCGGACATCGCCACTCCTCGTTCGACTGACGCACACTTGCACGCACTGCGAACGCAGTATTGGGGGCGGTCACTTCCGGGGTCAATACATGGGTCCGCACGGACATCGGCCGTGCGGACATCGACGCGCACAGGCATCCGCCCCGTACGGGCATCGGCTTCCGCGGAAGGGCGCGGACGGGAACGCGGATGCCGGCACCGCGAAACGGGCACCGAGAGAGAAAGGGCTTCGCGAGACGCGGCCCCGGAACGGGAACGGGAACGGAAACGGAAACGGAAACGGCGCGAACAGCGGGACCGGGGACGGCAGTTGAGCCGCAGCCGCGCGCCCGGAGGTCGCGGCGAGATCAACTCGGGCGCGACGAAGGGCGGTTCGAGGCTCCCCCCTCATGCCTCGAACCGCCCGGTCGCGGTTCGACGCGCGGAAGAACCGCTCGTTCCAGATTAGTTGACTCTGCGTCAATGTCCAGTGACAGAGACGACATTATCGATATACCTCTGTGGAGATATTCGCCACCGCATGTGCCGGTCCCGTGGTGTGCGGACGGAGCGGGCCCACAGGTCAGCATGTCCGTACATCCGCGCCGCGACGGGGTTTGACGTGGCCCTCCGCGGGCCAGACGTCTTCCATGGCCCATGAGCGTCCCGTGGTCAAGCGCACCGCACGCGCCGTGCTCCTCGACGAGGACGGCCCCGGCGCCCCCTCCCTCGTCCTGATCAAACGCACCAAGCCGGGCCGCGAGCCGTACTGGATCACACCCGGCGGCGGCGTCGAACCGGACGTCGACGGCAGCGTCGTCGAGGCCCTGCACCGGGAGATCGACGAGGAGTTGGGCGGCAAGGTCACGGACGTGGTGCCCGCCTTCGTCGACACCGTGCCGCACACCACCGACGACGGCGAAGCGGGCGTCAAGGTCCAGCACTTCTTCGTCTGCCGCCTGGCCTCGATGGACCTCTCGCGGCGGCACGGCCCCGAGGTGGACGAGCCGTGCGGCACCTACGAGTTCGTACGCGTGCCGTTCACGCGCGAGGGCATCGCGTCCGTCGACGTCGTGCCTCCCGCGCTCAGCGCGTACCTCGACAAGAACATCGAAGGCGTACTGGCGCTGCTCGCCGCCGACTTGGGGTGAGGCGGGAGCGGCGCGTCACACGCGGGACGCGGGACGCGCCGCCCGGCGAAGAGCACGTCCGAGAGCGGGAGTTGGGAGGACCGTGTCGCGGGAGAGCGCCGGTCTCAGCCGAACCAGCCCTGGAACGTGCCCCGTTCGTTCTCCGCTCCCCTGCGCTGCGCCTCGGCGAGCGCCCGCTCGGCCTCCTCGCGCCACGCATGCGGATCCGAACCGGCCCTGTGGAGACCGTCGTCGACGGCGGACTGCGCACCGCGCGCCGCGAGCGCGCCCGAGGCACCGTCCATCGCCGTCGCCCCCGTCTGCTCCTCCGAGCCGAACGAGGTGTACAGCGCGGACTGTTGCGGTCGCGAGGAGGTCTCCGGCCACTGCCGGTCGGGAGCGCGCCGCTGCTCGGGGACGCTCAGCCCCGGAGCCTGCACCTCCGGCACGCGCCGCCGCTGCCAGGGCGAATCGGGCGTCTCGCGTACGGCGTCGGTGGCGGTGGCCGTCGTCGTCTCGGGCCGGGGCTCCGGCTGGGTCTCCTCCCGTATGTGGCCCAGGAGTTCGCCGTACGAGGGCGAGGAGGAGAGGGAGGACGACGAGGAGGAGGTACGGGAGGACCGCGGGGCGAAGGCGGAGAACTCCGAGGACGTGGACGACTCGGCGGGCTCGGCCTGCGCCGACGGCTCCGCCCCGCGGACCGGCTCCCGGGACGTCCCGGAAGCCCCGGAGGTTTCGGAGGTCCCGAACTGCTCGGCGGATCCCGACGGTTGGGAGACCCCGGCCGTCCCGGAGACCCCCGACGCCTCGGTACCGGACGCGTGCTCACGCGCACCGCCCGCCTCCGCCGGCGCACGGTCCCGCGCGTCCCGCGCCGTACCGAAGAAGTCGCCGCCCTTGCGCTTGTAGTCGTCCGTGCCCCAGTCGCGTGCGGTGCGGCGGGGCGCCTTCTGCATCTGCGGAATGTGCTTCGCGCAGTGGATGTAGGCCTCTTCGACGTCCACATGCACCCAGAGCTGCGGCCGGCGGCCCGGCACCGGATCCTCGGGCAGCTCCGGATAGAGGGCGCGCATCTGCCCGTCCTCGACGAGGGCGGCCCGGCCGTTGATGTGCAGACCGATGCGCGCACGCGTGAAGTCGACGAGCAGTATGCCCAGATGAGGGTTCTCCTCGATGTTGCCGAGGCTCGCGTGCACACCGTTGCCGCGGTACTCCGGGTAGGCCAGGGTGCGTTCGCCGAGCACCTGGAGGAAGCCGGCGGGCCCGGCGCGGAAAGTGCTGTCGCACTCCCCGGAGGCGTCCGCCGTCGCCAGGAAGAACATCTCCTGACGCTGTACGAACTCCCGCATGCGCTCGTTCAGATGGTCGAGCACCTGCTCGTCGTAGAAGCGCTCGGCCCGGTCGGACGTGCCGAGCCGCCGCTGCACCAGCCGCTCGCCGTCGCTCCCGGGACGCCACTGCGCACCGTCGGGCGCCGCCCTGTCGTGTTCGGGCCGTGACCCGCGCTCGTGCTCGTGCTCGTGCCCCGTCCGTGAGTCCTGCCCGACCCACGGACGTGGCTCTTCCGCCTCAGCCACGCCGCTGACCCCTTCCGCTTCCGCTGCCCGGCGTTCCCGTACGGACGCCCGGCTCGTCCTCACGCTCGTGTGCTTGCCGTCGCTGTCGCTTGTGCTGCTTCTCGCGCTGCTCGTCGCTGCTCGTCGTGCTGGTGCTCGTACTCGCGCTCGTACTGGTGTCGGTGGTCGGCTTGTCGTCGTCGCGGTGCGTCCGGGCGTCTGGCGGGGCCTACGCGACCGTCCGCGTCCGCGCGGGCTCCGTGCCCCGCGGCCCGCGCCCCCGGCGTACACCCGTGTACGGGCTCAACCCGGGGTCCGTTCCCCGCTGTTGATCAGCTCCGCCAGCGAGTCGTGCCGTATCCGGTCGGCGCTGACGCCCGAGGCCACCAGCGCGTCCCGGCCGCGGCGGATCATCCCGGGCGGCCCCGACAGATAACCGTCGTACGCGGACCAGGGGCCGTGTTGTCTGACGGCGTCCGGGAGTTGACCGGGAAGGACGTTCGCGAACGCCGACCCCGGCGGGCTCGCGACCACCGGACGCACCGAGAGCCATCGGTGCTGCTGCTCAAGCCGCATCATGGAATCCAGGTCGTACAGATCGTGATCGCTGCGCGCGCCGTAGAAGACCTCGACGGGACGCGCGCGTCCGTGCTCGGCGACATCCTCCACCAGTGCCCTGATCGGGGCTATCCCCGTACCGCCGCCGACACACAACAACCCGCTGTCCGTCACATGGTCGACGGTCATGCTGCCCGCCGGCGGACCGAGGCGCACCACGTCGCCGGGACGTGCCCGGTGCACGAGCGCCGTGGAGACCCAGCCGGCGGGAACGGCCTTGACGTGGAAGGAGATCAGCCCGTCGGAGCGCGGCGAGGACGCGAAGGAGTAGTGCCGCCACACGCGCGGCCACCACGGCGTCTCGACGCTCGTGTACTGGCCCGCGAGGAAGGGATACGGCTGGTCCGGGCGGAGAGTGATCACGGCGATCTGCGGGGTGCGCAGCTCGTGCGAGACGATCTGCGCGTTCCACCAGGCCGGGGCACGCTGTGCGTCCTCGGCGGCGGCGTCGATCATGACCTGCGAGATCAGCGTGTACGCGCGGACCCAGGCGTCCTCGGCCTCCTGGCTCCAGGACTCGGGGGCGTACTCGGCGAGGGCGCCCAGCAGGCACTCGCCGACGGCGGGGTAGTGCTCGGGGAGCGTGCCGTACTTGCGGTGGCCGCGGCCCAGACCCGCCAAGTACTCGGTGAGCGTCTCCACTTCGTCGGCGAGACGCACGGCGGTGAGCAGCGCGCGGAAGAGCCGGTCGCGCTGGGCGTCCATGGAGATGGGGAAGAGGTCGCGGAGCTGGGGCTGCTGTACGAAGAGCAGCGCGTAGAAGTACGCGGTGGCGGCGTCGGCGTGCGGCTCGATCTCGTCGAGCGTGCGGCGGATGAGCGTCGCGTCGTGGGACCCGACGGCCGCGGCCAGCTCGGCGGCGGCGGACGGGCCGCCGTGCGGCGGGACTTGGGACCGCGGAGGCTGCGGGGCCTGCGGTTGCTGCGGCTGCGGCTGCGGCTGCGGTGTCG
>NZ_LJGW01000016.1:6288-13284 GCF_001751255.1 Streptomyces nanshensis | reverse complement strand
CGGGCTCGACGTCGCACGGGGCGTCGTCGTGGACGACGCGCTGCGGACGAGCGACCCGCGCGTCCATGCGATCGGCGACTGCGCCGAGTACGACGGCGTCCTGCACGGACTCGCCGTGCCCGCGCAGGACCAGGCCGACGCCCTCGCCCGGGTGCTGCTGCACGGCGCCCGGGTCACGGAACGGGACGGCGCCGCGGAGGTGCCGGGCGGCATGCCCCCGCCGCGCTACCGCGGCACCCGGACTCTCACCCGCCTCACCCTCCCGGCGGGCGGCCCCCCGCCCTCGTCACCGCCGTCGTCAGCGACCGCCGTACGGGAGGCCCAACCCGCCCTGGATCTGGCCGCGTTCGGCGATCCGCACCCCCGCGCGGGCGACGACGTCGTACGGCTCAGCGACGCCACCCGCGGCGTCCATCGGCAGGTCGTCGTACGAGGCGGACGGCTCGCCGGGGGCGTCCTGCTCGGCGATCTGACCGCCGTCGGCACGCTCGCCCGCGCCTGGGAGGACGACGAGCCGCTGCGCTCCGAACCGCTCCTCCACCTGCTCACCCACGACGGAGAGGACCCGCACCGATGACGCCACCGGCCCCGATCCCGACGGCACCGACGGCACCGACGGCACCGACGGCACCGACGATCGTGCTGGCCGGCCACGGCATGGTCGGACAGCGCTTCCTGGAGGCCCTCGCCGCACGCGGCGTCACCGCCGCCGCCCGTGTGGTGGTCCTGGCCGAAGAGCCGCGTCCGGCGTACGACCGGGTCCGGCTCACCTCGTACTTCTCCGGCACCGCACCGGACGAACTCGCCCTGTGCGACGAGGACTTCCTCTCCTCGCACGGCATCACGCTGCACCTCGGGGACCCGGCCGCCGCGGTCGACCGCGAGCGCCGCACCGTCACCTCCCGTTCGGGCCGGACCGTCGGCTACGACGCGCTGGTGCTGGCCACCGGCTCGTACCCCTTCGTACCGCCCGTGCCCGGAAGCGACGCCGAGGGCTGCTTCGTCTACCGCACCGTCGAGGATCTGCTCGCCATCGAGGAGTACGCCGAGGAACGGGTGCGGAACGCGGCGGGCGCGGGCATCGTCGTCGGCGGCGGGCTGCTCGGTCTGGAGGCGGCCGGAGCGCTGCGCGGCCTCGGACTGCGCACGCACATCGTGGAGTCGGGCGACCGGCTGATGGCGCTCCAGGTCGACGCGGGCGGCGGCGCCGCGCTGCGCCGCACCCTGGAGGCGATGGAGCTGGAGGTCCACACGGGCGTCGCGGGCGAGGAGATCGGCACGGACGAGGCGGGCGCGGTCTCGGCGATGACGCTCTCGGACGGCCGCCGGCTCCCCGCCGGCATGGTGGTCTTCGCCGCCGGCGTGCGTCCCCGCGACGAACTGGCCCGCGCCGCGGGGCTGGAGACGGGCCCGCGCGGCGGCGTCACCGTGGACGAGCGGTGCCGTACCGCGGACCCGGACGTGTACGCGGTCGGCGAGTGCGCCCACGCCGCCGACGGCACCGTCTACGGACTGGTCGCGCCCGGCTACGAGATGGCGGAGGCGGCCGCGGACGCCGTGGCGGAACGGCTCGCGCGGTACGGCGCCGGGGTCGCCGCACCGTCCCGGCCCCGCATGTTCACGGGCGCCGACACCTCCACCAAGCTCAAACTGCTCGGCGTCGACGTGGCCTCCTTCGGCGACGCGCACGGCACCGCCGACGGCGCCCTCGACGTCGTGTACGCCGACTCCCGCGCCGGGGTCTACAAGAAGCTGGTCGTCTCCGGCGACGGCACACTGCTCGGCGGTGTGCTCGTGGGCGACGCCGCGTCGTACGGCACGCTGCGCGCGCTGACCGGCTCGGTGCCGCCCGTACCGCCCGGGACGCTGGTGCTGCCCGAGGGCGCGGACGGGAGCAGGGAGTCCTCCGGCGGTCTGGGCCCGGCGGCGCTGCCCGAGGACGCCGTCGTCTGCAACTGTCACCATGTCGAGAAGGGCGCCGTCCGCGCCGCCGTCGCCGAACAGGGCTGCACGGACGTGGCGTCGGTGAAGAAGTGCACCAACGCCGGTACGGGCTGCGGCAGTTGCGTCCCGGTGCTCAAGCAGCTCGTGGAGGCGGAGCTGGAGGCGGGCGGCGTCGCCGTCGACCGCGGGCTGTGCGGCTGCTTCGCCCACACGCGCGCCGAGTTGTACGAGATCGTGCGCACGCTGCGGCTGACCTCGTTCTCCGCACTGCTCGACTCCCACGGCCGCGAGGAGGCCCGCGGCGGCGAGGGCTGCGAGGTGTGCAAGCCCGCCGTGGCGTCGGTGATCGCCTCGCTCGCGCCGTCCATCGGCGCGGAGGACCACGTACTGGACGGCGAGCAGGCGGCGTTGCAGGACACCAACGACCACTTCCTCGCCAACCTCCAGCGCAACGGCTCCTATTCGGTCGTACCGCGGGTGCCCGGCGGTGAGATCACCCCGCAGCGGCTGATCGTCCTCGGCGAGGTGGCACGGGACTTCGGCCTCTACACGAAGATCACCGGCGGCCAGCGCATCGACATGTTCGGCGCACGCGTCGAGCAGCTCCCGGCGATCTGGACGCGGCTCGTCGAGGCGGGCTTCGAGTCGGGACACGCGTACGGAAAGGCGCTGCGCACCGTCAAGTCCTGTGTGGGCAGCACCTGGTGCCGCTACGGCGTGCAGGACAGCGTGCGCATGGCCATCGGCCTCGAACTGCGCTACCGGGGGCTGCGCTCCCCGCACAAGCTGAAGGCCGGGGTCTCGGGCTGTGCCCGCGAGTGCGCCGAGGCGATGAGCAAGGACTTCGGGGTGATCGCGACCTCGTCCGGCTGGAACCTGTACGTCGGCGGCAACGGCGGCGCGACGCCGCGCCACGCCGACCTGCTCGCGCAGGACCTGAGCGACGCCGAACTGGTGCGGCTGACCGACCGGTTCCTGATGTTCTACATCCGCACCGCGGACCGGCTGGAGCGCACCTCCGCATGGCTGGAGCGCACCGAAGGCGGCCTGGACCACGTACGGGACGTGGTCGTGCACGACTCGCTCGGGCTCTGCGACGAGTTGGAGGCGCTCATGGCCGAGCATGTGGCGCACTACCGCGACGAGTGGTCGGCCGCCCTGGAGGACCCGGAGAAGCTGGCGCGCTTCGTCTCGTTCGTCAACGCGCCGGACGTCCCCGACCCGACGGTGCGCTTCACCGCCGAACGCGACCAGATCAAGCCGGACTTGACGCTGCTCTCCGGCCCGGACCTGCCCGTACGGACCGCCGAGGACGCGCACGGTACCGCGGGGCTCGAAGGAGCGACGGCACGATGACGACGGCCACGACGCGTACGACGAGTACGGCAAGCACGGCAAGTACGGCAGGCACAGCAAGCACAGCACCCTCGGCACGCGCGGCGGACGACGCGGACCACGCGCACGCCGCCGCTGCGGCACCGCACCCACGGGTCGAAGTCCACGACGCCCAGGGCTGGTTCGCCCTGTGCGGGCTGGACGCCCTCACCCCGGGCCGCGGCGTCGCGGCCCTGCTGCGGGACGGCACACAGGCCGCGGTCTTCCTGGACCGCGCGGGCCGTCCGTATGTCATCGGCAACCGCGACCCGTTCACCGGCGCCTGCGTCCTCTCGCGCGGGCTGCTCGGCTCCGCGCACGGCGCGCCCTTCGTCGCCTCTCCCCTGCTCAAGCAGCGCTTCGATCTGCGGACGGGGAGCTGTCTGGACGAAGAAGGGGTGTGCGTACCGGTCTTCCGCTCGCGTATCCGCTGACTCCCACGTGCGCTGACTCCGCGGTGCGGCCCGCGGCCCCGGAGACGCCTCAGCCGCGCAGTTCCTCCGCCGCGCCCGCCACCCGCGCGACGAGCCGCAGCAGGGTCCGCCGTTCGTCCTCGTCGAGCGGCGCGAGGAAGACGCGGTTCATCCGCTCGGTACGGGTGACGAGCCTCCGGTGCACCCGGCGGCCCTCCGCCGTCAGCCGCAGCACGTTGCGGCGTCCGTCCCGCCGGTCGCGCACCCGCTCCAGCAACTCCCGCCCGGCGAGCCGCGCCACGACGTCGGCGACGGTGGAACGGTCGAGGTGGACGTGCTCGCTCAGCGTCCGCTGGTCCATGCCGGGCTTCTCCTCCAGCGCGTTGAGCACGGCGAACTGCGGCGACGTCGTCTCCTCCGAGACCATCGCCCCCCACAGCAGCGAGTGCGCCTGCTGAAGCCGGCGCGCCAGATGCCCCGGATGTGTGCTCAGATCCACCGCCGCCATGCGCTCCCCGCTTCCCCACGTCGCCGCGACCGCTGCTCACGGGCACGGAATCGCCGTCGTGTACCGATCGTGTACTGACGGATTCTCCCGCCGTACGGTACGGGCTGTCGAGCGTCCCCACGCGATATGCCCTCGCTGTACGGCCTCTTGACGCGTATGTACGGGAGTGGCAGCGTCAGAAGGCACCGCCGGAAAATACTCAGCACACTGAGCGTCTTCGGCCGACGGGCGCCGCCGCCCGGCACCGGCACCGGTCTCACGCCCCGCCGGTCCCCGCCGTACGGGACTCGTCGCCGTACCGGATCCGCCGCCGCAGAGGACCCGTCGTCCCGTCCGTGCGGGACGACAGAAGCAGAAGAGGTGTCCATGCCCCTCACCCAGCGAGACATCGACCGCGAAGTCGCGGAGCTGCGCGAGGCGTACGAGGCGTCGCGCGCCGCCGGAGCCCCCGCCGTCCACCACCCCGCGCGCGACTACGCCCCGTACCGCAGCAGTGCGCTGCGCCACCCGCATCGGCCGCTCGTACCGGTGGAGCCCGACCCCGAGACCGTCGAACTGCACGGCCCCGTCTTCGGCCCCACCGACGTCACCGACATCGACCACGACCTGACGCGGCAGCACACCGGCGAACCCCTCGGGGAGCGGATCACCGTCTCGGGGCGGCTGCTGGACCGCGCGGGCCGGCCCGTACGCGGCCAGCTCATCGAGCTGTGGCAGGCCAACGCGTCCGGGCGCTACGCCCACCTGCGCGACCAGCACCCCGCGCCGCTCGACCCCAACTTCACCGGCGTCGGACGCACCCTGACCGGCGACGACGGCAGCTACTCCTTCACCACGGTCAAGCCCGGCGCCTACCCGTGGCGCAACCACGAGAACGCCTGGCGTCCCGCCCACATCCACTTCTCGCTGTTCGGCACGGCCTTCACCCAGCGGCTGGTGACCCAGATGTACTTCCCGGGCGACCCGCTCTTCGCCCACGACCCGATACTCCAGTCCGTCACGGACGAGCGGGCGCGGCAGGCGCTGGTGGCCGCGTACGACCACGAACTGTCGCGCTCCGAATGGTCGTTGGGCTACCGCTGGGACATCGTCCTCGACGGACCGTCCGCCACCTGGATCGAGGAGGGCCGCCCGTGACCGCGCCGGAGAACACACGCGACCAGGCCGCCGCCGACGGACAGGGCCCGCACGGCTCCGAGCCGCTCCAGCCGACCCCGTCCCACACCGTGGGCCCCTTCTACGGCTACGCCCTCCCCTTCCCGGGCGGCGGCGACGTCGCTCCCGCCAACGCCGCGGACACCGTCACCGTGCACGGGTACGTCCGCGACGGCTCGGGCGCGCCCGTCCCGGACGCCCTGATCGAGCTG
Organism: Streptomyces nanshensis; assembly: GCF_001751255.1. Lineage (GTDB taxonomy): Bacteria > Actinomycetota > Actinomycetes > Streptomycetales > Streptomycetaceae > Streptomyces > Streptomyces nanshensis_A. Next base: position 7,678 of record NZ_LJGW01000016.1, on the reverse strand, counting down.
TGGCAGGCGGACGCGGACGGCGGCCTGGCGGGAGCGCCCGGCTCGATGCGGCGCGACCCCGTCGACGGCGGCCATCTCGGCCGTAACGGCGTGGACTTCACCGGTTTCGCCCGCGTGCCGACCGACGCCGACGGGCACTGGACGGCCCGTACGGTCAAGCCCGGAGCGCGCCCGGGCCACCCTCCGTACATCAGTGTGTGCGTCTTCGCACGCGGGCTGCTGCACCACCTCTTCACCCGTGTGTACTTTCCGGAGGACACTCGGGCGCACACCGACGACCCGCTTCTCGCCTCGCTCGACGCGGAACGGCGCGAGACCCTGTTGGCAACGGCCGAAGGTGCCACAGGCTCGTACCGGTTCGACATCCGGCTGCAGGGCGAGAAGGAGACGGTTTTCCTTGACTTCCACCGATGACGGCTCGGTCCCCGCTCCCGGCTCCGTACGGGGAGGCGCGGCGGGAGGCGGACCGCGGGGCTCGGACGGGCACACCGACGGGCACGCGGACGGCGCGGGCCCGGAGGACGTCGGGCTGCTGGCGCCGGCGCGTGCGGGCTCGGGCACCGAGTCCGGCACCGGCGACACCGCGGTGCTCCAGGCCCTGCTGGACGCCGAGGCCGCGCTGACCCGGGCGCAGGCGAGCCTGGGCCTGGCGCCCCGTGAGGTCGCGGAGGCGGTGACGGAGGCCGCCCGCGCGGAGCGCTTCGACGTACGCGGTCTGGCGCTGCGCGCCCGCTCCGGCGGCAACCCGGTGATCCCGCTGGCCGCCGACCTGGGCGACGCGGTAGGCCCGGACGCAGCGGCGTACGTGCACCGGGGAGCCACCAGTCAGGACATCCTCGACACCGCCCTGATGCTGGTCGCGGCGCGCGCCCTGGACGCCGCCCTGCCCGAACTGGACCGTACGGCACGGGAGTTGGCGCTACTGGCCGCCGAGCACCGGGACACCCCGATGCCCGGCCGCACGCTGACGCAGCACGCGGTGCCCACGACGTTCGGGCTCAAGGTCGCGGGCTGGCGCAGCCTCGTCCTGGACGCACACGACCGGCTCGCGGCGGTACGGGCGGCGCTGCCCGTCCAACTGGGCGGCGCGGCGGGGACGTTGGCGGCGTTCGCCGCGTACGCCGAGGCGGACGGCGACCCGGAGGGCGAGGCCGGGGCCGACTCGACGGGCACGGCGCGCACCACTGGCCCCGGCAGCCACGGCCCCGAGACCGAGTCACCGCCCCGCGCGGCCCACGGCGTCCCGGCCACCGACCTCGGGCTGCGGCTGCTGGCCGCCTACGCCCGCGAACTCCCCCTCGCCGAACCGCCGTTGCCCTGGCACTCGCTGCGCACCCCCGTCGCCGACCTCGGCTCCGCCTGCGCCTTCGCCTGCGGAGCGCTCGGCAAG
>NZ_LJGW01000016.1:0-6259 GCF_001751255.1 Streptomyces nanshensis | reverse complement strand
GCCGCGGACGTGCTGGTCCTCTCGCGCAGCGAGATCGGGGAGGTCGGCGAGGGCGGCGGAGGCACCTCGTCCGCCATGCCGCACAAGGCCAATCCCGTACGGGCCACGCTGCTGGCGGCCACCGCACGGCAGGCGCCCGCGCTCGCCGCGACCCTGCTCTCCTCGCTCGCCGCCGAGGACGAGCGGCCCGCCGGCGCCTGGCACGCCGAGTGGCAGCCGGTGCGCGAACTGCTGCGGCTGACCGGCGGCGCGGCCCACCACGCCGCCGAACTCGCCGAGAGGCTCCAGGTGTTCCCGTACCGCATGCACGAACATCTCGCCCTCACCGAGGGGTTGATCGTCAGCGAGCGCTTCACCGTCGCGCTCGGTCCGCTGCTCGGCCGGGCCCGCGCGCGCAAGCTGCTCGACGCCGCCTCGCAGAAGGCCGTGGACGAGGGGATCACCCTGGACGAGGCGCTGGAGGAGGAAGAGCCCGCGCTGCGCGAGATGCTCTCGAACGAACGGCTGCGGGATCTGACGGACCCCACGCACTACACGGGTTCCGCGCCCGCGCTCACCGACCGGGCACTGCGGCGCGGACCCGGCGCACGCGGACCGTTCCGCGCCCGGCACGGCGGACGGGTCCGCGGGCGGATCCCCGGCGGCGGCGACCGGGACGGATGAGACGAACGAGACGGACGGTGCAGGCGGAGCCGCGCGGGACGGCTGAGCCGGGAACCGCACCGCACCGGACCGTTCCGCGGGGACACCGCCCCTGGCACCGGCCGCACTCCTGGCCATAACGTCGGCCGCACACCGGCCGGACCATCCGGCCGAAGAACGCGAAGCACTCGAAAACCGGAAGCGGTGACAGACCATCGGCAACGGAATCCCCTCCCCCGCCTCGCCGGGGAACGGCGAACGAAACGGCACCTCCCGCAGCGCAGGCAGCCCCGGAGACCGCACCGTGACCGCTCCCGTACCGCCCGTCACCGAACCCCTCCCGTACCACCGGATCGACGGCCCGCCCGACGGCGTGCCGATGATCCTCGGCCCGTCCCTGGGCACCTCGCTGGCCGTCTGGGAACCGCAGCTCCCCGCGCTGATCCGCACCCACCGCGTGCTGCGCTGGGATCTGCCGGGCCACGGGGCCTCGCCCGCCGAGCCGATGGCCGGCTCCGCCAGCGAACTGATCCCCGTCGACGGCACCGCGACCGTCGCCGACCTCGCCGAACTGGTGCTCCGCGCCGCCGACGCCCAGGGCTGGGACACCTTCGCGTACGCCGGGATCTCGCTGGGCGGCGCCGTCGGGCTGCAACTGGCCGTGGACCACCCGGAGCGGCTCACGGCGCTCTCGATGGTCTGCTCCTCGGCGCGCTTCGGGGAGCCGTCGGTGTGGCGGCAGCGGGCGGCGGACGTACGGGCGAACGGCACCGAGCCGATGCTCGCCTCCCGGCCGGGCGTCTGGTTCGCGGAGGAGTTCGGGAGCACGCCGCACGGCGCCGCCCTCCTGGAGGATCTGCGCTGCACGGACGCCGCCGGGTACGCGGCGTGCTGCGACGCCCTCGCCTCCTTCGATCTGCGCGACCGGCTCGCCGAGGTGTCGGTGCCCACGCTGACCGTCGCCGGACGCCTCGACCCGGCCACCCCGCCCGCGCACGCCCGCGAGATCACCGACGCCGTGCCCGGCTCCGCCCTGGTGGAGGTCGCGGGCGCGGCACATCTGGCCAACGCGGAGTGCCCGGACCCGGTGACCTCGGCCCTGCTCGTCCACCACGACGGAATGCTGCCGGGGCAGACCCAGCACCCGTAGCCGGACGGACGGGCCGACGAGGCCCCGAAGAGCTGCCGCCGGGGGCGCCCGGCGCGTACCGCCCCCGGCCGCTCCCTCGCGCGGCGGGTGCGCCCGCCATACGCTGATGCGCATGAGCTGGACAGCGCGCAGCATCCCCGACCAGAGCGGGCGCACCGCCGTCGTGACCGGAGCCAACAGCGGCGTCGGCCAGGTGACCGCGCGCGAACTGGCCCGGCGCGGCGCGCGCGTCGTGCTGGCGTGCCGCAGCGAGCAGCGCGGCGCCGCCGCCCTGGACCGGCTGCGCTCCCAAGTGCCCGAAGCCCGCGCCGAGTTGCGGCTGCTGGACCTCGCGGACCTGTCGTCCGTACGGGAGTTCGCGCACGCGCTGCCCTTCGACCGGCTCGATCTGCTCGTCAACAACGCGGGCCTCGCGGCGGTTCCGTACGCCCGCACCGCCGACGGCTTCGAGATGCAGTTCGGCGTGAACCACCTGGGCCACTTCGCGCTGACGGGGCTGCTGCTGGAGCGGCTGCTCGCCGCCGGGGGCGCCCGCGTCGTGACGGTCGCGGGCATGGCGCACGTCCTGTCCAACATCGACATGAGCGACCTCGCCGGGGAGCGCCGCTACCGCCCGCTGATCGCCTACGCGTCCTCGAAGACGGCGAATCTGCTCTTCGTACGGGAGCTGTCCCACCGCGTCCTGAGCAAGGGCCTGGATCTGACCGTCGCCGCCGCGCACCCCGGCTACGCGCGCACCGAACTGCAGACCAAGGGCGCCCGGCTCGCCGGGCAGCCGGGGCGGGAGCGGATGCTGCGGCTGGCGGGCGACGTGGCCGGCTCCTCGCCCGACCAGGGCGCGACGCCGGTGCTGTACGCGGCGACCGCACCGTATGTGCAGAACGACGCGTTCTTCGGACCGCGGCTGATGGGGGTGCGCGGCGGTCCGGGCCGCGCGTGGCGGGCGCCCTGGGCGCGCAACGACCTTGCGGCGGGCCAATTGTGGAAGGTCTCGGAGCGGCTGACGGGCGTGGTGTATCCCGGTCTGTGACGGACCGGGCCGCTCCCCGTGGATGCGCGGGCGCGGCCCGCTCCCGTACGTTCCCCGGTGAACCCCGTGCCCGCCGCGTTCCGTCCGTCCGGTACGTTCCGTCCGCTCCCCTGTGCCCCGCCGTTCAGCCCGTCTCGTCCCGTCTCATCCCGTCCCGAGTGAGGAGGCAGCCGTGATCCGTGTGCTCGTCGTCGACGACGACTTCATGGTGGCCCGGCTGCACAGCACCCTGGTCGGGCAGGTGCCGGGCTTCACGGTCGCGGACGCGGTGCACAGCGGCACCGAGGCGCTGGCCGCGGTGCGCGAACTCCGCCCGGATCTCGTCCTGCTGGACATGTACCTCCCGGACGTGCCCGGCCTCGAAGTGCTGCGCGAACTGCGCGGCACCGCGGCTCCCGGCGAGGGTCCGGACGTGCTCGTCGTGACGGCCGCGCGGGACGCGGAGACGGTACGGGGCGCACAGCGCGGCGGCGCCGTGCAGTACGTCATCAAGCCGTTCGAAGGGCATCAGCTCCAGGAGCGGCTGCGCGAGTACGCGGAGCGGCGCGAGGCGCTCGCCTCGCTCCAGGCGCCCCGACAGGGCGATGTGGACCGGCTGTTCGGCGTCCCGGGCGTAGGNGCCACCCTACGGCGGCAGGGCGGACGACGGCACCGCGAGCCCCCCCGCCGTACCCGGGGCCCGCTCCGGTGCCGCTCCGGGAACCGGCGCGGAAGGCGGTCCGGGAAGCGGTCCGGGTGCCGCCGCCGGCCCCGCCGCCCGCGTCGCCGCCCCGCCGCGGCTGCCCAAGGGACTCACCGAGCAGACGGCCCAACTCGTGCGCGCCACACTGGAAGAGAGCGCCGGACCGGAGGGCCTGTCCGCCTCCGAGTGGCCGGGCTCTCGGGCCTCTCGCGCGTGAGCGCCCGGCGGTATCTGGAGCACTTCGTCCACCTCGGCACGGCCCGGGTCACCCTGCGGTACGGCACGACGGGCCGCCCGGAACGCCGCTACCACCGCGTCGGCCCGCCCCGTACGGAGGCGCAGCCGCACACCGCAGAAGGCGCAGAACCGGGCACACAGGGTGAATCGGAGCGGGAAACTCCCGGAAGTGCGTGATTCGCACCACAGCATCCCCGTGACCCGCGTCACAGCTTTTCCGGCCCCTCTTCCGCGTCCCGCTCAATTCCCTTGCCGCGCAAGGGAAATGGAGCCGCGTTCTTGACCCCGTACATGCCAAATTCGGCGATCTTCGCGTGCGCCGGGACCCGCAGCTTTCTTGTGGTCACGAATTCCTTCTGATTAACGTGCAACCGCACCGCGTCTCCCGTGCGGTGGTTCGCGACCGGGACGCCTAATCCTGCCGCCCGGTTCCGCGGAAAGTGCAATCCCAGTACGGCAGGAGCGGGGGACCCAAAGGTAAGTGCCGTGCGTTTCGCACCCGGAGGAACGCCGGAAGGAACACACGGCTTGGGGTGAAGCCGTATCCGAATGCCCCCGCATTCGGTGCGGCCGGGCAACTCCAGCCCGAATCCGACAGCTCACCTCGCAGGCGCAGGAGAGGAAATCCCTATGTCCGGACGCGGTCGTCACCGTCGTCAGCCCGAACGTCGCATCTCGCGCCGAGTCTCCCGCACCTCCCTCGCCCTCACGGCGGGCGGAGCGGGCATCGCCCTCCCGTTCATCGGGACGGGCACCGCACACGCCGCCTCCGTCGACACCTGGGACAAGGTCGCCCAGTGCGAGTCGACGGGCAACTGGTCCATCAACTCCGGCAACGGCTACTACGGCGGTCTGCAGTTCTCGCAGAGCACCTGGAGCGCCAACGGCGGCACGGAGTACGCGCCGCGCGCCGACCAGGCCACCAAGGAAGAGCAGATCCGCGTCGCCGAGAAGGTCCTCGACAGCCAGGGCCCCGGCGCCTGGCCGTCCTGCGGCGCCAAGGCCGGCCTCGGCCAGGACAGCGCCGAGCCCGACCTGAGCGGCGACTCCGGCGAGCAGGCCGCCGCCAAGAAGGACGAGTCCAAGGACTCGGAGAAGGCGGCCGAGGACTCCGAGAAGTCCGGGAAGAAGGACCAGAAGAAGGACAAGGCCGAGAGCGGCGGCACGTACACGGTCGTGCCCGGCGACACGCTCTCCGCGATCGCCCGCGACCACGACACCGAGGGCGGCTGGAAGGCCCTGTACGAGGCCAACCGGAAGACCGTCGGCGACGACGCCGACCTGATACGCCCTGGCCAGAAGCTCGGCCTCGACGGCGAGCGCAAGGGCGGCGAGCAGCCGCAGGGCGGCGCCGAGGCCTCGCAGTCCTCCAGCGGCAACTACGCGAACAACCTGGACGGCTGGATCCGCGAGGCCATGGACGTCATGCGCCAGCACAACATCCCCGGGTCCTACGACGGCATCAAGCGGAACATCATCCGCGAGTCCGGCGGCAACCCCAACGCGGTCAACAACTGGGACATCAACGCCCAGAACGGCACCCCGTCCAAGGGCCTGCTGCAGACCATCCAGCCCACCTTCGACGCCTACCACGTGGCGGGCACGGCCAACAGCATGACCGACCCCGTCGCGAACATCGTCGCCGCCTGCAATTACGCGGCCGACAAGTACGGCTCCATCGACAACGTCAACGGCCCGTACTGAGCGACTCCCTCTCCGGCGGCCCTTTCCGCCGGAGCGGGACGGCTCCGCAGCGGAGCGATCCGGCCCCGGTGGCGGCCCGTTCCCGGAAGACAATTCCGGGTGCGGCCGCCATCGGGTTTTTTCACGGCGTCCGATCCGCCGCCGCCCGCCGCCGCCTTTCCGTACGGAAATCCACGGCGTGCCGCCGAATTCCGGTGCGTGCGGGGCGCATTCGGCGCGTCACGGCTCGAAGGTCTCCTCCGCGCGCACCGCGACCTCCAGAACCATCGGCCGTGCGGATTCCGCGAGTTCGGGCACGAGCGCGTCCAATTCGCCGAGCAGTTCCGCGTATTCGGTCACGCGGCGCGCACGGCAGCCCAGTGCCTCCGCCATGCCGGAGACGCTGACTTCCTCGAACCCCGGCCAGGGGGCGGCCCTTTCGTGGGCGTCCGCGAGCCGGTCCATGATGGCGTACCGGCCGTTGGCGAGCACGACGAAGAGCACGCCGACCCGGTAGCGCACGGCGGTCCACAGCGCCTGGATCTGGTAGAGCGACGAGCCGTCGCCGACGACGGCCACCACCGGACGCTCCGGCACCCCCATCCGTACGCCGATCGCGGCCGGCAGCGCGAACCCGAGCCCGCCCATCGCCGCGCTGAGGAATCCCAGCGGACTCCGCGCGGGCACGAGGGCGTGCAACTCGGGGCGGCTGGAGGGGGTTTCCTCCACCAGCACCGTCTCCGCGGGCAGCCGCCGCGCGAGTTCCGCCAGGACGTGCGCGGCCCGCAGCGGCTCCCCGCCGGCCGGGGGCGGCGGTGCGACGGCCCGCTCCACG
>NZ_LJGW01000261.1 GCF_001751255.1 Streptomyces nanshensis | reverse complement strand
GCCCGCCTGCTGGTCGGCGCCGCTCATGCCCGCCGCGCGCAGCTCCGCCGCCACCGACTCGGTGACGTGGCGCAGCACGCGGGCGTCGGGGGCGCCGACGCCGTCGCGGGCGGCGAGGGTGCCGCGCATCGGCCGGAAGGGCACGACGAACGGGTACACGCCGCGTCCGATCAACGCACGGGCGCCCGCGACGAGTTCGTCCGGGTCCTCGCCGAGGCCCACCAGCAGATACGTCGAGACGCGGTTGTGGCCGAAGACCTCGACCGCCTCGTCCCATGCCGCCTCGTACTCGGCCAGCGGCACGGTCGACTTGCCGGGCATCCAGCGGCGCCGTACGCCGTCGTCGAGGGATTCGACGTGGATGCCGACGGACACCGCGCCGGCGTCGCGCAGTTCGCGGATCCACGCGAGGTCTCCGGGCGGTTCGCACTGCACCTGGACGGGCAGTTCCGGAACGGCCTCCCGCACGGCCCGCACACAGCGGGCGAGGTTCCGCGCACCCCTGTCGGGACCGGTGGTCGTCCCGGTGGTCATCACCATCTGCCGCACGCCGTCGAGCCGTACGGCCGCCTCGGCCACCTCGGCGAGCTGCGCCGGGGTCTTGGCGGCGACCGTGGCGCCCGAGCGCAGGGACTCCTCGATGGTGCAGAAGCGGCAGCGGTCGGACTCGGCGTAGCGCACGCAGGTCTGCACGACGGTCGTGGCCAGCACGTCCGCGCCGTGCAGCCTGGCGATCTTCTCGTACGGGACGCCGTCGGCGGTGGTCAGGTCGTAGAAGGCGGGCCGTCGCACGGGGGTCAGGGTCAGTCCGGTGTCCTCGTCGCCGAGCCATACGCGGCCGTCGCGGACCGTGTAGGGGCTGGCCGGATTGCTGGGGAGCGCGGCGTTGGCACCGTCGACGAGCACATGGCCGTCGTCGCTGGGGCCCGCGCCGTCCGGCCGCCTGACCTCCGTGTCCGATCCGAGGCCCCGCAGGGCGAGTTCGGCCCTGGTGAGGAGCTTCACGTCCACCGCGGTGCCCTTCCCGGGACGTACGCGGTGCTCTCCGGTGCCAACGCTCACGTCACACCTCTCAGAGCTGGTAGGTCGAGTTGATGATGGCGCCCTTGCGCGCGTAGTGGATCAGCGCGTCCTGGACGTCCAGCGGGTGCGTGGGGATCACCCCTTCGATGAGGTCCTCCTCCCTGGCGCCGTGCAGCGAGAGGCCGAAACGGCAGCAGTACGCCTTGCCGCCCTCCGCGATGAAGGTGGTGAGCTGGTTGTTGATGTTGTGCTCGCCGGGGAACGCGGAGCTTCCCGTCGTCGGAAAGCCGCGGGTGGCAAGGCAGTTGAGGGAGCCCGGCCCGTAGAAGTAGATGCCGGTCTCGAAGCCCTTGCGCAGCGCGCGCGTCGCCTGGAGGACGGCCACGAAGCTGACGGAGGACTCGTGGGCGATGCCGTGGACGAGGGTGAAGTACGACTCGCCGTTCTCGGCCTGGTAGTCGGGGAAGACCTTCGTGGACCCGTAGATGCTGGAGCCTTCGGGCAGCGAGGGGTGCGGGATCTCGCCGAGGCTCTTCTTCTCGACGTCGGTCAGTTCGGGGGCTGTCTGGGTCATGGTGCTCTCTCTCCTGGGAAATCGCCGCGGTACGGCGTGAGTTGAGGGACGGGGACGGGACGGGTACGGGGACGGGGGCTCCGCGCGCGGGGCGGGGAGCGTGACCGGGACGACGGCGTACCGGCCGGTCGTGGCGCTCAGTCGTAGAGCGAGGCGAAGGTGTCCCGGAAGACGCGGTCGCCGAGTTCGCCGTCACCGGCCGCCGCGCTCATCCGGGCGAACTCGCCCGCGAAGTCGCCCCACGGCTGGTCGCTGGCGAAGAGCACCCGGTCGTGTCCGAGACCGCGGCGCTCGATCTCCCGGGCCAGCCAGTACGGCGCGAAGCCGATCGCCCAGGAGAGGTCGGTGTAGACGCGCTTTCCGGCCTCGATCCAGTCGAAGAACCGGGAGCCCGCCAGTTTGATGTGGCCGCTCATGCCGCCGCCGAAGTGCACCAGGTGCACGGGGACGCGATCGGCGTACCGCTCGACGAGGAGGCCCACCTCGTCGATGTCGGACGCGGCCCCCGGAGAGGTGTGCACATGGACCACCAGGCCGTGCTGTTCGGCCGTACGGAAGATGGTGTCGAGCAGGGGCAGGCACTCCGGGTCGGTGGCGCGGCCGCCCAGCAGGAAGCTGAGCTTCAGCGCCCGTACGCCGCTCTCGCCCGCCAGCGCGAGCGCCTCGGCCGTGCGGACGGAGTCCGCGGGACGGGGCGAGACCCACAGGCCCGCCCGGATCCGGTCGTCGCTCTGCGCGGCCTCGATGACCGACTCGTTGAAGGCGAAGGAGACTTCGGGGTCGGGGACGCCGTAGTTCGGCAGTACCAGGGCGCGTTCGGTGCCCTCGGCGTCCAGGTCCTCGATGAGCTGCTTGACGCCGGAGCGGGCGCCGCCGCCCGGGTTGACGGGAGGGCCGCCGTAGTAGGGGTGATCGGGGAGCACGCCCAAGTGCCGGTGGGCGTCGAAGTGGTGACGGGTAGCCATACGGATCGCTCCTTCGGCGGGCCTTGGCCGTGGCCGGGTACGGACCGGGGCGTCAGCCGACCGGGACCGCCGGGGACAGGTGCAGTGGGGTGCCGGTGAGGGTGCCGCAGACGTCGGCGAACCGCCGCGAGGCATCGATGTGGTTTGCGAGGAACTCGGCGTCCCGGCCCACGCCTTCGAACCGCCCGGACCCCCACGTGTGCTGCCAGGGCAGGCCGAGGAAGTACAGCCCCGGACAGTCCGTCACGCCGCGCCGGTGGACGGGATGGCCGCGTCCGTCGAAGACCGGCGCCCCGATCCACCCGTGGTCACGGACGAAACCCGTCGACCAGATGACGGTGCTGATCCCGGCCTCGCGCAGGTCGAGCGTGCCGGGCTCCTCGTCCGGCTCCCACACGGGCACGTAACGCGCCTCCTCGGGAGCGTCGATGCCGTGGGCGTCGATGTGCGCGTCGATGGAGTCCTTGATGCCCTCGGCGACGGAGTCCGCGTGGTCGAGGTTGGCCCTGAGGTCGGCGGCGAACTCCAGGCGTGTGCCGTCGACTTCGGAGAGCCTTCCGTACAGACGCATGCCGTCGCGGGCGAAGGCCCGCAGATCGATGTCACGTCCGCCGTCGCGTCCCGTGACGTAGTGGTTGACGCGCATCCGCACGGCCTCGCCGTCGGCGAACTCGCCGACCTCCTTCGCGTAGTGCCCCATCTCGTCCAGCCAGGCGACGCAGTCGCGGCCCCGGTAGAAGCGGGCGACGCGCGGAGCACCGCCGACGGCGAGATGCACCCGGCGTCCCGCGAGGTGCAGGTCCTCGGCGATCTGGCACCCCGACTGGCCGGTGCCGACCACCAGTACGGCGCCCTCCGCCGGCTGGCCGGGGTTGCGGTACTGCGAGGAGTGGAGCTGCGCGACGTGGGGAGGGAGCCGCTCGGCGAGCCGCGGGACGGCCGGAGCGTGGTACGGGCCCGTGGCCACCACGACCTGCTCCGCCGTGAAGTCCCCCGCGTCGGAGGCGAGTTCGAAGACGCCGGTGGCGGACCGCCGCAGTCCCGTGACCGTCACGCCCTCGGCGAGCGGCGGCCGGAAGTGGGAGACGTAGTCCTCCAGGTAGCGCAGGACCTCGTCCCGGACCATGAATCCGTCCGGGTCCGCTCCCGCGTAGGGGAAACCGGGCAGTCTGCACTGCCAGTTGGGGGTGACGAGGCAGAAGGAGTCCCAGCGGCGCTCGCGCCACTCGCGTCCCACCCGGCCGGCCTCCAGGACGACATGTCCGATTCCGCGCTCGCGCAGGCAGTAGCTCATGGCGAGCCCGGCCTGTCCACCGCCGATCACGGCCACCGCACGGTGCGTTCCCGCGAGGTCCCGCGTCACCGCCGGCTTCCTTCCGCGTACGGGAGGGCCTTGGCGGGGACGGGCCCGTCCGGCGTGGGACGCCGGCGCCGCACCTCACCGTCGGACGGGCGCACCCGGTGACACACCTCTGGCATGCGAACCTCCATGCGGTACACCGGGGTTCGGGCTTTCGAACCCCGTCGTCGTGCATGAAGACCACTTCAATCCGGCCTCTTTGCCGAACGAAGTCATCCGGAACAAGGCTTCGTTAGCAGATCCTCACACCGGGTCGGCGCCCTCGCCGGGACAGCGCCCGCCGCCGGGCGGACTCCGCTCACCTTCCGCTGTGCGACAGCCCCGTAACCGATGGCCGCGTCCGGCAACAACTCGCCCTTACGGCGCTGTGGTCACGCCCGTCGCCGTGCAATGGCCCGCATGACGACGAACGACGAAGCCCCCCACCGCGGTCCGGGCCGTCTGCGACACCTGCTGCTGGCCCTGAACTACGAACCCCCCAGCCCTGGTTCGCGCCGTCTGCGACTCGTTCTGCTGGCCCTCGCCGCCGTGGCGGGAGCGCTCGCCGCCTTCGGGTACTACTGGACGTACGTACGCAGCGAGGCGAAACCCGTCTTCCCCGCCTTGAGACGTCGAAGCACAGCCGCGAACGGGCCCTGCCCCGCACAGAAGCAGGACGCTCATCGGGCCGGTGCACAACGGGCCGGTGCACGGTGGGTGCACAGCATGGGCGTCCGGCTTCCCGTACCGCACGTCATCCCGCTGTGCGCAGGTCCACGAACGTGCGCAACTTGCCGCTGGCCGCGGTCCGTTCGAACGCGGCCCCGTCGGTGATCTCGACCGAGCACGTGAGGAGGTCCTCCTCTTCGACCGCGGAGCGCAGGCCCGGAACCTCCGCCAGGAACGCGGCCCGGGCGGAGTCGGCCGGCGGGGCGTAGCGCTCGTCGAGCCGGACGGTGAGCCGCTCCCGCGCCGCCTCCGAGGTGAGGACGATCTGGAGTTCTCCCCGGTAGCCGAGGTGTCTCTCGGCGGCGTCGACGAAGCGCCGGTAGTGGTAGGAGTTCGTGCCGATGCGTGCCACATCGCCGTGACGGCCGAGGAGTTCGATCCGCGGGGCGCGGTTGCCGCAGGGGCACACCCCGTCGAGCGCTCGGCCGATGTCGCCGATCTGGTAGCGCTCGAGCCGCTGGCCGGACCGGGCCCGGCTGGTGAAGATCAGTCGCCCCGGTTCGCCGGCTCGTACCGGCCGGTCCTCCTCCAGGTCGAGGATCTCCAGGGTGTGCAGGTCCGTCAGCACGTGGTGGACGGAGCCTTCGGCGTGCTCGCACTGGTATGCCAGCGGTCCGAGATCGGTGCTGCCGTACGCGGCCGACCGGATCACCTCGACGCCGAAGTCGTCGGTGAGGACGCGGCGTTGCTCGGCGGTGAAGTGCTCGCCCCCGTAGTACACCTTCCGGACTCCGCCGTAAGCGCGCAGTGTCTCGCCCTGGGTGTGGAAGAGCTGCCAGAGGTAGGAGGGCATGCCGAGGAGGGTGTCGGCCCGGTAGGTCACGAGGGCTTCTGCGACCGCGGCGAGGTCGGTGCCCGCGGACAGCGGGATCTGCGTGGCGTTCAGCCGCTCCAGGATGGAGAAGAAGCTGATGAAGCCGCCGTACATGCTGCCGCTGTAGAAGAGGTTGGCGGCACGGTCGCGGGCCGGGTCGAACCCGGAGTCGAGCAGGCCGTTCGCGGCGGCGCGCATCTGGGTGTCGTAGTCGGCGTTGGTGAAGACCGAGAGCGCGGGCGCGCCTGTGCTGCCGCCGCTGCGGAAATACAGGTGGGCGTGTTCGGGAGCCAGGCTCCGCAACTGCTCCTGGACGCCTGCCTTGTCGAGCAGCGGGCCGGCGGGCGGGGCGGGCTGCACGGCCGGAGCCACGAGGTCGTCCAGACAGGAGGTGGCGGTGAAACGCTGGTCGGCCTGTACGGCGACCCGTCTGCTGTACCGCTGCAACGCGTAGACGCCGTCGTGGGGTTCGCCGTGGTAGGCGTCGAGCATGGCGCCCACCGAGGTCACTCGCGTCACACCTGCGGTGACGGCGGAGCGGCTGAGCTCCGCCACGTCCGCGCGGGTGCCGGCGATCGCCGCGGTCTGGAGGTAGCGCCGCATGGGTCGCAGGGTGGCGACCATGTCGTGGCGCGGCAGCGGCTTGACCCAGACGCTGCGGTGGAGCGGTGAGGCGGTCATCGCGGTACGGGTGTCGGCGAGGACGCGCCAGGAACCGTCCTCGGCGGCGACGACCCGGGTCAGGCCGAGGTGTTGTTCGAGCCGGGCGACGAGTTCGGTGTTGGTGATCTCGGCGTGCTCGGCGACGTCGAGCCGGACGGGGGGCAACTTGTCCGAGACCTGGGCCAGTCGGGCCGCGAAGCTGTCCGCGAAGGCGAAGACCTCCTCCCGGTCGTCGGTGTCGAGGTAGACGATCTGAGGGCTGGAACATGCCTGCTGGTCGAGAAGGCAGACGTCCGTGGCGAGCGCGGACTGGACGGAGGGGTCGCTCCAGGCATCGCGGGTCAGGTACGCGAACGAGATCTTGTGGCCCCACTCGACCAGTCGGCAGCCGGGCGGCGTGAGTTCGGCGATCCCGGCCACGGCGTCCTCGCCGCCCCACACGGCGACCGCGTCGGCCGCGGCGCACAGGGGCTCCAGCCATGCCCGGCGGCCGGAGGGAAAGCTCAGAGCGACGATCCGGCGGGCGAGGATGCCGGTCTCGTCGGCGGCGGCGAGCTCGGCGAGCAGGCGCGGAGCGAGCGGTGTGTCGGAGCTGCTGGTCTTCAGGACGTTGAGGTTGCCGGTCAGCAGTCCTTCCACGACGCTCAGCGGAGCCACGCCCGCGGCGTTGCCCGGTGCGATGTGCACGACGAGACCGACGGGCGCCCAGGCCTCGTAGACGGTCTCCCGCGCGTCGGGCCGGGTGAGCCGCTCCGGGTGCAGTCCGCCGAGTTCGCGGCGGAGCTTGCGCTCCAGCGCCGGACGGCTGAGGGCCTCGGCCGACTCGGCGAGCAGGGAAGCCGCCTGCTCCGGTTCCGTGCCGCCCTCGGTGAGGCAGTCCGTCAGCCGGGTGTGAACCGGGTCGCCGGGGGTGCGCAGCGCCTCGGAGAGCCGGTCGCAGGCGCACAGCACGACGTCGGTGGGCAACTGCTCCGCCATCGTGCGCTCGGTGAGGGCGGGCAGGTCGGCAAGGAGCTCGGTGACCTTCGCGTCGTCGATGAACTCGCCCTGCCACAGGTGGAGTCCGCTGGTCGCTCCGGGGGTCGGTGCGCTGGTCATGACGTTCCCTTCAGAAGTTCGGCGGCGGCCACCGCACAGCTACGGTTGCGGCTCACTCCGGCCCGGCCGTGGACGGTGAACCACGGGGTCGGCTGGGCGCAGCCGCATTCCTCGGCGGGGTGCAGCGAGGCGAGGTCGCCCATGAGCACGCTCTGCGCGGGGACCGAGGTGATGTACGGGGAGACGAGGTGGAGGTAGCCGCGCTCACCGTGGGGAAGGGGTTCGAGGGTGGCGGTGTCGCGTACGGCGGCGCGGGACCACACCGGAACGTGCAGGCGGTGCCGTTCGCACTCGACGTAGGGCACGCAGTGCTCGACGGACCCGAACGTGTCGCGGATCCGCTCGGAGGGGACGCCCAGGTGCTCGGTGACCTCCGCGTAGAAGGCGTGCTTGCCGATCTGACGGTCCGCGTGGCCCTTCCAGCCGCCGCCGAGCACGACGAGCGAACCGGGCGGCAGTTGCACCGGAGGGATCCCCAGCGAACGCATCCGCTCCAGGGTGAAGTGGAGGAAGGCCGGGAAGCCGAAGATCCGTACCGGCAGTCCCTCGTCGGCGTAGCGCTGGAGCGCCTCGATGCAGCCGCGCACGTCGAACTCGTGTCCCGTGCCGGTGTGGCGCAGGGCGTGGGTGGTGTCCTTGGCGGGTGCGAAGTCGCACAGGTAGTTGTCGGTGAAGGACGTGCCGAGCTTCAGCGCGGGTGCGGGCTCGTAGCTGTAGAGCAGGTAGTTGACGGGTCGGTCCGGGGTGATCCACCCGTAGTGGTCGAAGACGCGGGCCACCATGCGCTGGGCGGAGCGGATGGTCCACTCGTCGAAGAACATCTGCGACTTCTGACCGGTGGTGCCGGAGGAGGTGAGGTGGAGGAAGACCTCGTCCCGGGGGATGGAGAGCAGTTCGTGGCGCTTGAAGAAGTTGGCGTGCACGAGCGGGGCGCGCACGTCCGGGCCCATGCCCGGGGCCGGCGTCTCGGGCTCGTCCGTCAGCAACGACCGGAAGAACGGGGAGCGTTCGGCATGCCATGAGGTGCTCTCGGCCATCGCGGCAGCGAAGAGTGCGTCGGTCTCCGGGCCCTGCTCGTACGGTGCCGCGAGGTCGCACAGTCGCTGGACGTGCCGCAGCGACGCCGGATCGGGGACCTGGACGGGAAGCAGATGGCGATTCATGAGACAGCCTCGTGAAGTGGAAGGTACGTCGCGGTCCAGGCCCGCAGATACGCACTCAGGTACGGCTGCACCAGCGAACTGACGGCGGTGGCGCGGAAGTCGATCTGGCGGTTGGTCCGGGACAGCACGACGTAGTCGTGGAAGCGGTCGCCGACGCGGCGCATGGCCGGATAGAGCGCGCTGGGGACGAATCCCGCGGCCAGGAAGGCACTGAGCCCCGCGGTGTCGGAGAGCGGAAGCAGCGTCTCGACGTAGTCCACGCCGGTACGGGTGACCGCGGTCATCAGTGGTTCCAGGGCGTGCGCCATGGCCGCGGGGTACGGGTGCACCGCGATGAGCGAGCAGCTTCCGGTGACCGGGTCCAGATCCGCGTACGCCTCGAACTCGCCGTTCTCCGGGGTGAGGATCGCGTTCGGGGAGTGCAGCGGGAAGAAGCGTCCCGCCGGGTCGGGGAACCGTTCGAGGAAGCGGCGGCCCACGAAATGGCGGGCGGTGACGATCTCCATGGCCGCGGTGGAGGGGACCACCGGTCCGGGGAGCAGGCCGGTGCCCGGCGCCTCGATGGGACGGACGCTCGCATAGCCGATTCCCGAGGTCTCCTCCACGGCGGTGAGGAGCGGAGCCAGTGGGGCCGGCACGCACGGCACGTGCTCGCGGTGGTTCAGTACGTCTTCGGCGAAGAGGGCGAAGAGGGCGAGGCTTTCGCAGCCGGCCACCTCGACGGCGTTGGCCATCAGCCCCAGCGGGCGGAACCCGTTGCGCACCACGACGTGCTGGGGGCCTTCGGTCACCACCCGCACCGTTGCGTAGATCGAGTCGAGGGAACGGGTGGCCAGGGCGTCGGTGCAGACTGCGCCGGTCAGCCGGCCGGCCAGTCCCCCCTCGCGGTGGGCGGGGTGGACGGCGAGCCCGACGATCTTGCCGATCCGGTTCCCGGGTTCGGTCTGCACGACGACGGAGCCGGCCAGTTCCCCGGCGCCGGTTTTGCGGGCGACCAGCCAGTGGGTGTGCGGATCGGTGATGAGCCGTCGCATCTCTGCCGGGTCGCTGCCGAGGGGCACCGGGTATCCGTGGCCGTAGACCTCGAAGTACAACTGCCGCAGTTCCGCGACGTCTTGGAGGACTGCGGGGGTGATCGTGACGGTCATCGTGCTCCTCCTTCGGCGGTGGCGGTGGCGGTGGCGGCAGCGGCAGCCACGGTGACGGCGGCAGTCGCGGTGTCCGAGGGAACGCGCTCGGGGGCGTGCCCGGACGACGACGCGTGAGGGTCCGAAGCACCCGGGTGCTGCCCGGCGGCTGTCGCCGTCGGCTCGAAGCCGGGTGGGTCCGTCCGTTCGTCGACGGCCGTGCCACGGGCGCCCGTCCACCACAGGACGAGGGCCACCGGCACCAGGCCCGTCGCCTGGACCAGGCAGAGGGTGCGAGGCGAGATCTGGTCGCCCAGGACGCCGAACAGCAGGGAGGCGAGCGGGAAGGTGGCCCCGAGCAGCGACTGCATGACCGCGAAGAACCCCGGCTTGTCGGCGGGCGGTACGAGCCGCTGGAAGAGGGCCACGAACCGTACGCCGACGGCTCCCACGCACCATCCCGCGACGACCATGGCCGCCGCGTAGGCGGTCCGGTCCGCGAACATGCCCGGAAGGGCGAACGAGGCCGCCATGAGTCCCAGGCATACGGCGCCGGCCGTGGTCGGGCGCCCCGGCAGCCGGCCGCCGGTGAACGACCCGGCGAGGGTGCCGATGCCGAGCGACACTTCCAGCAGCGCCACGGTCGAACCGTCGGCACGCAGCACGGAGGCGGTGTAGAGCGGCATGACCACGAAGACGGCGGTGGTGAAGACGTTCGCCGCGGCGAAGCAGAGCAGCACCCGCCGGATGAACGGCAGTTCGGCGAGGATCTTCCGCAGCGTACGACGCGGAGCGGCAGACGCTGCGCTGCCCGGTGCCGGCTCCCCGGCGGACTGTGCCGCCGTTGCTCCGTCCCGCGTCCCCTCGACTCCCGTCCCGCCAGGGGCCGTTCCGGGGAAGCGGCTGACGCAGATCAGCAGGGCGGCCAGCAGGTACGCGCCGGCGCATCCGGCGACGATGCCCGGCAGTCCCCAGGCGTCGACCACGAGCGGGCCGAGGAGGCCGCCGGCCAGTCCCGCGATTGACTGTGTGGACAGTTCGAAGCCGGTCGCGGCCTCGATGTCGGCATCGTCGACGAGTTCGGGCACGGACGTGGTCAGGCAGGGGTCGAACAGGGCCTGGCAGCCGGAGATGAGCAGGGCCGCGCCGTAGGCGACGCCCGTCGGCAGCGGAGTCGTGAACGCCCACGCCGCGGTGCACGCGGCGACCGCTCCGGCTCCGGCGGCCGCCGCGGCCATCACCGACCGGTGCGGGTTGCGGGCGATGACGGCAGCCACCACGGGGGCCAGGGCGACCGCGGGCAGCGTGCTCACGGCGAGGAACGCGCCGGAGGCGAGGCCCGGTTCGGACTCGGCGGCGTACTGGACGAGCCACCAGACGATGCCGACCTGGAACATCCGGGCCGATGCCTGAGTGAGGACCTGGGCGATCCATACGGTGCCGAAGGCGGGGTTGCGCAGGACGACAGGCAGTCGCCCGCGAAGCCCCTTCGGCCCGCTCATGCGTGCGGTCTTTCGTCGACGGCGCGAATCAGCTTCCCGGAGCGGGTGTTGACGGCGAGGTCCGCGTGCCGCACCCACTCCACGGCCACCGGGTGGATGTGCCCGGCGGCGACCGCCGCTTCGTACATCGGGCGGGCCGCCCCGAACGCCTTGTCCACGGCTGCGGTGAGTTCGGGCAGTTCCTCGTCCCGGAGGTCGGAGCCGAGGCGCAGCACCAGCCCGTCGCGGCCCTCCCAGCGGCGCACCACCAGTTGCAGACCGCTGATGCGGCCCGCGGGGTCGACCGAACGCACCAGGTCGTGCACGTCCTGGGTGTGCAACGCCACCGGGCCTACGCGGAGCCCCTCTTCGGCGCGTCCGAGAATGCGGAAGTGTCCGGCTGCGGTGCAGGTCCACTCGGCGCGGTCACCGACGGGGTAGCGCAGGACCGGCATCAGGCGCCGGCGCAGATCCGTGACGACGACGCGGCCGGGGACGCCAGTGCGGGTGACGGGTTCTCCGCTGTCCTCGTCGAGGATCTCCACCACGGTGTGCGGGGTGAAGGCGCGGTGCAGCCGCGGGTCGCCCCCCGGCACGGCGGCGCCCACGAGGCCGGCGTCCACCGCGGCGTAACCGATGGAGGCCACACGGGCGTTGGGGAAGGCCGTCGCCAACAGGCGCTGCTGGTCGCTGAAGATGCTCTCGCCGCCGAAGAACAGGGTGGTCACATGGGGCAGTCGGCGTCCTTCGGCCTGCAGGTACTCGGCGAGGGAGCAGAAAGTCGTCGGGGTTCCGGCAATCACCTCGACGTCGAACTGCTCGAGCGTGTCGACGGTCGAGGCCAGGGGCGCGGCGCCGCCGATCGGAAGGCGGACGTTGGCGACCGGGGCCCGGTGCAGTGCGTCCAGGATGAAGGTGAAGCTGGCGTAGAGATCGCCCGTGTAGAAGAGGTCGGCGACCCGCTCACCGGGCCGCAGGCCGGCATCGACCAGCCCGGCGCCGAAAGCAGTGGTGAACTCGTGCCATTCCTCCCGGGTGTAGAAGGAGAACTTCGGCGCACCGGTGGTCCCGCCGCTCTTGAACACCACTGCCTCGTCGAGCGGGCCGGTCAGCAGTGTGTTTCCGCGAGGGGTGTTGGCCTGCCAGAACTCGGTCTGGGGCATGACCGGGAGTCGGGTCAGCTCCGTCACGTGATCGGGCAGTCCGGAGTAAAGCGCTGCGTAGAAGGGCGAATTGCGGCGGACGAAGCGTACGAGTTCCGCGAGTGATTGAACAGGCATGGTTTCCCTGCTTTACGGCATGCGAAGGAGGACGGCGTCCCGGAAGAGCGAACACCGTTGAGGTTCGGGGTGGTTCAGTGCTGTGCGTGCAGTGCCGAGTTCGACGGCCGGTCCGGAAGTTTCACGGACAGCCGGAATTTCTCTGGGAGACCCTGCACGGAAGCCTCGCTTCTGTGCCGGTCAACTCTGGCTTGCTTCTTACTGCTTCAGGCTTGCGCCGACGATTGACAGTAGCACTCCCCCGGCACACTGATTACACCCAGCTCCGCACTGCGACGGTGAGTTACATCTCATGGCAGGCGAATTGCCAGGACAGCGGCGGGTTGTACATCGATGCCGGAGTGCCGCCGCGGCAGAGGTACGGGTGCTGATCTCCGGCGTCCCGCCACCACCACGGTCGCTACATGCGAGGATCCGGCGATGACTGATGTGGCCCGGCCGCTTGACGGCATGAACGCCTTGGTTCTCGGGGGCGGAGGCGAAGGCATCGGGCGCGCGATCTCGCGTGCGTACGCTGCGGCCGGCGCTGCTGTCGCCGTGGCGGACGTCGAACAGGAGCGAGCACGGGATGCCGTGCATGAGTTGACGGCCTCTGGTGCACGCGCCGTTCCGCTCGTCGGGGACGTCCGATCCCCACAGGACGTCGACGGGTTCGTCGCTCACACCACCGCCGAACTCGGCAGCCTCGACGTCCTCGTGACCGTTGTCGGGGGGCAGGTCTCGTTCGTGCCGTCCGTACGGCTCCACGAGATGAGCGAAGACGACTGGGACCTGGTACACGAGATGAATCTTCGCTATGTGGCCAGGGCAGCCCGCGCGGCCATCCGGACGTTCCTCGCCCAGNTCGGCTCAGTCACCGGGGTCATGGCCGCGCCGATGCAGGCGGCATACGGGGCCGCCAAGGCCGGACTCGCCAGCCTTGCCAAGACCGTCGCTGCAGAGTACGCACGCGACGGCATCCGCATGAACGTCGTGGCCTGCGGCGCGATCGCGACACAGGCGGCAGGCTCAGTACAGGATGCCGGCGGAACCCCGGAGATTCCGATGGGCCGGCTTGGCGTCCCTGCGGACGCAGCGGCCGCGGCCGTCTACCTGG
Source organism: Streptomyces nanshensis (assembly GCF_001751255.1). GTDB lineage: Bacteria > Actinomycetota > Actinomycetes > Streptomycetales > Streptomycetaceae > Streptomyces > Streptomyces nanshensis_A. Next base: position 340 of record NZ_LJGW01000261.1, on the reverse strand, counting down.
CCTCGCCGCTCTCGTCATATGTGACGGGCCAAAGTCTCGTGGTCGATGGAGGCGTCACGGTACGAGGTCCCTTCCCGGACTAGGGCGTGTGCATGAAAGATCACGCATCGGAGACGGCCCTCACGCCGTGTGCACACCCGGGCGTGCACACAGCGGGGCGGAGTACCGGACAGCCGTCGATGTGGCAGCCGGATGCGGCCTGCGGCAAGGCGCGATGTTCGCGCCGGCCATCGATGAAGTCGACTTCCTCGGCGGAGTCGTCCACGACGCCCTTGAGCCACTGCCATGTAGCTCAACGCCCTCCAGAGACAGCCGTGGGCCGCACTTCCCGCTGTCGGGA
>NZ_LJGW01000268.1 GCF_001751255.1 Streptomyces nanshensis | reverse complement strand
GACCCGCTCGCCGCGGCCGCCGCGGAGCACGCCGTGACCGTGCTGACCGGGGCCGCGGTGCGCCGCGCCGACGGCGCGCTGACCAACTCCGTCCTCGCGTTCGGCCCGTCCGGCCGCGCCACCGTCGCGTACGACAAGCAGCACCTCTGGCACGACGAGGAGGCCCGGCTCTTCACCCCGGGCGACCGCGGCACGGTCCTGGTGGCCGACGGCTGGCGGCTCGGTCTCGGCGTCTGCTACGACATGTCCTTCCCGGAGCACGGACGCGACGCCGCCCTCGCCGGGGCCCATGCGTATGTCTGCCCCAGCGCGTACGCGGCCGGAGCCGAGCACCGGGCACGCGTCTACCTCGCCGCGCGGGCCCTGGAAAACACCGTCTACGCGGTGTTCGTCAACCCGGTGGGAGGCCCCACGGACCGCCCGTGCGACGGCGGTTCGGCCCTCTTCGGCCCGGACGGCGCCACCGTCGCCCGTACGCGGGACGCGCACGAGACCACCCTGCACGCCGTGCTGGACCCCGGGGACATCGCGCGGACCCGTACCGTCCTGCGGATGCTGGCCGAGTGCCGTACGGAACGGGGGAAGCGTCCCCGGGACGTACGGGCGTAACGGGGCGCCGCGCCAACCCACGTACGGCGGAAGGGACTTGAGCCTCCGCGCCGCGAACGCTCAGTCGCCGTGCCCGGCGGGCAGCAGATGCAGCAGCGCGTCGACGAGTTCCTCGGCGGGCGATCCGGTGGCCAGACGCCGCAGTTGCTGCCCGAAGACGAGGGCGACACAGGTGCCCGCGAGCCGTTCGGCCCCGGGAACGCCGAGCCCGGTGAGGATCTGGGCCGCGAGCCTGTCGTACGCGGCGAAGCACTCGGTCGCCGCCGCACGCAGCCGCTCGTCGCGCCCGGCCTGGATGTACAGCTCGAACGGCGCGATGTGCCTGCTGTCGAACTCCTTGCCCCCGGCGACCTCGGCGACCATCGACGCGGCGCCGTCCAGATCGATCGCCTCGGACCGGCACTGCTCGGCGAGCCCGGTCAGCCGCCGGGTCTCCTCCGCGACGAACTGCAGCAGGCTCTCGCGGAGCAACTCGTGCTGCGTCGCGAAGTGGTAGGTGACGGAGCCGAGGGAGATCCCCGCCTCCGTCGCGATCCGCCGGTTGGTGACGCCGGCGATGCCGTCCTGCCCGATGATGCGCAGAACCGCGTCGATGATTCGCTGCCGGGTTTCGGAGGGCTTGGGCACGCGGAGCATTCTCCCACCTGGGCCCGTGCCGGTGCCGCCGGAGCGGCGTCTCGTGACGTACGCCGAGGGGCGCGGACCGCGCCGAGCCGGCCCGCGGAACACCTCCGCCCGCTATATTGTTCGTTCGAACGAACAGCAACGACCGGCCATCTACCCGTCTGCCCGTCTCCCTCCCTCCGGAAGGTCCGACGCATGCGCATCACCGGCTCCACCGTTCTGCTCACCGGCGCCACCGGCGGCCTCGGCCACGCCATGGCCCGCGAACTCGCCGCACGAGGCGCGAAGTTGATCCTCACCGGGCGCCGGGCCGACGCCCTGGAACCGGTCGCCGAGGAATTCGGCGCGCGTTCGGCCCCCGCGGACCTCGCCGACCCGGCCGACGTCGAGCGCCTCGCGGAGAGCTGCGCCGACGCCGACGTCCTCATAGCCAACGCGGCGCTCCCCTCCAGCGGCGACCTCCTCGACTACGCACCGGAGCAGATCGACCGGGCGCTGACCGTCAACCTCCGCGCCCCGGTGATGCTCGCCCGCCTTCTCGCCCCGCACATGATCGAGGCCGGGCGGGGCCATATCGTCATGATCGGCTCGATCTCCGGCAAGGCGGCCACCAAGTCCTCGTCGCTCTACAACGCGACCAAGTTCGGCCTGCGCGGCTTCGCCGCGGGCTTCCGGCAGGACCTGCACGGGACGGGGGTCGGAATGTCGGTCGTCCAGCCCGGATTCGTCCGCGACGCGGGCATGTTCGCCGCGACGGGCGCCACCCCGCCCGGCGGGATGCGTACGGTCTCGCCCGCGCAGGTCGCGGCCGGAGTCGTGCGGGCCGTCGAACGCGATCTGGGCGAAGTCAACGTCGCCCCACCGGAGATGAGGCTGCTGAGCGCCATCGCGGGGCAGTTCCCGGGCTTCGCGGAGAAGGTGCAGCGCCGTACGGACGCCGAGCGCACCATCCGGCAGATGGTCGACGCCCAGCGGGGCAAGCGGTGACGAACCGCCCCTGACGGGACGGGCGTTGGCGGCGCGGGGGCCGGGCACGCAAGGGCGGACGGGCTCCGCGTGCGCGTCGGCCCGCGCCGACGCACCCTCTCACCAGCCGAGTTGCGGACGCTCGGTGCTCACCTCCGGACAGAGATTCCAGTGCTATGGACACTGATCAGTAACCAACCGGTCCGGAGCGTCCGGGAGTAGCCTGCTCTCCTCCCGGACGGAGCCTCCCCGCGGCACCCGCGGCAGGTTCCTCGCCGGTGTTTCCGCGAACGCCGGCGGAGGGAGCCCCTCTTGAGCACCGAAGACCCCGAACACCCCGCCGTCCCGGCCGACTCGGGCAAGTCGGGCAAGTCAGCCGATGCCGGGACGGAGACGGAGACGGGACCCGAGACGAAGGCCGGGGCGGAGTCGTCCCCTTCGACGTCGACCCCGGAGGCGGACGCCGCTCCCTCCACACCCGAGGCGGAGACGGCCCGTACGACGTTCGGGACGGAGCCGTCGCCTCCGGCGCCCGAGGAGGAGACGGCCGCGCCGGCGTCCGACGGGGAGACGCCGCTCGTACGCCCCTACGCCGACCTCCCCGCCCACATGGTGCAGGCCCCCGCCGTACTGCCGGGCTCCGTACGCGAGGTGCTGGACGCCCCGGCCACCGGTACGGACGGTGCGGGCGCGGACGGCCGGGCCGGGTCCCGGTTCTCGCCGCTGCGGCGCGGGACGGCCCGGGTCGTGGAGTTCATCCGCCGTCACTCGGGTCTGGCCGCGCCGGTCGGCGGCGCCCTCGCGGTGCTCCTGCTCACGGGCGTCGTCCTCCAGCAGACCGGGGGCTGGCCCTTCGCGCGGGACGACTCCGCGGCGCCCGTTCCCGACGCCCGGCTGCCGCTGCCGCCTCCGGTGGGCGGCACCGACGGATCGCCGTCCGGCCGTGCCACCGACGACGGGAAGAAGCCGAAACCGTCCCCGTCCCACCCGAAGAAGGACAAGGACAAGGACGACGGCAAGGACGGCAAGCACACCGCCGAACCCCCGCCCAGCCCCGCACCGTCCGGGCCGGGCGCTCCCCCGCCGGGGGACGCGGGCGGCGCCGGGCAGCCGGGGAACACGGGCTGTGCGGCGAGTTGGCACGTCGACAGCCAGTGGGAGGACTTCAGCGCGACGGTGACGGTCACCAACGAGACCGGCCGGCCCGTCAGGGGCTGGGAGGTCGGCTGGACCTGGAACAGCGGCCAGAAACTGGTCAAGCACTGGAACTCCGAGATCCAGGAGTCGGGAACGTCGGTGACCGCCCGCAACGTCGGCACCAACGCGGAGATCCCCAGCACGGGCGAGGCCACGTTCGGCTTCGAGGCCACCGGCAGCGGCACCCCCGCGCCGCGCCTCACCTGCCGCCTTCTGTGAGCAGGCCGGAGACGTTTCCGCGGGCGCCGCGCGGTAACCGCGGAGTGCATGATGCGCAGAGCACTCACGGGAGCCATGGCCGGAGCCGCGGGGACCACGGCACTCAACGCCGCCACCTACACCGACATGGCGCTGACGGGGCGGGGCGGCAGCTCGGCGCCGAAGGACGTCGTCGACCGGTTCAGCGAACGTACGGACGTGCCGGTGCCGGGCACCGGCGAGGTCCGGGACAACCGCGCCTCGGCGCTCGGGGCGCTGCTCGGCATGGCCACGGGCGTGAGCGTCGGGGCACTGTACGGACTGGCCCGCGGCTCCGGCCGGCGTCCGGCGCTGCCACTGGCGGCGCTGCTGGCGGGGGTGGCGGCGATGGCGGGCTCGGACCTCCCGATGGCCGCGCTGAAGGTCTCGGACCCGCGAAGCTGGAAGCCGGCCGACTGGCTCCGNGAAGGTCTCGGACCCGCGAAGCTGGAAGCCGGCCGACTGGCTCCGGGATCTGCTGCCGCATCTGACGTACGGCGTGGTGACGGCTGTCGTGTACGAGGCTGCGGGCGGGCGCGCGGGACGGCGCCGGGGAGGATGGCGCCGGCGCGGCGGGTAGCGCGCTTGCCGGGGAGGGCGCGGCGCCGCTGGGCGTAGCGCCCGGCGGAGGCGGAGGCGTGGCGAGCCCCGGGAGAGCCGTGGTGCTGGGTCGGGTCAGGGCAGGTCGGGTCGGGTCGGGTCAGGTCAGCCGAGGTCAACTGTGCGTCGGCGGCGGACAGATGCCGGATGTCAGATATCAGATGACGGCTGACGGCTGACGGCTGACGGCTGACAAAATTCGTTATCTGTCATCCGTCATCGGTCAACTGCTCCCCGTCAGCCGCCATCCGTCACCTGCTATCCGTACGCCGCCCCTCACCCCGTGAACGGCTCCGGCCCGAAGCGCCCCCACGCGAGGACGACCGCGAGCAGCAGATAGCCCATGTTCAGGGCCGCGAACGGGAGTTCACCGGGCCGGCGGCCGTGTGTGACGGCCGCACCGGTCATCAGCACGGCCCAGCACACGGCGGTCACCGGCACCAGGACCGGCGCGACGCCGGTCGCCCCGGGCAGGATCAGGCCCGCCGCGGCGAGGAGTTCGAGGACGCCGAGCGTTCTGACGAACCAGACGGGGACGTCCCCCGTCCATCCGCCTCCCTTGGCCGCGGCGAGCTTCTCCACGGGTACGAACGCCTTGGTGACGCCGCCGGTCACGGCCACCGCGGCGAGCAGTACGGCGGCGGTCAACAGCGCGAGGTTCATCGTCCGCTCCTTGGGTCCGGGTCGCTCACGTACCCGTACGACGGGACGGCTGCCCGGCACGTGACATGCCGGATGCCCGCCTCCACACGCAGCCACCGCGGACCGTCCCCCGGAGGAAGGGAGTGGTCGTACCGGATGCGCTCCCCCGGGTGCGGAAACCGCGGCCGGGGCGCCGCCCGCGCCGGTGATCACGCCCTGACGGTGCGTGCCGAGACGAGGTCAGAATGGGCGCCGCTGCCCACCCGCGGGGCAGTCGTCGACCTCGTCGGAGAAGAAGGAGAAAGCATGCCGCTGTGTCGTCGTCTTCGGGCCCTCGTGGCCGCCGGAGGTGCCGCGCTGGTCTTCACGGGTGTGTCGGCCTCGCCGGCACAGGCCGCCCCGCCCACCGGACGGGACGTGATCATCAGCAACTACGCCAGCAACTGGTACCTCTCGACCGACCACCAGACCGTCGCGCACGGTCAGCGCACACAGATCTGGGACCGGGACCCGATGGCCAACAACGGCGCCGGAAGCGTCTGGCGGATCAGTCCGCGCGGTGACGGCACGTACAGCATCTCTCCCAGCGAGCCCTTCGGCGCGGGCTCCCGGTACTGCCTGTCCGACGAGAAGGGCACGGGCGACGGCGAAGGCGCCGTGTGGGTACGGGACTGCAACAGCGGTGACGCGCGGCAGAGTTGGCTGATCGAGGAGACCAGCAGCCGTTCGTACGTGCACACCATCGTGCCCGCGGGCCATCGCGACTACGCCCTGGGGCCCTACCGGGCGCAGTCGGCGTCCGACACGTACGTCAACGTCACGCGCAAGTTCGGCCGGACGCCCGCGACGGCGCAGATGTGGAAGATCAACTACGCCTAGACGCAAAGGAGTTCGTTCGGGGCGGCGGACCGCCGACGCCGCTCACGCCGTGACACGTCCGCGCGGCGGGGTCCGCCCCTCGGACGGGCTCGCCCCCGTCTCCGGCAGCCCCGGGTCCTCCGGGTCGGGATCGCCGCTTCCGGGGAGCGCCTGCTCGGTCCAGATGACCTTGCCCTCCTTCGTGTAGCGGGTGCCCCAGCGGTCGGCGAGCTGGGCCACCAGGAAGAGTCCGCGTCCGCCCTCGTCGGTGGTGGCCGCGTACCGCAGATGCGGTGAGGTGCTGCTGCTGTCGGCGACCTCGCAGACGAGCCGTGCGCGGTCGCGCAGCAGCCGGACCCGTACGGGGGCGGTGGCGTGCTGGATGGCGTTGGTGAGCAGTTCGCTGAGGATGAGTTCCGTCGTGAAGGCGATGTCCTCCAGGCCCCAGTCGGCGAGGTTCGCGGCGACCCCCGCGCGTACCTCGGCGACGGCCGCGGGGTCCGACTCCACGGCCCACTCGGCGACTTGATCGGCCGCCAGCACGTCGGTACGGGCGACGAGCAGGGCGACGTCGTCGCGCTGCCCGGCGGGGACGAGTGCCTCCACCACGGCGTCGCAGGTCTCCTCGGGTGAGCCCGGCGCCCGCTCCAGCACCTCGCGCAGGGCACGCAGTCCGCTGTCGACGTCCTGGCCGCGGCGCGCGACGAGCCCGTCGGTGTAGACGACGAGCATGCTGCCCTCCTCCAGGCGCATCTCGGCCGCCTCGAAGGGCAGTCCGCCCACGCCGAGGGGCGGTCCGGCCGGTACGTCGGGGAAGTCGACGGTGCCGTCGGGACGTACGAGGGCGGGGGCGGGGTGCCCGGCCCGTGCCGTCACGCACAGCCGGGAGACGGGGTCGTAGACGGCGTAGAGGCAGGTGGCGCCGGTGATGGCGGTCTCGTCGCCCGCGGCGAGGGCGTCCTGGTCGATGCGGACGACCAACTCGTCGAGGTGGGCGAGGAGTTCGTCCGGAGGCACGTCGAGGGTGGAGAAGTTGTGCACGGCCGTGCGCAGCCGTCCCATGGTGGCCGCCGCGTGCAGCCCGCGTCCGACGACGTCCCCCATGACCAGCGCGACGCGGGCCCCGGGCAGCGGGATCACGTCGAACCAGTCGCCGCTGACGCCGCCCGTCGCGGGCAGATAGCGGGTGGCGACCTGTACGGCGGACTGCTCGGGCAGGGCGCGCGGCAGCAGACGCCGCTGGAGGGTGATGGCCATGGAGTGCTCGCGCGTGTAGCGGCGGGCGTTGTCGATGGACAGGGCGGCGCGGGCGGCGAGTTCGTCCGCGAGGGAGAGGTCCTCCTCCTCGAAGGGTCCGGGCTTCTCCGACCGCCAGAAGCTCACCACGCCCAGCAGCACGCCGCGCGCCCGCAGCGGCGCCGCGATCAGCGAGTGGATCCCGAACTCGATGACGCGGGCGGTCCGCGCCGGGTCCACCGAGCGCCACCGCGGAGCGTCGCTCAGCCGCTCCTCCAGCACCGCCTGCCCCGCGAAGCTCCGCGCCTGCGACGAGGACGCCACGTAGGTGATCAGTTCGCCGACGGGGAAGAGCGGCGGGTCGGGGCGTACGCCGTCGAAGGCGGTGCGGCGCATCCGGGGACTCCCGAACGACGGGCGGGGCTCGTCGCCGGAGAGCACGGGCTCGGCGAGGTCCACGGTGACGTAGTCGGCGAGGCGCGGTACGGCGAACTGCGCCAACTCTTCGGCGGTACGCGTCACATCCAGGGTGGTGCCGATGGCGCCGGTCGCGTCGTAGAGCAGGCGCAGCCGGCGCCGGGCGGCCTCGACCCGGCCGGAGAGCAGCCGCAGTTCGGTGGCGTCGCGGAACGTCGCGACGAAGCCGGGCGGTCCCCCCTTGGCGCCCGTGGGGCGGCTGTTGACCGCGAGCAGCCGCTCGCCCGCGCCCGGCAGGATCTCGTCGGTGGCGACGCGGCCCGAGGCGAGCAGCTCGGCGGTGCGCGGCTCCAGGCCGAGGTCGGCGACGTGGCGGCAGCGCGCGTCGGACGGGAGGTCCAGCAGCCGCTTGGCCTCGTCGTTGGCGAGCAGCAGCCGTCCCTCGCCGTCGACGATGACGACGCCCTCGTGGACGGCGTGCAGCACCGCGTCGTGGTGCTCGTACATGCGCGTCATCTCAAGCGGCCCGAGTCCCTTGGTCTGCCGGCGCAGCCGGCGGCTGACGAGGGCCGCGCCGGCGGTCGCCAGCGCAAGGGCGACGGCAGCCGGGATCAGCAGGGGCGCCATCTCCCGACCGGCGCTGACCTGTTCCTCCTTGATCGCGACGCTCACCCTGCCGACGATCCTGCCGTCGGGGTCGGTGACCGGGACGACGGCCCGTACGACGGGTCCGATCGCGCCGTCGACGGTGTCGATCCGCACCCGCCGGGGCGAGCCGAGAGGCTCGGTGAGCCGCTTCCCGATCCGGCTTCTGTCGGGGTGCGTGTAGCGGATGCCGGACGGGCTGGCCACGACGATCGCGTCGACGCGCAGCCGCTTGCGCGCGGCCTCGGTGCGGGGCTGGAGTGCGGCCGTCGGATCGGAGGAGCGCAGGGCGCGCGCCGTTCCGGGCGCCTGCGCGAAGGACTGGGCGACGTCGAGGGTACGGGCGCGCGCCGAGCGGTTGTTGTCGCTGTTCGCCTGGATGACGAGGGCGACGACCGCGGCCACGACGAGCAGCACGACGATGACGAGCTGGAGGGCGAACACCTGCCGGGCGACGCTGCGTTCGCTCAGCGCCGACCACAGCCGGCGGCCGCGCGTGGAAGGCGGCGGATCGCAGCCGGGCGCCGGACGCCCGTGAACGTCACGGCCCGCCCCCGAACCGCGCTCCCCGGCACCGCGCTTCCCGTCGTCGCCCTTGCCCCTGTCGCCCGTCCCCGCGGCGCCCTTCCCCGCATCGTCCGTCCCGGCGTTCTGGCGGGAGGGGCGCTCGGCGCGCGCACCGGACAGCGCGCGGAGACGTCTCAGGAATCCCGCCATGCGTGCCTCTCGCCTGCCTCGCCTGCCTCGGCCTGTGCCGTGTGCTCGCCGCTGCCGTGGACTGCGGTCCCGGTGCTCATGCCGGCCGGCGGAGCAGAGCCGTGGGGCCGCGAGGGGGGCCGCCGTTCACGGGGACGGCGGGCCCGGCCGGCCGCGGAGGTCCCTCCAACTCCTCGACGGGGACGGGGTGTCGGGCGCCGGGGCGTCCGTGCCGTGAGGGAGCGGGAGCGGGGTCCTCGCACCGCTCGTACGGCCCGGACGCTCCGTACGGTCCGGGGACGCCGACCCCGCGCGTGCGCGAGACATACGGCGGCCGTGCGCCGGCGCGGACGTCCGCGACCCGGGCGCCTCCGCGGCACCGCCCGTGTCCGGCTCCCGCCTGCCCGCGTCACCTGCCATGTCCGCACCCTCCTGGCCACCACCAGCATGCATGCGACCGCGGTGCGCCGCGACGCAGAGCGCAGCCGTACGCACGCACACCGCGAGGCACCTCGACCGGGACGCCCCGATCCGGACCCGACCCCGTCCCGGGCCCGAGCCGTCTCCTCGGAATGGAGACATATGTCAGGGGTAAGGGCCATTTGTAGTATGGCGCGACTCCCGTGACCCTTGTGGGTGTACGGAGCTCACGTCTCAGAACACGTCTTGCGGGATGTCCGATATGGCACAGCAGACAGCCACGGCCGCGGAGCAGACCCACCGCGACCTGCTCCACCGCTTCGACGAAGCGGCAGAACGCGACCCCGGGGCAGTCGCCGTCCGGGCGGGGCGGTCGTCGGTCGCCTACGGGACGCTGGCCGAGGCGTCCCGCGCGCTCGCCGACCGCCTCGCCCCGCTCGTCACGGGCAGGCCGGGCCCGGTCGCCGTCCTCCTCGAACCCGGCCCGGACCAGATGTGCGCCGCGCTCGCCGCGATGCGCTGCGGCAAGCCGTATCTGCCGGTCGATCCGGACTATCCGCCGGACCGCGTGGAGCGCATCCTCGCGGACGCGGCACCCGCCGCCGTCTTCGACTCCCCCTCCCCGCGCACGGACGGATCCGCCGCGGGCGCTCCCGCGCCGCCGCCCCGCCCCGGCCGGTGGGGGGACGCGACGCGGGTGACCGCCGAGGACGCGTACGTGATCTACACGTCGGGGTCGACCGGGACGCCGAAGGGCATCGTCGTCCAGCACCGCGGCATCGCCAACATGCTCGACGAGTGCGTGGCCCGCCGTGCGATACCGCCGGGCGCCCGGTACAGCACCTGCGCGAGCCCCGGCTTCGACGCGGCGGTGCTGGAGACATGGACCGCGCTGGCGACCGGCGGCGAACTCGTCGTCACACCGGACGACCGCCGCTGGCACCCCGCGGGCTTCGCCCGGTGGCTCGCGGACGAACGCATCGCGCACTCCTACATCCCCGCCGCCTTCCTTCCCGCCATCGCGGAGGGCCTGCGCGACGGTCTCGATCTGCGGTCGATGCAGCGGGCGATCGTCGCCGTCGAGCCGATACCCCGCGGGCTGCTCGGCGAGATCAAACGCGCCCTGCCCGGGCTGACGTTGATCAACGGCTACGGTCCGACCGAGGCCGCGGTGTGCGTGTCGATGTACGAGGTCGGCGAGGACGAGACCGGTCCCGAGCGCACGCCCATCGGGACGGCGATCCGCAACACCGAACTGCTGGTGGAGCCGACGGAGACGGAGACCGATCCGGAAGCGGAGGCGGACGCGGACGAGGCGACGGCGGGGGACGCGGGCACGGCAGCGGATGCGGACGGGGACGGGAACGGCGACGGGGACGGCGGTGTGCGCGGCGAGCTGCACATCGGCGGCGTCCAAGTCGGCCGCACGCTGCGCCCGGAGCGCGGTGACCGGCCCGCCTTCTACACCCGTACCGGCTCCGACGGCACACCCCGCCCCTACTACCGGACCGGCGACATCGTGCGCAGGGACCGCGAGGGCGTCCTCACCTTCCTCGGCCGCGTCGACCACATGCTCAAGGTGCGCGGCTACCGGGTCGAGGCCGGCGACGTCGAGCACGCGCTGATCGAGCAGCCCGGTGTCACCCAGGCCCTCGTGCTCAAGCGCCCGGCGCCCGACGGCGTCTACGCGCCCGGTGCCGAGCAGCTCATCGCGTACGTGATCCCCGCGCCCGGTGCGCGGATCGTCCTGGGCGACGTACACGAGAGGCTGCGCGAGCGGCTGCCGTGGTACGCCGTGCCGCACCAGGTCGTCGTGCGCGACTCCTTCCCGCTGACCGCGCACGGCAAGACCGACCGGAACGCCCTGCTCGCTCAGACGCCCGCGCCCGCCGCCGACGTACCGCCGAGCGAACGCCCCGACGACGCGCACATCGAACCCGGGCTGCTGGACCTGTGGCAGGAAGTCCTCGGCGGCACGGGCGTATCGGGCGGCGCGAGCGGCACCGGCCGCACAGACGGCACCGGCGGCACAGGCGGCACGGAAGCCGGCGCCGCCGGGGAGGCCGAGGGCGCCCGCGCG
>NZ_LJGW01000266.1 GCF_001751255.1 Streptomyces nanshensis | reverse complement strand
TTGGGACGAGAACACCTCAACCCAACGGGGCCTTCGTGCATGTGTGAGGGGCCGCTGTACCCGCTGCGGAGGGTGGCCGGTAGTGTCTGGGTGCATCGTCGGCATGTGAGCGCACAGGAGGCTCCGGGTGGAGGTCCAGGACAGGAAGTCCGAGGAGGGCCGGGTCTTCACCATCCCGAACATCCTCAGCATGGCCCGCCTGGTCGGCGTCCCGGTCTTTCTCTGGCTGATCCTCTGGCCGGTGTTCGGCGGTCCGAACTGTGACGGCTGGGCGCTGCTCGTCCTCGCGTTGAGCGGCATCAGCGACTACCTGGACGGCAAGCTCGCCCGGCGCTGGAACCAGGTGAGCAACCTCGGGCGGATCCTGGACCCGGCGGCCGACCGGCTGTACATCCTCTCCACCCTGCTCGGTCTCACATGGCGGGAAATCCTCCCGCTCTGGCTCACCCTCACATTGCTGGCCCGCGAACTTCTGCTTCTCGTCATGGTGTGGATCCTGGACCGGCACGGTTATGCGCCTCCCCAAGTCAACTTCCTTGGGAAAGCAGCCACGTTCAACTTGATGTACGCGTTTCCGCTGTTGCTTCTCAGCGACGGCAGCGGCTGGATCGCGTCCCTCGCGGCGATTTTCGGATGGGCCTTCGCGGGGTGGGGGACCGCGCTCTACTGGTGGGCGGGGATCCTGTACGTCGTCCAGGTACGTCGTCTGATCACGTCGGACTCCGCGGCGACCTAGCGTTTTCCGAGTCCGGCATCGGCTTGTTCACACCGTGCCAAGGTGTGGGTCTTCCCTGATCGGGGAAGTCGGTATGACCGTCGTCTTACCGAGGAGGACGTTTCCGATATGAAGGCCGTCGTCATGGCCGGCGGCGAAGGCACCCGCCTTCGCCCCATGACCGCCAGCATGCCCAAGCCGCTTCTGCCCGTGGCCAATCGGCCGATCATGGAGCACGTACTGCGGTTGCTGAAGCGTCATGGGCTCAGTGAGACCGTTGTCACCGTCCAATTCCTGGCCTCCCTCGTCCGGAATTACTTCGGCGACGGCGAGGAGCTCGGCATGGAGCTGAGCTACGCCAACGAGGACAAGCCCCTCGGTACCGCGGGCAGCGTCAAGAATGCGGAAGAGGCCCTCAAGGACGACTCGTTCCTCGTCATCTCCGGGGACGCCCTCACCGACTTCGACCTGACGGAACTCATCGACTACCACAAGCGGCAGGGCGCGATGGTGACCGTCTGCCTGACGCGGGTTCACAATCCGCTGGAGTTCGGCATCACCATCGTCGACGACGACGGCAAGGTGGAACGCTTTCTGGAGAAGCCCACCTGGGGACAGGTCTTCTCCGACACCGTCAACACCGGCATCTACGTCATGGAGCCGGAGGTCTTCGACTACGTCGAGCCGGACACGTCCGTCGACTGGTCCGGGGACGTCTTCCCTCAGTTGATGAAGGAAGGGAAGCCCATCTACGGCTTCGTCGCGGAAGGTTACTGGGAGGACGTCGGCACCCACGAAAGCTATGTGAAGGCACAGGCGGACGTCCTCGAAGGCAAGGTCGACGTCGAGATCGACGGCTTCGAGATCTCGCCCGGGGTCTGGATGGCCGAAGGCGCCGAGGTCCACCCCGACGCCGTCCTCCGCGGTCCCCTCTACATCGGCGACTACGCCAAGGTCGAAGCCGGCGCCGAACTTCGTGAACACTCGGTCATCGGCCGCAACGTCGTCGTCAAGAGCGGGGCCTTCCTCCACCGAGCCGTCGTCGACGACAACGTCTACATCGGTCCGCAGGCCAACCTCCGCGGTTGCGTCGTCGGCAAGAACACCGACATCATGCGCGCGGCCCGCATCGAAGACGGCGCCGTCATCGGGGACGAGTGCCTCATCGGCGAGGAGTCGATCGTCCAGGGCAATGTTCGGGTCTATCCGTTCAAGACGGTCGAGGCGGGCGCGTTCGTCAACACCTCCGTCATCTGGGAGTCGCGGGGGCAGGCCCATCTCTTCGGCGCGCGCGGCGTATCGGGCATCGTGAACGTCGAGATCACGCCGGAACTGGCCGTACGGCTCGCGGGCGCCTACGCCACCACCCTGAAGAAGGGGTCGACGGTCACCACCGCACGCGACCACTCGCGGGGCGCGCGGGCGCTGAAGCGGGCCATGATCTCCGCGTTGCAGACCAGCGCCATGGACGTCCGCGACCTGGAGAACGTGCCGCTGCCCGTCGCCCGCCAGCAGACGGCACGCGGCAGCGCCGGCGGCATCATGATCCGTACGACGCCCGGGGTCCCCGACAACGTCGACATCATGTTCTTCGACGAACGCGGGGCCGACCTCTCACAGGCCGCGCAGCGCAAGCTCGACCGCGTCTTCGCGCGGCAGGAGTACCGGCGCGCGTTCCCCGGCGAGATCGGCGATCTGCTCTTCCCGTCGAGCGTGTACGACTCGTATACCGGCTCGCTGCTGCGCTCCGTGGACACCACCGGTGTCGAGGACTCCGGTCTGAAGGTCGTCGTGGACGCCTCCAACGGCAGCGCCGGGCTCGTCCTGCCGAGCCTGCTGGGCCGCCTCGGTGTGGACTCGCTGACGATCAACCCCGGCCTGGACGAGTCACGTCCGACCGAGACGCAGGACGAGCGCCGCTCCGGTCTCGTCCGGCTCGGCGAGATCGTCGCCTCGGCGCGCGCCGCGTTCGGCATCCGCTTCGACCCGGTGGGCGACCGGCTCTCCCTCGTCGACGAACGCGGACGGATCATCGAGGACGACCGCGCGCTCCTGGTCATGCTCGACCTGATCGCGGCCGAGCGGCGCAGCGGCAAGATCGCCCTGCCGGTGACCACGACCCGTATCGCCGAGCAGGTCGCCGCCTACCACGGCACGCAGGTCGAGTGGACGACGACGTCCCCGGACGACCTGACCCGCGTCGGCCGTGACGACGCGACAATCTTCGGCGGCGACGGCCGCGGCGGCTACATCACCCCGGAGTTCAGCTCCGTCTTCGACGGCGCCGCCGCCTTCGTACGTCTCATCGGTCTCGTCGCCCGCGCGCAGCTCACCCTCAGCCAGATCGACGCCCGCATCCCCAGGGCGCACGTACTCAAGCGGGATCTGGCAACTCCCTGGGCTGTGAAGGGACTTGTGATGCGTACGGTCGTCGAGGCGGCCGGCGACCGCTCCGTCGACACCACCGACGGCATCCGCGTCGTCGAACCCGACGGACGCTGGGTGATGGTGCTGCCGGACCCGGCCGAGGCGGTCACCCACCTGTGGGCCGAGGGCCCCGACGACGCCTCCGCGCAGGCGCTGTTGGACGAGTGGGCGGCGGTGGTCGACAGCGCGGGCCGCTGACCCCGAAGGTGTGGGTCCGTTCGTTGGCAGTGACCGTGGCGTGCGACGATGTGCGTCATGTCGCAGCAGCACCCTGAACGGAGTACGCCATCGCGGCCTGCGCGGCCCGATGCCTCCATGTCGCTGCTGACCAATGCGATGGATCACAGCCTGGATGACGGCTACGCGCAGGCCGCCGCACGCCGCGGCGTCGAGGGCCGGTCCGGAATGCCGCGCACCGTGCGCGCGAAGCTGTGGCTGGCGGCCGGGCTGGTACTCGCCGCGCTGGTGGTCACCGTCGGCGCCGCCCAGGCGCGGGTCTCCGCACCCGAACTCGCCAAGGAACGCCAGGAGTTGGTCACCCGGATCGACGACGGCGACCGTCGCGCCGACTCCCTCCAGCGGAGCGTCGACAAGCTGCGTAAGGACGTCGAGGCGCGGCAGCGCAGAGCGCTGGAGCGGCACGGCGGCAACGAGGCCGAGGTGGCGGGGCTGCTCTCCGGCGCCCTGCCCGTGCACGGGCCCGGCGTCAAACTCGTCGTCGACGACGCCAAGGACACCCAGGACAGCGACTCCGGCGGCCCCCGGCAGAGCAGCGGATTCTCCGACAACGGGCGCGTACGCGACCGGGATCTGCAACGCGTGGTCAACGGCCTGTGGGAGTCGGGGGCCGAGGCCGTATCGGTCAACGGACAGCGTCTGACGGCACTTTCGGCCATCAGGGCCGCGGGCGACGCGATACTCGTGGACAACAAACCGCTCGTGCCGCCGTACACTCTGCTCGCCGTGGGGCCGGCGAAGAAGCTCAGCACGACGTTCCAGGACAGTGCCGACGGGCAGTATCTGCAGGTGCTCCAGGAGAACTACGGTGTGCGCACCAGCATCAGCACCCAGGACCAGGTGCGGCTTCCGGCGGCGCCGAGTCTGATCGTCCGGACGGCAAAGCCGGTGAAGACAGGAGAGGGCAGCAGATAGTGATCGCCGTACTGGGCCTCATCGTGGGGGTGGTGGCCGGATTCGTCGTCCGGCCCGTCGTCCCGACGATCGTCGAGCCTTACCTCCCGATCGCCGTCGTCGCGGCGTTGGACGCGGTCTTCGGCGGGCTGCGGGCCATGCTCGACGGGATCTTCGACGACAAGGTGTTCGTCGTGTCGTTCCTGTCGAACGTCGTGGTCGCGGCGTTGATCGTGTTCCTCGGGGACAAGCTCGGTGTCGGGGCCCAACTCTCCACCGGTGTCGTCGTGGTGCTCGGCATCCGCATCTTCTCCAACGCGGCGGCTATCCGCCGGCACGTCTTCCGGGCGTGAGGCCGATGAGCGACGCGGACGGCGGCAAGGGCCCGGGCGAGCTGCCGCCCGAGAGGCCGACGGGAGGCAGCGGCCCGGCCGGGGAGGGCGGTGCGGAACGACGTTCCGGGTCCTCCGGACGCCCGGACGGCGAGGGGCGCGACGCCTCGTCGGAGCGGGCCGGGGGCGCGGACGCCGAAGGCCGGGAGACGCCCGACTCGCGGCGGATACAGGGCAGTTCGGACGAGTCCGCGAAGGGCGCGCACGGAGCCGGTGACGGAGCGGGACGCGAGGAGGGGGAGGCCGCGGCCTCCTCGTCCGCACAGCCGGGTACGGGCACCGGAACGGGGACGGAGCCGGGCGGGGAGCGTACGGGCCGCCAGCGCCTCGCCGCCGCGGTCTGGCCGCCGAGGGTGACCAGGGCCCAACTCATCGTCGCCCTGCTGCTGTTCGTGCTCGGCCTCGGGCTGGCCATCCAGGTGCGCTCCACCAGCGAGAACAGCTCCCTGCGCGGCGCCCGCCAGGAGGACCTGGTGCGCATCCTCGACGAACTCGACGACCGCACCAAGCGGTTGGAGGACGAGAAGCAGAGCCTGGAGGGCCAGCGCACCGAGTTGGAGAACAGCTCGGACCAGGCGGAGGAGGCCCGTAAGCAGACCCGGCAGAAGGCACGCCAACTCGGCGTGCTCGCCGGTACGGTGGGCGCCCGCGGTCCGGGCATCGAGCTGACGATCACCGATCCGGGCGACTCCGTCGAGGCGGACATGCTGCTCGACGCCGTGCAGGAGCTGCGGGCCGCCGGTGCCGAGGCGATCGAGGTCAACAACGTACGAGTGGTGGCGAATACGTACTTCTCGGACAGTGCGGGCGGGGTCTCGGTCGACGGACACAAGATCAGTCCGCCGTACCGCTTTCAGGTGATCGGCAAGCCCAAGGACCTGGAGCCTGCCCTGAACATCCCCGGCGGCGTCGTGCAGACGCTGCGCAAGGAGCAGGCCGACGCCTCCGTCAGGGCCTCCCAGGAGATCGTGATCAACGCCTTGCGCTCTGCGAAGCGGCCTGATTACGCTCGGTCATCCGCACAGTGAGGTGGCGGCGGAGTCTTGCGGGGGGTCGGCGGACCCGGTGACCATCGCGTGAGGGAAACTGTGCGAAGGCCAGGGACGTTCTCTGGGCGTCGTGTCTGCGGAGTGAGAGCATCGAGGGTCTGTCCTGCCCCACGGGCGGGTCTGTGTAGTGCGAGGGGAATCGCCCGTGAGTTTTTTTGCAAGGTTGTTCGGCAAGGGCCGCCAGGACGAGGGCGGCGGCGCCGCGCGGCGCCGGACCTCCGGGGCGTCCGCTCCCGCGGCGGGCCCCGACGGGGAGGACGCCGGACGGCCGTTGTTCCGCGACGAGGTCGCCGGTGGGGGCGGTGACCATGCGGGTGGTCAGGGCGGGGTTTCGGTTGACCCCGCAGCGTCGGGCCGCATAGGTTCCGGGGCACCATCAACCTCGAGTACAGGTGGAGGATCTGCCGTGCCGGTGTGTAGCAGGTGCGGGACCCAGGTCGCCGAGGCGAGCCGGTTCTGTTCGAACTGCGGGGCACCGCTGCGGGGCGGGGCCCCCGCGGGCGAGGGCTCGAGCGAGACGACCTCCACCATCTCCATCTCGGGCCTGGAGGCGTACGAGGCCGAGGTGACGGGTCAGCAGCAGACTCCGCCGCTGTCGCCCGAGGCCCAGGCCGCCGTCGACGCCCTTCCGATGGGCTCGGCCCTCATGGTGGTGCGCCGCGGCCCCAACTCCGGCAGCCGCTTCCTGCTCGACGGCGAACTGACCACCGCCGGCCGCCATCCCGAGAGCGACATCTTCCTGGACGACGTGACCGTCTCGCGCCGTCATGTGGAGTTCCGGCGCGGTTCCGACGGTTCCTTCACCGTCTCCGACGTCGGCAGCCTCAACGGCACATACGTCAACCGTGAGCGCATCGAAGCGGGCGTTCCGCTGTCGAACGGCGACGAGGTGCAGATCGGCAAGTTCCGGCTGGTCTTCTTCGCCAGCAAGCGCGCAGTCTGACCTCAGCGAGGCCCATGGAACGGACGACACCGCCCGGCACCGCCGCCGGGGACGGTGTCGCCGTGGGGGCCGGGGGACCGCTGAGCATCGGTGCCGTACTGCGCGCGCTCCGCGAGGAGTTCCCCGACGTCACCGCGTCCAAGATCCGGTTCCTGGAGACCGAGGGGCTGGTGGAGCCGCGGCGTTCGCCCTCGGGCCACCGCTGGTTCAGCGCGGAGGACGTCGAGCGGCTCGTCCACGTGCTGCGCATGCAGCGTGACGCCTACCTCCCGCTGAAGGTGATCAAGGAGCATCTGGACGCGTCGTTCCCGGCGGAGGAACCGTTCCTGCGCCCCGGGGCGTCCGGACCTCCCGGAAGCCGCATCGGCCGGGCCGAGCTGCTGGTCGCCGCGGAGGCGACGGAGGGCGAACTCGCCGACGCAGAGTCGTCGGGCCTGATCGCTCCGTACCCGGACGGCACCTACGGCGCCGCCGCTCCGGTCGTCCTCCGCCTTCTCGCCGATTTCGCGGGCTATGGAATCCAGCCACATCGGCTCCGGGCCGCCAAGGATTCGGCCGAGCACGAGGCCACGTTGATCGAGAACGCCGTGGCCTCCCTTTCCGGCCGCAACGGTGCCGGCGGAGGCGGTCATGAGGAGCGAGAAGCCGCCGCGCGGCTCGCGGCCCTCTCCGTACGGCTCCACGCCGCATTTCTGCAGGCGGCACTGTGCGTACGGCCCGATGAGCGGCCTGACGGGGGCGACAGCCGGGGTGAGTAGGTTCATACGACAGCTCAGGGCGGGTCCCGACTACCCAAACAGGCGGGGCACGGCCTAGGGTTGCTGTGTGAACGAGCTCGACGTTGTGGGTGTCCGGGTCGAAATGCCCTCCAACCAACCGATCGTGCTGCTGCGAGAAGTGGGTGGCGACCGCTACCTCCCCATTTGGATCGGCCCCGGGGAGGCGACCGCGATCGCCTTCGCGCAGCAGGGCATGACGCCTGCGCGCCCGCTCACTCACGATCTCTTCAAGGACGTTCTCGAGGCTGTGGGACAGGAGCTCACTGCCGTCCGCATCACCGATCTCCGGGAAGGCGTGTTCTACGCCGAGCTGGTCTTCGCCAGCGGTGTCGAGGTGAGCGCCCGCCCCTCGGACGCCATAGCGCTGGCGTTGCGCACCGGGACGCCGATCTACGGCAGCGAAGGTGTGCTGGACGACGCGGGGATCGCGATCCCGGACGAGCAGGAGGACGAGGTGGAGAAGTTCCGCGAGTTCCTCGACCAGATCTCGCCCGAGGACTTCGGTACCAGCAGCCAGTGAGGACCGGGGCGTCGAAGGGCGGTCCGGCGCCGTCGGCGGCGGCGTATGTGCGCCTGCCCCTGATCGCGAGCCGGGACGTCTTCCACATCGCCGGTTACGGGAAACCACCCCTTGGGGGATTTTCACCCGGCGTGCCGAACGCGGCGATCGTTGACGCACCCGGGGTGACTGCCTACCTTCAGTGAGGCAGGTTCCGGGGTGCCCGGGATGTGGAGGACGGAGGTCGGCGTGAGAGGTACCGGCGACGGTATGGCAGCGGACGGTTCTCCTTCCCCCGGGGGTTCCGCGAAGCCGCTGCCGGGGGAGAGCGCCACCGACGGACCGTCCGACTCGATCGGCTATCGCGGACCCACCGCCTGCTCCGCGGCCGGGATCACCTACCGGCAGCTCGACTACTGGGCGCGTACCGGCCTCGTGGAGCCCAGCATCCGTCCCGCCCTGGGCTCCGGCAGCCAGCGGCTCTACAGCTTCCGCGACATCGTCGTCCTCAAGATCGTCAAGCGGCTGCTGGACACCGGCGTCTCGCTGCAGAACATCCGCACCGCCGTCCAGCACATGCGCTCCCGCGGCCACACCGACCTTGCCCGTATGACGCTGATGAGCGACGGCGCCACGGTCTACGAGTGCTCCTCGCCCGACGAGGTCGTCGACCTGCTCCAGGGCGGGCAAGGCGTGTTCGGGATCGCGGTCGGCGTCGTGTGGAAGGACGTCGAAGGCGCGCTGGCGCAGCTCCACGGCGAGCACGTCGACACCGGGGAGACCATCGTCGGTGACCATCCCGAGGACGAGTTGGCGCGGCGCCGCAACCGCGCCGGCTGAGACTGTCAGCCCCATGCGGCAGCATCGGCGAACGTGAGAAGCGCGCCGACGATCCTGCATCTGGACATGGACGCGTTCTTCGCTGCCGTCGAACAGGCCTCCAAGCCCAGCCTCCGCGGGAAGCCCGTCATCGTGGGCGGGCTCGGGCCCCGAGGGGTCGTCTCCACGGCGTCGTACGAGGCGCGGATCTTCGGCGTCCACTCGGCGATGCCCATGGCGCAGGCCCGGCGGCTGTGTCCCAACGCCGCCTACCTCTCGCCGCGCTTCAGCCTCTACCGCGAGGTGAGCGAGGCGGTGATGGAGGTCCTCTCGGGGCTCTCGCCGCTCGTCGAGCCGCTGAGTCTCGACGAGGCGTTCGTCGATCTGGAGGCCGGCGGGGCGCTCCCCGAGAATCCCGGATCCCCGGCCGTACGGGCCGTCGCCGTGCGGCTGCGGCAGACGATCAGCGAGACGACGGGCCTCAGCGGCTCCGTGGGACTGGCCGGTTCGAAGATGCTCGCCAAGATCGCCTCGGAGCAGGCCAAGCCCGACGGGATCGCCGTCATCGAACCGGGCACGGAACGGGAGTTGCTGGCGCCCCTGTCCGTACGGATCCTGCCGGGGGTGGGCCCGGCGACGGCCGAGGTGCTGCGCCGGGCCGGGATCACGACGGTCGGCGACACGGCGGAGGCCGGTGAGGACGAGCTGCTGCGGCTGCTCGGCAGGGCGCACGGCACATCGCTGTACGCGATGGCGAACGGCTGGGACGACCGTCCCGTGATCGCCGAGCGGGACGCGAAGTCCGTGTCCGTGGAGGACACCTTCGACGTCGACCTCACCGACCGTGCGCTGGTGCAGGCGCAGGTCGCGCGGCTCGCCGACCGCTGCGTGGAGCGGCTGCGGGCCGCGGGGCGGTCCGGGCGGACCGTCGTCATCAAGGTACGCAGCTACGACTTCTCGACCCTGACGCGCTCCGAGACCCTGCGCGGCCCGACCGACGACGCGGGAGTCGTACGGGAGGCGGCCGCGCGGCTGATCGACACGGTGGACACCACCGCCGGGGTGCGACTGCTCGGGGTCGGCGTGAGCGGCCTCGCGGACTTCACACAGGAGGACCTCTTCGCACAGGCACAGGCCGAGGCGGACGCCGCGGAGGCGGGGGAGCGGGACGGCGACGGCGGCCCGGAGGAGGGTGGTGCGGCGGCGTCCGTCGCGCAGGCCGCCGAGGTCCCGGCGGACCGTCGGTGGATCCCCGGCCGGGACGTGCGGCACGCGGAACACGGTCACGGCTGGGTGCAGGGCAGCGGCCTGGGCCGGGTCACCGTGCGCTTCGAGAGCCCGGGATCACTGCCCGGCCGGGTGCGTACGTACTCCGTGGACGACCCGGATCTGGAGCCGGCCGAGCCGCCGCCGCTCGCGGCGATGGCACGTGCCCGCGAACGGCAGGACGCGGGACCGGAGGAGCGGGAAAACGGTACGGGCCCGATGGGCCGTACGGGGGAGGAGGCTCAGCTTCCGGAGCCGGCTATCCGTCCGAAGTCGCGGTCGGGAGGCGGCGGCGAAGACGCCGATGATGGCGCCGCCGACGGTGCCGATGAGGGCGCCGTCGAAGGGGAAGCTGCCGCTGACGGCGGCGGCGCGGGCGAGCCGGACGGCCCCGGGTCCCGCGGAGAGCGCGGCACCTCGATCCCGTAGTGCCGGCAGAGCTGGAGCTCCTGCCGCGGGGAGAGATGCCGGCCCACGCCCAGCACGGGAGTGCTGCGCACCAGGGCCCGTTCGAAGGGGACGCGCAGACAGTCCCCGACCAGTTCGCTGGGCTCCAGCGGTACGAGGGTCTCGCGCCGGAGGAAGCCCGTGCGGACGGCGGCCCACTCCGGTTCGCCGGTGGCGTCGTCGAGGTACACCTCGCCGACCGTTCCGATCTTGCTGCCGCTGCTGTCGAGTGCCCGGCGGCCGATCAGGCTCCGGGGGTCGATGTCGCGCTGCACGGTCCCTCCAAGTCTCGTCACCGGGGCACCGGGTGCGTCACGCGCCGAGGCCGGCCCTGGCTGTGCTGGCTTGTCGAACCCCTCCCTCGGCCTTGCCGTGCTTCCGCATCCGCACATCGCGGTGCTGCGGGGGCGCCGAGGACGCCGGGAGCCGGTCGTACAGCCGTATTACCACCCAAAGGCACATTTCAGCGGTTGGCCACCCGAGTGCACCCCAGGTCCTGGCGAAGGAACCGCTGGTACTCTCGGAAACGGCTGTCGACCCCGAGCGGGAGAGTCCTCCGGTGACTGCCGGGGGCGCCGAAGGAGCAACTCCTCCCCGGAATCTCTCAGGCTCACGTACCGCGCGGGCGAGGTCACTCTGGAAAGCAGGGCGGGCCGAGCAGTGCCTGGGCTCCTCCTCACCGACGGTGAAAGCCGGGTCCCCGTCCAGCCGGGACGGGCCGGTGAAACTCTCAGGTTGAGATGACAGAGGGGGAGGCCGTCCGGGCACCAGCGCCGTGGTGTCCCCGTAGGTCACAGCGACCAGGAGGCCCCCGCAGATGACTGCCAACCGCATCCCCCTCGCCGATCTGGAACGCGGAACTCCTTTCGAACGGCGGCACATCGGCCCCGACGCCGGTGACCAGGCCAAGATGCTGGCCCAGGTCGGCTACGGCTCGCTCGACGAACTGACCGCCGCAGCCGTCCCCGAAGTGATCAAGAGCACGGAGGCCCTGAACCTGCCGCGGGCCCGTACGGAGGCCGAAGTCATCGCGGAGCTGCGGGAGTTCGCCTCGCGGAACCAGGTGCTCCCGTCCATGATCGGCCTCGGCTACCACGGGACGTTCACGCCCTCCGTGGTCCTGCGCAACGTCATGGAGAACCCGGCCTGGTACACCGCGTACACGCCGTACCAGCCGGAGATCTCCCAGGGGCGGCTGGAGGCCCTGCTCAACTTCCAGACCATGGTGGCCGATCTGACCGGACTGCCCACCTCCGGTGCCTCGCTCCTCGACGAGCCCACGGCCGCCGCCGAGGCCATGGCGCTCTCCCGCCGCGTCGGCAAGGTCAAGCAGGGCGTCTTCCTCGTCGACGCCGACTGTCTGCCGCAGACCGTCGGCGTCATCCGTACGCGTGCCGAGCCGACCGGCGTCGAGGTGGTCGTCGCCGACCTCGACGAGGGGATCCCGGCGGACGTGGCCGAACGCGGCGTCTTCGGGCTGCTGTTGCAGTACCCGGGTGCCTCCGGCGCCGTACGCGACCACCGTGCCGTCATCGAGCAGGCCCACGAACTCGGCGCGATCGTCACCGTCGCCGCCGATCTGCTCGCCCTCACGCTGCTCAGCTCGCCCGGCTCGCTCGGGGCGGACATCGCCGTCGGCTCCAGCCAGCGCTTCGGGGTGCCGATGGGATTCGGCGGTCCGCACGCCGGCTACATGGCGGTGCGCGAGAAGTTCGCGCGCAGCCTGCCCGGCCGTCTCGTCGGGGTCTCCAAGGACGCGGACGGCGACCAGGCCTACCGCCTCGCGCTCCAGACCCGCGAACAGCACATCCGCCGCGAGAAGGCCACCAGCAACATCTGCACCGCGCAGGTGCTGCTCGCGGTCATGTCCGGGATGTACGCGGTCTACCACGGGCCCGAGGGCCTCGCGCACATCGCCCGCCGTACGCACCGCTACGCGACGCTGCTCGCCGAGGGGTTGCGCTCCGGCGGCGTGGAGATCGTGCACGGCGGCTACTTCGACACCGTCACCGCGCGGGTCCCGGGCCGGGCGGCCGAGATCGTCGCCGCCGCGCGCGAGGCCGGCGTCAACCTGCGGGAGACCGACGCCGACCACGTCGGCATGGCCTGCGACGAGACCACCGCCCGCGCCCAGCTCGAAGCCGTCTGGTCCGCCTTCGGCGTCGAGGCGGACGTCGCGGAGCTGGAGGCGCGCGGGGTGGGCGACGCGCTGCCGGAGGCGCTGCTGCGCACCGACGACTATCTGACCCATCCCGTCTTCCACGCCTACCGCTCCGAGACGGCGATGCTGCGCTATCTGCGCAGGCTCGCGGACCGCGACTACGCGCTGGACCGGGGCATGATCCCGCTCGGCTCGTGCACGATGAAGCTCAACGCCACCACGGAGATGGAGGCCGTCACCTGGCCCGAGTTCTCCGGGCTGCACCCCTTCGCACCGGCCGACCAGGCCGAGGGCTGCATCGCGCTCATCCGCGAACTCGAGGAGCAGCTCGCGGAGATCACCGGCTACGACCGGGTCTCCCTCCAGCCGAACGCCGGCTCCCAGGGCGAACTGGCCGGGCTGCTCGCCGTCCGCGCCTACCACCGCTCACGCGGCGACGGCCGGCGCACCGTCTGCCTCATCCCGTCCTCGGCGCACGGCACCAACGCCGCCAGCGCCGTGATGGCCGGGATGCGTGTGGTGGTGGTGAAGACCAGCGACGACGGCGACGTCGACACCGACGACCTGCGCGCCAAGATCGAGCAGTACGGCGACGAGCTGGCCGTCCTGATGGTCACCTACCCCTCCACACACGGGGTGTTCGAGGAGCACATCACCGACATCTGCGCGGCCGTGCACGATGCGGGCGGCCAGGTCTACGTGGACGGCGCCAACCTCAACGCGCTGATGGGCCTCGCCCGTCCCGGCAAGTTCGGCGCCGACGTCTCCCATCTCAACCTGCACAAGACCTTCTGCATCCCGCACGGCGGCGGCGGTCCGGGCGTCGGCCCGATCGGTGTGCGCGAGCATCTCGCCCCGCATCTGCCCAACCATCCGCTGCAGCCCGCCGCGGGCCCGGCCGGCGGCATCGGCCCGGTCTCCGGTTCGCCCTGGGGCTCGGCCGGGATCCTGCCGATCTCGTGGGCGTACGTACGGCTGATGGGCGCCGAGGGGCTGCGCCGTGCGACGCAGGCGGCCGTGCTCGGTGCGAACTACATCGCCAAGCGCCTGGAGCCGCACTACCCGGTGCTCTACACGGGGCCGCGCGGGCTCGTCGCGCACGAGTGCATCATCGATGTACGGCCGCTGACGAAGCAGACCGGCGTGAGCATCGACGACGTGGCCAAGCGGCTGATCGACTACGGCTTCCACGCGCCGACGATGTCGTTCCCGGTGCCGGGGACGCTGATGACGGAGCCGACGGAGAGCGAGGATCTGGCGGAGCTCGACCGCTTCTGCGAGGCGATGATCGAGATCCGTACGGAGATCGACAAGGTCGGCTCGGGCGAGTGGCCCGCGGAGGACAATCCGCTGCGCAACGCACCGCACACGGCACGGCAGTTGAGCCGGGACTGGGAGCACCCGTACGGGCGGGAGGAGGCGGCCTTCCCCGGCGGTGTCAGCGCCTCCGACAAGTACTGGCCGCCGGTGCGCCGGATCGACGGCGCCTACGGCGACCGCAATCTGGTCTGCTCATGCCCGCCGCTGGACGAGTACGAGGGCTGAGCGGCTCAAGGGCCGAGAGGCTGCGGGGCTGAAGGGAAAGCGAGGGCGGCGAGGCCGCATACGTCAGGGCCGGTTCGGTGAGTGACACCGGGCCGGCCCTGGCTCTTCGGCGCCGCGGTCTAGGCGGCGGTGGTGATGCTGCGGCTGTCGAGCGGCCGGTGCGGCGCGATGATCTCGCCGTCCGGCAGCAGTTCGCCCGTGTCCTCGAAAAGCAGAACACCGTTGCACAGCAGGCTCCAGCCCTGCTCCGGGAAGTGGGCCACGGGGTGCGCGGCCTCCCGGTCTGCGGAGTCGGCTGTCGGGCAGGGTGGCTGGTGCTGGCACATGGTCGCTGTCGTCTTCCGTTGTGTCGTGATGTGCGTGCTGCGGCTGGTCACGGTGTCCATCGCCGTGCCCCCGTTCCGGTCTGGTCCCAGTGTTCCCCTGCTGGGGAGATTCCGCAGGGATTTCGTGTCACCGCTCCTCAACGAGGACAGACGCATCACTCATGCGGGTGGGTTGCCGTCAACAGGGCCGTACGACGGGCGAATTGCCGTCTTCGTACAGCGGAGGACGCCGTCGCGATCACCGCCGCGGGCACCGCGTACCGTACCGCACCACGCTCATCTTCCGCCGCTCAGCAGGGGAGCCGAGGCCCCCGAGCGCCGCGTGAGCACCGGCAGCAGCGCGTCGGCCCGGCGTGGTACATGAGCGGCGATGCCGGGAGGCGCGGGGGAGAGCGGGATCAGTACGTCGGACGGGCGCGGGGCGCCCTCGGCGACGTCCGCCGCGGTGTCGGCGTGCAGCCACAGCGTGAGCATGTAGAGCCGGGGCACGGACAGCAGACGCGGCTGGTGGACGCCGGGCAGCGACTCGGCCTGTTTCAGGGCCCGTTGGGCGGAGGCGACGTACGGTCCGCCGCAGAAGTACGCGAACGCCCAGCCGTCCGGGGTCAGCAGGGTCTCCGCGGCGCCGACCGCCGGGGAGCCGGCCGGGGCCCCGGCCGCGCGCAGCAGGAAGCGCCAGCCGGTGAGCCGCGTCCGGGAAACGGACGTGGCGGGTGCGGCCGGTGAGGCGGCGGTGGTGACGGTGGCTGCCGTGGCCGCCGCGGCGGACGGCCCCGCCGACGCCCCGTACGGAAGACCGGAACCGGTCAACTCATGGACGGGCAGCGGCAGTTCGATCTCCAGGGAGGGCCCGTCGGCGCCGCTCGTACCGTGTGGACGGCGTCCTCGGTGCGCGGCCGCCGGGGAGCGGAGGGCCGCGAGGACACTGCGTGACGCGGGAGCCGGGGCGGAAAGGGCATGCAGCGGCATGGTGGGTCGCCACCTCTCACTGGAGAGACACGTGGTGCACGGCATGGCGCGGACAGCGCTGTCGGCGCGGGAGGGGCCGCCGGTGCGGGAGGGCCGCGAGCGCGGCGGAGGCGTGGACTGCGGGCACCGGACCGTCCGGTGATACCGCGTCGCGGCCTGTGCCGGAGTTTATACGAAGGGTGTTACGTCACCATTTCGACTAACGCGCGACGATTCTGAGGGCAAGGTCTTATCAGGCCGGTTTCATACGGTAGTTGAGCACGCACGCCCGGCAGCGCCGTCTCCGGAGACGGCGAAACCCCTGCTCAAGGGTCGGCCGGATTCCGTCTGCCCTCCGCGCGCGGACTGTGCGTCCGGTCTGGTGCGCCTGCCGCATGCCTCCGGTACATGCCGCCGCGACCGCGGGCGAGCCGCAGGTGAGAGGTGACCGGCGGGCGGGTACGGGGAGATCGTTCAGGCGTTAGCCGCCCGCGCGACGGGCATCATCGCTGACACCACGCGGCCGTATCGAGGAGGGACACCCCGATGGGTGAGAAGGTCGTCTCCGACGGGTTCGACCTGTCCGCTCGGCATCGGTACCGGCACAAGCTCACGGAATGCCTGGAGGTCTTCCGGTCGCTGCTGGACGAGGGGCGGTTCGAGCGCCCGCGCAACCTCATGGGCCTGGAGATCGAACTCAACCTCGCGGACGACGACGGCATGCCCCGCATGATGAACGCCGAGGTGCTGCGGCGCATCGGGAGCCGGGACTTCCAGACCGAGCTCGGGCAGTTCAACCTCGAGGTCAACATCGTGCCGCACCGGCTGGCCGGACGGGTGCTCGACCAGCTCGCGGAGGAGCTGCGCACGGGGCTGGGCTACGCGGACCGGCAGGCCCAGGAAGAGGGCGCCGGAATCGTGATGATCGGCATCCTGCCCACGCTCACCGAGGACGACCTCGTCTCCTCCAACCTGACCGCCGTGGACCGCTACACCCTGCTCAACGACCAGATCATGGCCTCGCGGGGCGAGGAGGTCGTCCTCGACATCGAGGGCGTCGAGCGGCTCACCCGCCGCTCCGCTTCGATCGCGCCGGAGGCGGCGTGCACTTCGGTGCAGCTCCATCTCCAGGTCACGCCGGAACGTTTCGCGGACGTGTGGAACGCCTCCCAGGCCGTCTCCGCCGTACAGATCGCGATGGGGGCCAACTCGCCCTTCCTCTTCGGGCGTGAGCTGTGGCGGGAGTCGCGCATTCCGCTCTTCCTCCAGGCCACCGACACCCGTCCCGCCGAGCTGCGCGCGCAGGGGGTGCGGCCGCGCACCTGGTTCGGCGAGCGCTGGATCGGCTCCGCGTACGACCTCTTCGAGGAGAACCTGCGCTACTTCCCCGCGCTGTTGCCCATCTGCGAGGACGAGGACCCGCACAGCGTGCTGCGCGGCGGCGGCATGCCCGGACTGCACGAACTGGTGCTGCACAACGGCACGGTCTACCGCTGGAACCGTCCGGTGTACGCGGTCAGCGACGGCGTACCGCATCTGCGCGTGGAGAACCGGGTGCTGCCCGCGGGCCCCACCGTCTCCGACGTCCTCGCCAACACCGCCCTCTACTACGGGCTGGTGCGCAGCCTCGCCGATGAGCCGCGCCCCGTCTGGTCCCGGCTGCCCTTCGCGGCGGCCTCCGCGAACTTCGACGCGGCCTGCCGTTACGGCATCGAGGCGGAGCTGACGTGGCCCCGGTCCGGGCGGCCCGGCGGACTGGTCACGATGCCGGCCGTACGGCTCGTACAGGAGGAGCTGCTGCCGCTGGCCGCCGCCGGACTGGAGGCGTGGGGCGTGGAGCGCGGCGACCGCGAACGCTGTCTGGGCATCATCGAGGAGCGCTGCCGGCGGCGTGTGAACGGGGCGTCGTGGCAGGCGGCCGGCTATCACCGTGCCGTCGACTCCGGCCTGGACCGGGAGAAGGCGCTCGCGGCGGTGACGCGGCGCTACTGCGAACTCGCCCGCGAGGGCGAGCCGGTGCACACCTGGCCGCTCGGGGTGTAAGGGGCGGACCGTACGCGGCAGGCTTCCGGTGCCGGCCCGCTCAGCCTCGTGCCGGCGCCGGTGTCGGTGTCCGTACTGGCGGAGGACCCCGGCGGGACGGACCCCGCTTCGCGCCGCCCCGCACCGTCCGGCAAGCTGTGGACGTCCCCGGCCGGTCGCGGACCGGAGCCGACCGGTCAACTGGAGGCAGGTGTGCAGTCGCAAGCGAGCGGCCCGGCTCGATCCCCGGCGTCCCAGGAGGAACTGAGCGCGCGTACGCTCCGGCGGGAGACGCTGCTCGTTCTCGCGCTGTCGCTCGGCGCGAGCGCCGTCTCGGCGCTCATCAGCTTCGTGGGCTCGCTGACCGCCTCGGGGGCGCTGGCCGACCAGGCGGCGCGGCTGAACACCTCGCGCGCCCCGGACCGTCCGTGGCTGGACCTGGCCTGGCAGCTCTTCGGGATCGCGACCGCGCTGGTGCCCGTGGCGCTCGTGGCGCATCTGCTCATGAGGGAGGGCGTCGGAGGGCTGCGCGGCCTCGGGTTCGACCGGAGCAGGCCCGGCTTCGATCTGAGCCGCGGCGCGGTGCTCGCCGCCGCGATCGGCGGCTGCGGACTCGCGCTGTATCTGGCCGCGCTTCAGGCGGGCTTCAATCTGACCGTGGTCCCCGAGTCGCTGCCGCATGTGTGGTGGCGGATTCCGGTGCTGATCGCCTCGGCGGTCCAGAACGCCGTCGTCGAGGAGGTCATCGTCGTCGGCTATCTGCTGCGCAGACTCGGGCAGTTGGGCTTCTCGCCCTGGACGGTGCTCGCGGCGAGTTCGGTGCTGCGCGGCTCGTACCACCTCTACCAGGGCGTCGGCGGACTGCTCGGCAACATGGCGATGGGCGTCGTCTTCGTCCTGCTCTACCGGCGCTGGGGACGTGTCGGGCCGCTGGTGGCGGCCCATGCGCTGATCGACGTTGTCGCCTTCACCGGCTACGCGCTCCTCGCGGGCAGGGTGGGCTGGCTGCCGACGTCTTGACCCGCGTCTTGACCCGCCTCCGGGCCCGTGTGGCGTCGCGTACCGCCGTCCCCGTACGGACGCCGGCGCTCACCAGCCCGTCTGGAGCCGGGCGTCGAGGACGGTGACGGCGGTGCCGGTCAGTCCGGTGCGCTCGCCGCGCAGCGTCGTACGGACCAGACCGCTGCGGGCGGAGCACTGCAGGCCCGTGAGCACGGGGCGGCCGAGGCGCTCGGACCACAGCGGGGCGAGCGCGGTGTGCGCGCTGCCGGTGACCGGGTCCTCCGGGATGCCGACGGCGGGCGCGAACACCCGTGAGACGTAGTCGTATCGGGCCTCGTCGTCCCTCTTGTCCCCGTCGTCCCCGTCGTAGCTGTCGTCTTCGCTCGCGGCGCGTGCGGTGACGATGGCGGCCCGCCGGTCGAGCCGGCCGAGGGCGGCGATGTCGGGGGTGAGCCCGCGTACGGCCGCCTCGTCCGCCAGCTCGACGAGGAGATCGCCGAGCGGCCCGGTGTCGTGCACGGAGACCGGCTCGGCGCCGAGGGCGCCGGCGAGCCCGGGCGGTGCCGCGACGGGCGTGAGCGGTGCGGTGGGGAAGTCCAGGGTGATCGCGCCGTCCGCCGCCACGGCCGCGGTGAGCACACCGCTGAGCGTACGGAAGCGGACGGTGCCGCCGCCGGGGACGAGGCCGTCGCCGTGCATGACGTGGGCGGTGGCCAGCGTGGCGTGACCGCACAGGTCGACCTCGCTGACCGGGGTGAACCAGCGCAGTGCCCAGTCGGCCCCCTCGTCGCCGGGCAGCCGGTGGGCGAAGGCGGTCTCGGAGAGGTTCAACTCGCCCGCGACGCACTGGAGTCGCTCGTCGCCGGGGAAGGCGTCCCCGTCCAGCAGCAGGACCCCGGCGGGGTTGCCGCGGTAGGGGCGGTCGGTGAAGGCGTCGACTGTACGGATCCTCATGGGCCGGGACGGTAGAGGGCGCGGGCGGTCCCGCGCGACGGCCAATGCCCGGCAGGTGGACCGGCCGGACCTCGCCGAGCCCGCCGCCGGACTCCTCCGAGCTCCCGAGCCCGCCCTGGAGCGCCGGATCCCGGTATTGCCATACGAGCATCGCCGATATATCGTTGAGCCATCACGACAAGTCAATGTCTGTCAGAGACAGATCATCGAAAGGTAGCGACATGACTGAGGAAGAACAGCAGCAGTTCGCCGAGCGCCTGCGCAATCACGGCCACGGCCGCGGCGGCCCAGGATTCCCCGGCCCCTGGGGAGCGATGCGGGGCGGTCCCTTCGACCGCCGGGCCTTCGGCGCCTTCGGCCCGCCCTTCGGGGACGGCCCGCCCTTCGGGCCCTGGGGAGGCCGCGGCGGACGCGGCGGCCGTGGGGGCCCGCGCGGACGAGCCCGGCGCGGCGATGTCCGCGCATCGATCCTGGCGCTCCTCAAGGACCGCCCGATGCACGGTTACGAGATGATCCAGGAGATCGCCGAACGCAGCGGCGGCGCCTGGAAGCCGAGCCCCGGCTCGGTCTACCCCACGCTCCAGCTCCTGGAGGACGAGGGTCTGATCAGCAGCGCGAGTGAGGGCGGCAAGAACCTCTTCTCCCTCACCGACGCGGGACGCGAGGAGGCCGACGCCGGACCCGACGCCCCCTGGGAGGAGGCCGGGCGCGGCATCGACTGGGAAGCCCTGAGCGAGGTGCGCAAGGCCGGCGGCGGACTGGTCAGCGCCTTCCAGCAGGTCTGGGCGACCGGCAGCGCCGACCAGCGGGACAAGGCGCTCGCGATCGTCAACGACGCCCGCAAGAAGCTCTATCTGCTCCTCGCCGAGGACGAGTGAGCCCTGCGGCGTACGCGGCCTCCGCTGCGTCCGCGTCGCCAGGGCCCGCAACTGCGCACCGCCGTACGGCCGTTGACCGTGCCTCCGCGCGCCTCCGCGCGCCGCCTCCGGGCCGTGTCCGTCCCGGAGGGCGCCGCGCCCCGCGGCGTCACTCCGGGAGGTCGGCTCCCGGCAGCAGCGGCCGTACGTCGATCTCGCCGGCGCCGCACACCTCGCCCGCCTTCCATGCGGCGGACGTGGAGGCGCGCTGGTCCGGCGGGATCACGCGCACCGTGTGCGGGTCGGGGCACCGGCCGTCGGAGGGGTCGTCCTTGCCCGGTACGACGGTCCAGTGCAGCCGTGCCGAGGCGTGACCGCCGGGGGAGAGCGTCAACGGACGTGAGGGCACGTCGCGTTCCCGCACCACGTCGGTCGGGATCTTCCCGCCGCTCTCGGAGGTGAGCTGGAGACCGGGCCAGCCCTGCGTACGGCACGCGGACGACGAGGAGTTGGTGAGCACCAGGGCGGCGTAGCGGTTGCCCGCGGCCGGCTGCCCCGGACGCAGCGACACCGACAGCGACTTCGTCGTGCACCAGCGCACACCGCTGGGCGCGCGGCCGTCGTCCTTCGAGCCCTGGGCGCCCGTCCCCTTCGGCGCGCTGCCGTCGTCGGACGGGTGCGGCGAGGCTGCCGACCCGGAGTCGGAGCCGGAGCCGGACTTCGAGTGCGACCCGGAGCCCGAACCGTCCACCGTCGCGGGCGAGTTGGACGAGGAATCGGAGCCCGCGGTGCATCCGCTGACGGTCACAGCCGCACCGAGGGCCAGAGCGGCGAGTAAGGAGCGTGCATGGTGAGGAGCCATGAAGTTCTCCAAGTGCTGCCGTAGGAGGGGCTGTTGGAGTACGAGACGCGACCTGCCGGGCGTTCGGTTCCCGGCTACCCCCTGGGGGGCTCTCCAACCCGTCCTCCTTCTCAAGGAGGAGACGGCACGCGCGGCAGACCTCCCGCCGGGGTACACGCATATGCCCCGCCGTGGTGATGCGCGGCGACTGTGACGATGATGTGGTGGTGCCGTGGACATCGATGCGCCCCGCACGCCCGGTATGTCCGGC
The DNA here is from genome assembly GCF_001751255.1 of Streptomyces nanshensis. Lineage (GTDB taxonomy): Bacteria > Actinomycetota > Actinomycetes > Streptomycetales > Streptomycetaceae > Streptomyces > Streptomyces nanshensis_A. The sequence continues at coordinate 1,815 of NZ_LJGW01000266.1, read as the reverse complement.
GCGGCGGCCGACGGACGGCTGAGCGAGCAGCTCGAAGCCGTCGTCGCGACCGCGCGCCGGCGGGCCTCGCGCGGCGGCGACCGCGAGGTGGACACGGCACATCTGCTGCACAGCCTGCTCGAAGCGGACCCGGCCGTACGGGAGTTCCTCGACGGCGGCGGTCCGCGTACCGCGCGGCTGCTGGCGTATCTCGCACAGCGCTCCATCGGCTACGGGCTGCGCTGGCGGCACTCCGTGGAGGAGGGCTCCCGGCGGCCCGTACGGCGCGGCGCCGGATCCCCTCCCCGCTCCGTCCCCGACTCCGGGCGTACGGACGCGGGTTCGCCGCACGGCTGGTCGCCCGCCGCCGCACGGGCGCTGACCTTCGCGCTGGACCGTGTCGCGGCACGCGGTGCGGCGCGGGCGGAGTGCGTCGATCTGTTCGCCGGTCTTCTCGCCGACCCGGGCTGCCGTGCGGCGGAGGTGCTGCGTACGTCGGGCGTGGACGTACGGGGGATCGCCCTGCGGCTCGTCGCGGCGACGGCTACGGCCGGGCCCCGTACGGGACGCGGAGCAAAGTCCACGCCAACTGCCGCCGCCGGAGCCGGAACCGGGACGGGAACGGCTGTCGGAACCGCGACCGGAACCGCGACCGGAACCCGGAGCGGAACGCCCGCCGCGGCGCGTACATCGGCCCCGCGGCGGCGTCCGGCCGCCGCCGGTGCGCGGGAGCGGGGAGGCGCCGGGCACCCAGGGGTGTCAGGCGTATAAGGGATGACACTCCTGTACGCGGTTGACATGATGACGGCATGCACGACTCCACGCAGCCGGCCGCGCCTGCCCGCGTCCGCGGTCTCGGACTGACGCTCGCCCTGCTCTCCGCCTTCGCGTTCGGCGGCGCGGGCCCCGCGGCGAAACCCCTGATCGAGGCCGGGCTCCAGCCGCTGCATGTGACCTGGCTGCGGATCGCGGGCGCGGCCTGCGTGCTGCTGCCGCTGGCCTGGCGGCACCGGGCGCTCGTACGCGAACGTCCGGGTCTGCTCCTGGGGTTCGGGCTGCTGGCCGTCGCCGGTGTGCAGGCGTGCTACTTCGCGGCGCTCTCGCGCATCCCCGTCGGCGTCGCCCTGCTCATCGAGTACCTCGCCCCCGTACTGGTGCTGGGCTGGGTGCGGTTCGTACAGCGGCGGCCCGTGAGCCGGGCCGCGGGCGTCGGCGTCGTCCTCGCCGTGTGCGGACTGGCCTGCGTCGTCCGCGTCTGGTCGGGGCTCACGCTCGATCTGGCGGGGATGCTGCTGGCGCTCGGCGCGGCCTGCTGCCAGGTCGGCTACTTCGTGCTGTCCGACCACGGCAGCGACGGCACCGACGGCCGCCGGCCCCCGGACCCGCTGGGCGTGATCGCGTACGGGCTGCTGACCGGCCTCCTCGTCCTGACGGTGTTCGCACGGCCGTGGGAGATGCGGTGGCATGTGCTCGCCGGGCAGGCGTCGTTGGACGGTACGGCGGTGCCGGCCCTGGTGCTGGTGGGCTGGATCGTGCTGATCGCGACGGTCGCCGCGTATCTCACCGGGGTCGTCTCGGTGCGCAGGCTCTCCCCGCAGGTCGCCGGTGTCGTCGCATGTCTGGAGGCCGTCATCGCCACGGTGCTCGCGTGGGTCCTGCTCGGCGAACACCTCGCTCCCGTACAGCTCTTCGGCGGCGCGGTCGTGCTGCTGGGCGCCTTCATCGCGCAGCGCTCCTCGCCCAAGCAGAAGCAGGACCGGCCGGTCGCGGGCGGCGGACCGGGGAGCGTGTCCGAGGACGGGCCCGCGAGCGGCGGGGACCCCGCCGCCGGCGCAC